>NZ_CP022754.1:0-356250 GCF_002257605.1 Parabacteroides sp. CT06 | reverse complement strand
CGCCCGAATCTCCAAATAATCCTCCGCATGGATGTTTCGAAGTACCTCCTCCGTAGGTCCTACATGCGTAATAACCCCATCAGACATCGCTACGGCTCCATCCTCGATAACGCCTAAATCAGACATCTCCGCTCCCCGTCGCGCCTTATCCCCATGGCAAGTGACGATCTGGGCAGCATTCCTGATTAATATCTTGCTATTCTCCATACGCTATTCCATAATACGGGCTTCCAATACTTGATTCATAGAAAAGTCCTCTAATCCCAAATAGTAAGAGGCCGTATCGATCAACGCCTCCATAGGAACCAAGCCGATAATCTCGCTCCCCACCACCGGAACACCATATCTGCGAGCTTCGATACGAACTAACTCGAAGGCCCGGTACAAGGCCGTACGGGTATAATCGGTCATATTAATAGAGACCTGTACGATACCACGTTCCTTCAACTCAACCCCCATCGCTTTACAATAACGTAAACCTCCGCCGATGAAACGGATTTTCTTCGCTATATCCGTAGCGATATGCAATTGATTCGTTCCTAAGTTCACATTATAGGCGACCAAAGGCATGCGGGCTCCTATGGCGACCGTACCGGCTGTCGGATGTCTTTCGGCCGGACCAAAATCAGGTTTCCACTCCGGTTGATGGATTTTCTCAGCCATCCCCTCAAACTCTCCTTTACGGATCGCCGCCAGATTCTCCCGATAAGGGGCGGAAGCTGATTTCTCATATAAGAAGACAGGTACGGCATAACGAGTGCCCACTTCCTCCCCTACTTCCTTAGACAAGGCGATCGCCTCTTCCATCGTACATCCGCGAATCGGTATAAAAGGAACAACATCTACGGCCCCCATTCGAGGATGTTGACCGCTATGCTTGTTTAAATCAATCAGCTCAACGGCAACTCCAATGGCCTCCAATACGGCTTGTTTTAAAGCGACTGGCTCCCCTACCACGGTAACAACCAAGCGATTGTGATCCTCGTCATTACTATAGTCCAACAGTTTAACACCCGTCTTAGCCCGGAAAGGCGCTACGATCTTATCTATCTTCTCCAGATCCCGTCCTTCACTGAAGTTAGGGACACATTCCATAATCTTATTCCAAGTACTCATACCGTTTTATTTAATGATGTTTGTACGATTTCATGAATAAACGCTTTCTCCGGGATATACGGGAGGGTAATATGATACTGTTCGCCACGATTCTCATTGAAAGTAGCGCTCGTACGCATCGCATTCGGGTTACGGGCCCATGAGCGACGGGCGACACCCCCCATCACGTCCCATATCATAGCGGAACGAAGTATCTCGTCCACCCGCTCACTACCATCGAGAACCATACCAAAACCTCCGTTTATCGCCTTACCGAGACCAACCCCTCCACCATTATGAAGAGCGACCAAGCTCATACCCCGGGCGGCATTTCCAGCAAAGCACTGCACCGCCATATCAGCCATCACATTGCTTCCGTCCCGTATATTAGAGGTCTCACGGAATGGAGAATCCGTACCGCTCACGTCATGATGGTCTCGTCCCAACATAATCGGGCCTACCTCCCCATCACGTACCATTCGGTTAAACTCAAGGGCGATCTTCAAGCGCCCCTCAGCGTCTTGATATAAGATCCGGGCTTGCGTACCCACCACCAAACGGTTCTTCTCCGCGTCACGTATCCAATTATAATTATCCATATCCTGCCCTCTTCGAGTCGGATCGATACACGCCATAGCCGCATGATCCGTGCGAATCAAATCTTCCGGCTTACCGCTTAAACATACCCAGCGGAAAGGACCGTACCCATAATCAAATAATTCCGGCCCCATGATATCTTCCACATAAGAAGGCCATATAAAACCATCTTTCTCGTCCACACCGTTACGGGAAATCTCATGTACACCGGCATCATAGATCGCTTTCATGAAGGAGTTCCCATAGTCAAAGAAATAGGTACCCCGGGCAACCAGACGTTTGATCACCTCGAAATGTCTCTTCAACGTTTTATCGACCAAAGCACAAAAGTCTTCCCGGTGATGAGCCAATAATTCCGTACGTTCCTCAAACGTCACGCCTACCGGACAATAACCACCTTCATAGACCGCATGACACGAGGTCTGATCACTCAAAAGGTCGATGGAAAGCCCCTGTTTATCGGCATATTCCAATAAATCCACGATATTGCCATGAAAAGCGATAGAGATCGGTTCTTTCTTACGAATCGCCTCGTCGGCTAAGGAGAAAGCCTTCCCTATATCATCCGTCACATGCTGAACCCATCCTTGGCATCGGCGTGTCTCGATACGGGAAGCGTCTACCTCGGCGATTATACTGGCAGCACCGGCGATCACAGCGGCTTTAGGTTGAGCGCCACTCATTCCTCCTAAACCGGAAGATACAAACAGATAGCCTCGCAAATCCTTATCTTGTGGAATCCCTAATTTCTTACGTCCGGCATTCAACAATGTATTAAACGTACCGTGTACGATACCTTGCGGGCCAATATACATCCAACCTCCGGCCGTCATCTGTCCATAATTAGCGACTCCCATCTGGGCGGCGATATGCCAATCCTTTTGGTTATCGAACATTCCCACCATCATGGAGTTCGTGATAATCACCCGTGGGGCATCCGGCTTGGAATGAAACAATCCCAGAGGATGCCCGGATTCGATCACCAAGGTCTGCTCCTCGGTCAGCTCCTCCAAATACTTCTTAATCAAACGATATTGCATCCAATTCTGGCAGACCTGCCCAGTCTCGCCATACGTAACTAACTCATAAGGGTACAAAGCGATATCAAAGCAAAGGTTATTATCGATCATTACTTGAAAGGCCTTTCCCTCGATACATTTACCTTTATATTCAGAGATAGGCTTCGCTTTCAAGTCTCCCTGCGGACGGTAACGATAACCATAGATCCGTCCCCGGGTCAATAATTCCTCCATGAACTCAGGAGCTAGCTTCTCATGTAATTCAACAGGGATGTAACGAAGCGCGTTCATCAATGCCGTTTCTGTTTGAGCGGGCGTAAGCGAATAGCCGCGATCGGGAGCACGGCGAATACCGGAAACGAAGGAAGGATATTCCGGCAAATAGTTATCAAGATGTATTTCCATAACGTGAATGATTTAGTAGGTGCTTACAATCTGCAAGGAATTTCACGGATTCAGCGCCGACAAGTTAGCAATTATCCAAATCCCAGCCAATTATCATTCCATGTTTAGAAGCATAAAAAAGCCCCCGTCTCTCTCATCCTCCCTAAGGGAAAGAAAGACGGGGGCATAATTATAATTGTTCAGTAGTAGAAGTTTTTCCTGATCCATTAGGACCAGCAACAATACAAAGTGTAGGGCGTTTCTCTTTCATTACAAATCACTATTTAGATTCGTTCGATCTATATATCTTCAGTTTTTCTCTCACTTCCTGCATTCTTCGTTTCAGTTCCATCTCCACTCTAAGTGAACTTTCTCGAGCGGCAATAGCTACTTGCTCCATTATATCTTTCCTATCATGAAGTAACTTTAATTAAATGAATAGATTATCAATTAAATCTTCGCTCTATCAATCCAATTCTCTATTTTAAGATGAGGAATACGTTCTAGGTGCTTTACATTTTCTGTAACTAAAATCAAATCATTTGCTACGGCAGAAGCTCCAATCAACAAATCAAAATCATCTATTAAAAGTCCTTGAGATCTCAATGTGCTTTTTAGTTCAGCGAACATAAGCAAAGAACCGTAAATTGGTAAAACTGTAAACTGCGAGATAAAAGATTCTACCTCTTTCAACATTTTATCCTTTCGATTTGAGCAAGTAGCTCCATATAGAAGTTCGGCAATAGTAATTTCAGAAATAAAGCAATATCGCTTCATTTTATCATCAATCTTCTCATTTAAATGAAATTTCCCTTTCATATAGAAGATACATATGTTGGTATCTAAAAGATAACGCCTCATTCGTCAAAAGATTCAATAGATCGCGTTCCCAAAACACGTGCTTTATTAATTTCAGCAATAATCTCTTCTGCACTTTTGTCATCATCCCAAGCGCCAAACGAATCTTGTATGGATGTCTCTTTCTTTTTACCCCTCAAAAGGCTCTCTGAAAGCTTACGAATGACACGCAACTTTATCTCATCGCTAAACGAAGACAATAAATTTATATAACTATCCGCTATTTTCACCGTTGTATCCATAATCTTTTTCTTTTACAGAAACAAATATAATCATTATTGATTATAATACAGTATTTAGTCTACTTTTTTTGCAAGCGTGAACCACCAATACAGCGTACCCAGTATTTATCAACAGGTTAACCATACCAGTTTTTCTGAACAAAATTCAGATTTCTTATTCTTTAACAATTAAGCGGCTGTTTGAGACGGCTTTGTTATCTCAGCATCCTTGCCGTCTCCATAACGACGAACATAGTCACATGGCAAGAACAAAGCGTCCACATTGTTCAACTTGCAACTTTCTACCAAACACAAAAAAAGGTGCATCAAAATGACACACCCTCCTCGTAACAAAAATAAAATCTTTATGATTAGCCTCTACTTAGGCCTACACAGTAAAACGAATTTAACTCATGGAATAGCTGTTAAAATCAACGCTCAATCAAGCCCCTTATACCTCCAACGATATACTCAATATCCCGATCCGTTACATACGGGCCGGAAGGCAGGCACAACCCGACCTTAAACAAAGATTCGCTCACCCCATTCACATAAGCCGGGCAATTCTTATAGACAGGTTGCTTATGCATCGGTTTCCACAAAGGACGGGATTCTATACCCATCGCGTCAAGTCCCATACGCATCGCCTCGACATTGGCATTCGGCTCGCAATCCGTATGTGCGTTAACCGCTACGTGAGTCACGCCACCCGCACCACCAACAGCACCTTGTACCGTTGCTTGATAAGCATTCTCCTGCCCTTTCACCCTCAATAAAGGATCCAAGACAATCGTATTCAACCAATAATTACTATCAAAACGACCGGAAGGATTCTCATGCAAGGTGATCCCTTTCACATCCTTCAACAGTTCCCGGTATAAATCACACGTATGCTTATGATGAGCTACATGAGCATCAGCCACCGTCATCTGACCACGCCCGATACCCGCACAAATATTCGACATCCGGTAATTATATCCGATCCGCTCATGCTGGTAATACGGATAAGCCTCCCGAGCCTGCGTAGCGTAGAACATGATCTCCTGCTTAGCCTCCCCGTCCGGACAAATCAACGCACCACCACCACTGGTCGTAATCATCTTATTCCCATTGAACGACAGCACCCCATATTTTCCAAACGTACCCAACATACGTCCATCATAACGAGAGCCAAAACCCTCCGCCGCATCCTCAATGACCGGAATCCCATACCGATCAGCGACCGCCATAATCTCATCCACCTTATAAGGCATCCCATATAAGGCCACCGGAACAATCGCTTTCGGTGTTTTTCCCGTCTTCCCGATACGATCTTGAATCGCCTCTTCCAATAACACAGGATCCATATTCCAAGTATCCGCCTCCGAATCCACGAATACAGGCGTAGCCCCCAAATACATGATCGGATGCGAGGAAGCACAGAAGGTAAAGCTCTGTACCAGCACCTCATCCCCCGGCTTCACGCCACAGGCAAGCAACGCCAGATGCACTGCGGCAGTACCGGCAGACAGAGCCACCACATGTTTACCTTCACCCACGAATTCCTCCAGATCTTTCTCAAATCCATTCACGTTCGGACCTAAAGGCACAACCCAGTTCGTATCAAAGGCCTCTTTGATATACATTTGTTCTTTGCCGCTCATGTGAGCAAGGCAAAGATAAATTCGTTTATTCATTATTATTGTGATTTTAGAAAATACTTCGGATCAGCATAAAAGCCTCAGCTCTTTCTACGCTAATTGTAGCACCTCTATATTTCGCCAAAGCTTCCAAAGCCTCTAAAGAACGAGAACTAGGGAACCGCCTTAGTTGAGATTGATAACACTCCATCGCTCTCAATTTCATTTTTATTCCATCTTGACTACAAGGAATGAATACCGTGGGAATAAAAGCATCATCCGCATAAGGAGCAGCCCATTCCGTTTCAGATAACGTTTCATAGGTATAAACTCGCTTAACCGTATAATCTCCAACAGGACGACAAGCGACTAATACACTGTCAAAGACCATCCGATGATCTTTATGAATATCTCCTCTATGGGGAATAAACACAGTATCTATTTGATTTTCGGATATACATTTTGAAACTTCACGAGACATGATATAACCTGGATATTGATCTAATGCAGGAGCCGGAAAATCAAAGAAAAAGGTCTGTTTTACACCTAGTAAACGATGAGCCTCCAGTGCCTCTGTTCTAACACGCTGAATACCTTTTTCGGAAAAAATATTTGGATCAGATTTACTGGCATTTGTCATAATCAGCACATACACATTATGACCTTCTTGTATCATTTTATAAATAGTTGCCCCACAACCCAATATTTCATCATCCGCATGAGGTGCTACAACCAATATATTCTTAAACACGACTACTCAGTTAAATATTTATTAATAATATTATAAACATATTCAATCTCATTCTTCCCATAACGCTGATCAATCGGTATAGGGATCATATAAGAGGATAGATAATACTCAAAAGATGTAGAATCAGTTTCCTTAAGCAAATAATTCCACCAACGTCCGGTATAAATTTTCTCTTTACTTAAAAGATCCACCATATCAGATTTCTCTACAACTAATGGATAAACAAATGGAACACAATTATCATCGAAATATATATGAGGATTGATTTTATTCATAGAAGAATATAAATCAGATGCCAAATTAAAATTTTCAAATCTTTTATTTTTAATATAACCATAAGGAGCATTTTTAAGTATAGCCCGAGAAAGAATAGACATTCTAGAAATGTTAGACATATCTAGACGCTTCTCATTTAATTGTCTATATTGATAAGCAGAATTGCAACCCACTTCTATTCTTTGTAATAAGAAACCTGCTGTCTCAGAAGATAAATCTTGATCATATTCATCACTAAACCTTACAGCATCTGGGCCTACCACATAACAGCCATCAGGAACGCCTACAAACTTTCTGGGAGAATAGACATTATAGACTCCATTTATAGGTTTTGCGAATAGAGATTGGGCATTGTCGATGATAACATTTTTATACCCCTCAATCAATGATAACATGTGCTCTGTAGACATAAGGCCAAAATAATTCACAAACACTATTGCGGTATCATCACCTTGAGAAATATCAAGAGGCATAAAATCCTTATCTATATGATAATAATCAACTTTAAGACCTTTGCCAAGAAGAAAATCACGAACCGTAAAGCACTCATAATAAGGCAAAAGGACTTTATTTACATTTAGAAGTCTACAACAATGATAAATACCAGCTCTATTAAGATTTAACCTACAAACTTCAGAGCCATCAAACAACTCACCAGTATCACGTAAGTCTAATTCCAAAAAACTACCTATTTCCATTTATAGCATCAACCTTATCAACTACATACTCAAAATTAAATCCACAATTAAAAATATAATCAAGAACAGACATATTCTCTATAAAATCACCCCATAACTGAGGATACTCAATAGGAGAATAATCCATATATTCTAATTTTAATCCTCTTTCATTAAAATGGGATTCATCTTGATATACTCTAGCACCATTACCCGAAATATATGTAGTAGCTCCAACTTCCAATGACAAATCAATTACACGCTCCTCTCTTTTAGCATGAGAAAGCAATTCTGAGGATCTAAATATTTTAGGTTTAATACCAAATTGATTGGAAATAAATGTATTTAATGCTATATTCAAATCTGCCACATTGGAGTAGTCATTTAGATATACCTCTTTTAAAGATGGATAAATATCAGAAAAGAAAGGAGCTTTCTTATAATTCATCTCTATTGTCTTAAGATGCCTTTCCTTCCATTTCAATTCATCTTTCGGTCTCACATGATTAATAGGATCACCAAATTTCATTTCTACGGGAAACTTTACACGCAAGACACCTTGAGGTGTCTTGATCTTATTAAAATTGTGAGCCGCTTCATTCGAGAACTGAGCATCATCCAAGTATATAAACAAATCAGATTTATACATCTTGTAAAAGAATCCCAAATATGGAATATAATCAGGCTGATGTATTGCTACTTTCATAAGCATTATTTTTTTCTGTTTTTTCTTCAGATAAAGACTTTCTTACATATTCGCCATAATTATCATTTTTCCTATGGATTAAAAGTCTAAACGTTCTAAACAATATTTTTAAATCAATAAAGAAGGAGCAATCTTCACCATACTCCGCTTCCCACTGTAGTTGTTCATCCCAAGTTGGAGTAGGATTATCCTTTAAAACTTCAGGAGGTAACAAACCTCCTCTCACTTTAAATCTTTTTTTCTCATAATCAGAAAAATATATATTGTATTTAGAAGGCATTGGTCTTGGCCCTATGATAGCCATGTCTCCGTTCAAAATGTTTAATAACTCTGGTAACTCATCTAAACTGGTATTTCGTAACCAACTGCCAAATGAAGTTTTTCTCAGTTCATCCGGCAATAGATTCCCATCTGAATCAGTTTTATTAGTCATTGTCCTAAATTTCAATAAACTAAAAGAACGTCCATTCAAAGTTGAACGCTCTTGTATAAAGAAAATTGGAGATCCTAATTTTATCCTTACTAAAATAGTAAGGATAAGATATAATGGCAACAAAAATAATATTCCCAATAAAGACAAAGTAAGATCTATAAATCTCTTTATATATCTATACATAATTACAAAATAAAGATTATTACTTTTTCGACAACTCTCCAAAATTCACAATACGACCTTCTTTATTTATACTAATGCCTGTTCTAATTACACGAGCAGGATTACCAGCGACCATAGTATTATCAGGAACATCTTTTGTAACAACAGAACATGCTCCAACCACACTCATATCACCTATTCTAACACCAGGCATAATAAGAGATCTACTTCCTATTAATGAATTAACACCAATATAAGTATCCTTCTTTAAGCCTCTCCATGCATCGTGACACAAAATCTCAGCACCTGCAACAATATGAGCACGATCTCCAACATGCAAGCCTTTAGGATTAACACTCTTATCCAATATAGCCTTATGAGAAATCATCACATCTTTCCCTATATCCATTTTGTATATTATCCGTAAATAAGCTGGATATAAAGACTTTGTCAACAATTTCCAAATTAGAACTCTTATTTCTGTAATTATCATTATACTTATTATTTTTTCACTAAAGATCTATATCTTTTTCATAATCACCATTTCTGATATAACCATCGGTTTTGTCTTCATCCACATGGTTCCCCAACTCAATCCCAGTCCAAAAGAAGACATTAACAGTGTCGTTTCTTTCGTCCTAAGTTGATCTGCAATCCTTGTTACCATCAATGACGGAATCGAAGCTCCTCCTAAGTTCCCAAACTCTTCCAAATTGTAAGGAACTTTCTCTTTGGGCAACTTCAATTTCTTCACGATACGATCCACGATCATCTTGTTCGCCTGATGAATCAAAAAATAATCTATATCTGTTTCACGATTGATATTATAATCCGCAAAGAAAGTCTCAACGGATTTAGGAGGACGAGATATGGCAAATGAGAAAACATTCATACCATTTATCAACGTATGAATAGGCGCACGCACAATACCATTACCAAAATCCTCATATTCAAAAGAGGCAGGAGTAGCCGGATGACGAAAACCACCATGAGGGGTCATCAGAGCCTCATATCCTTTTCCGTAGGTATGGAAGTCTACTACAATATCGTTAGCGGTCTCATCATATTCCAATGCGATCGCTGTACCGCAATCTCCAAATAAAGGTACACGGCTTTTGTCTTTCACGGAACCCATTCGCAAGGCCGTATCCCCTATAAGTAGTAACGCACGCTTCACATTACCCACTGTCAACAGATTACCGGCAACCGTTATGGCATACATACAACCACAGCATCCCATGGGTATATCCATACAGAAACAATTTTCCGACAAGCCAAGCCTATCCTGTAGCACACAAGAGGTCGGGGGAGTACGATAATCGCCTGTAACAGATTCAAACAACAGTACATCAATACTATCTTTCTCCCATCCTAATTCCGTCAACAACTTTTCTGCGGCAGCCTGACACATATCCGATGCACACATGGTATCCGGAGCTATATGCCTGCGCTTTATACCGACCGTATTATCAAATACCTCCGCTTCCTCTTGAGAAAGAAGTCCTAATTCGGAAGTTGTTACCACATTCTTAGGAACAGCCATAGCCACTCCTTTCATGCCAACATTCTTAATTTCCCACCTTGCCATAAGTCCAACCGTTAAAGCCCAACATCGTATCTCTTCAAGATCTCACGTCCCTTTCCATACGAAGTGAACTCCATGATATCCTCTGGATCAAACATCACATCAAAAGATTCCTCCAGCAATGCGATGATATTTAGTTGATGAACCGAGTCCCACGTATCTACGCTCTCTTTGGAAAAATCATCATTCAAGGTAGAAGCGTTCACCCCAAACACTTCCACAAAAGCATTATTATACTGATCAATATTAGCCATCACTATTTATTTTTATACATTCAACTTACTATACAATATCTTTCCGGCCTCATTTTTGGGTATCTCATCGATCACCCTAACCTCAAAGGCTGAAGCCACAAGCCTTGTCTTTTCTACCAACACCTCCTTTACCTCCGTCGCATATTTCCCGTCGGTCAAATAAACAGTCAGCTTCTCATCCGTTCCTACGCAAGCACATTCCATCGGATATTTACCTTTAATGATCTGCTCACACTCATCCAATCCGATGCGCATACCGAACAGTTTCAAGAAACGTCCCATGCGCCCCACTATGTAGTAACAGCCATCCTCATCCCGATAAGCCAAATCACCGGTACGCATAAAACCATTGCGTTCATCACCCAGCGACAGATCTTCCCGACTACGGGCATATCCCATCGTCACATTTTTACCTCGATAACACATCTCACCTTCGGTATTGGCCCCCTCTATACGATTTCCCTCACTATCTATCAACGACAACTCTGCATTAGGTACAGCTCTGCCTATACTGCCGACTTTCTCAATGGCCCATTCCGCAGGTAAATAAGCCATACGAGCAGTCCCCTCCGATTGCCCATAAGTCGCGATCCAGCGTTTCCCGTTGTCACGACAATATTCGGCAAACTTCAAATTCAACTGACGAGACATTTTACCACCACCTTGAGTAAGTAAGGTCAAGTCTGGCAAATCCATCCGGAAAAAGCGCATTAAGTTCAATATCTCAAAACTGTAAGGCACTCCCGTAAAACTAGTTGCCCGTTGTTCCTTCATAAAGTTCCAAAAAGCCTTGTCCGTCATGCTCTGATTCGTTATCAATACAGTAGAGCCCACATACAAATGACTGAATACGACTGACAATCCCATCGTATAATACAAAGGCAACACCAGCAATGGCCTGTCATTAGACGTAAGCCCAAAGAAAGTCGATATATTCAAAGCTGCCGCCTCTATATTCCCGTACTTATGGCGTACCAACTTAGGACTTCCCGTAGAGCCGGAAGTAGGTAACAAGTGAGACAAGTCGGCATGTAGCGTACAAGGTCCCATACCTGTATGCAACAACGTATAGCCATAGCACTCACACACAATCTCATATCGCAATGCGGATGCCATTCTTGTAGGAAGACACACATAAGAAGGACGGTATATTTCAAACAAATTATGATAAAGCTCCTCTTCGATATGCGCATTCAATATCAAAGGCACATTACCCGAATTAATACAACCCATACTCCACGCTATTCCCCCTACATTGTTTTCTGTCAACAAAAACAATAAGGAACGTGCAGAAAGCAAAGATCCGATTCTCTCAGAAAAGGATAACAATTCCCCATACCTCAAGACAGCCCCTGAAGCATCTATTGCGGCAACCGCAGAATGCGACCGTTCATTTAAACCCAATATCATCTGATTATTTATTCTAAATGGAAGCGCAACCATCCACGCCCAATATCTGGCCGGAAATATAGGAAGCCCTGTCAGAAGCCAGAAAAGCACAAGCGTTTGCCACATCTTCCGGTGTACCCAAACGTCCCAACGCAATCTTCCGAATACGTGTATCTATTTTCTCACCACTCTCTTCATACAATTCAGAGAATCGTTCCGTCTTCACAATACCCGGCGCTACAGCATTGACTCTAATACCAAGAGGAGCCAATTCCTTTGCGGCCGATTTGGTAAACGCCATAATAGCCCCTTTGGTAGCCGAGTAGGCAGACTGGCCGGGAGACCCCAATACAGCCGTAACAGATGCGATATTCACAATCGATCCACCGCCATTGCGAGCCATCAAACGAGATACCAACTGCACCATTTCTATGACCGCAATCACATTTACCCGGAACATCAGTTCTGTTTCCGGTCGAACAATCATGCCGATTTTCTTATTAAACACCACACCGGCATTATTAACCAGTACATCAATACGACCTTCTCGTTTGAATATCGACATAAAAGCAGACTTGACAGCTGCAGCATCCGTCACATCAAAATACAACGGAATCACACGGGTATCTTGCACTGCCGCACATTGTTTTACCCATACATCCATGCTCCCTTCTTGTCGGTCACAAGCATATACAATAGCACCATCACCAGCAAAACGTTCGGCTATCGATTTTCCGATGCCCTGTGCAGCACCAGTAATGATACATACTTTATTCTCTAAAAATCTTCCCATCTCAACTCAATGTCATTCCTCCATCCAATTTAAGGGATATGCCTGTCACCCAAGCAGATGCATCAGACAATAAATATATAATAGCCCAAGCAACCTCTTCAGGTTTTCCATATCTTTTAAGTGGATATCTTAACTTATCAGCCTCATATTGTTCTAGCGTCAACTGTCCTCTATTCAAAATTCGAGTTTCAACCATTGCAGGATTAACACTATTACATCTAATACCCTTTGTGGCAAGTTCCAAAGCCGATGAGCGCATATATGCATCAATGCCACATTTCGTAATCGAATAAATAGCATTTCCCATAGAAACACGGTAAACACCCGCAACAGAAGAAGTAAAAACAATAGAGGCCTGAGATTGAAATTTCTTTTGCTTCAGAATTTGCTTGATTAATAAGACAGGAGCCATTAAATTAATCTGTTGCATTTCTTCTATTTTTTTAGTAGTAACAAATTGAATTGGAGTTAGTCCCACAATTCCAGCATTACTAACACAACCATTAATTTGCGGAATCTGATTAACTAAATCTTTTATGCCATCCTCCGTAGACAAATCTGCCACGATTTGCATATGTACTTTATTTTTAAAACCCTCCAATTTTGCAAAAGTTTCTTTTAAACGCTCCTCATCTCGTCCTGTTATAATCAACGACGCCCCCATTTTAGCACATTCTATGGCTGTCGCTCTTCCTATCCCTGAAGATGCACCAGTAATAAGAATGACTTTACCTTCTAAAGAAAAAGGATTATACTGATACATATCTACAATTCTATCAAATTTGATAATACAAGATTTTTTGTCGTAAAAGCAACAGTACCCCAAGAAAGCCCTACTCCAAAGCCACAAGCAATCCAATTAGTTTCTTTTTTTTCTACTTTTCCTCTTGTCTGAGTTAATATTGTTAAAGGAATTGATGCTGAAGAAGTATTTCCAAACTCGGTCAAACTATATGGGACTTTATCTGAGTCCAATTGCAATTTCTTTCTAATTTTTTCATTCATCATCAAATTAGCCTGATGCAATATAAAATAATCATAATCAGAGATTTGTTTTCCACTAAATTCAACTATTTTCTTTATAGACTTTGGAGCAACAGAAATCCCAAAAGCGAAAACATCCATTCCTTTCATTCTTGTTTGAAGTCGATGCACTTTCTTTCCATCTACATCTTCCATATCAAACGATTTTAATGTCACAGGATTTCGACTACCACCATCAGGTATAATAATAGCATCATATCCACTGCCGTCAGTTCCAAAATGAAAAGTGAATCTATCACTCTCATTTCCTGTATACTCTAAAGCTGTTACAGTTCCAGCATAACCAAACAAGGGATCAAATTCACAAAGTGCCCTTTTTCTCGCATCACCAACTAACAATAACGCCTTTTTTATACCACCTTGAGATAATATTGCAGCCACAGAGCTCAAACCATATACCCATCCTGAACATCCAAGAGAGATATCTATCGCATAGCATTCTCTACTTAGCCCCAGTCGTTCCTGTAAAATACAAGACGTTGCTGGAAGAATGTAATCAGGATGTTGAGACACAAAAAATAAAGCACCGACATCAGTCTTATTCCATTCCAAATCATTAATCAACTTTTCCGCTGCATTATAGCACAGGTCTGATGCCGTATATTCATTAGAAATATGTGCACTTTTTATACCTGTCTTTTCTGCAAAATTGGAAGAGTCATAATCTGCACTTTTTACACTGTCTTCAACACGTATTACTTGCTTTGGAACACACGCTGAGATGCCTGCAATACGCACTTTAGTGATATCAAATAGTGCCATATTTCCCTTTTACAATATTAAATAGCTCCTCAATCGTCTCTGCTTGACGCATATCATCCCCTTTCAACGTGACATCATATTCTTCATCAACCATCGCAATAATTGAAAGCGCTATTAATGAACTCCATTCATCTAATTCTCTAAATTTAGTAGAAGCAACAAATTCAGTTACATCTGTTTCATCAAATTGTTCTGCAAATTTCACAATAAAATCTTGTATTTCCATGACAAATAAATATTTAATTAATAAATAAAGTCATAAACGTTTTGCAGGATTACCATAGACAGTAGTTCCTGCTTTTACTCTCTTTATAACAAAGCTACAAGCCCCAACATGTGCTTTATCTTCTACAACAACTCCATGATTTATAATAGCCGAAGTGTAAATATCAGTTGCATTACATATTTTAGTTCCTCCCACACATGTTACGTGTGTATCTATTCTATTCCAATCACCAATAATGACATCATGTCCAATCACTGTATGAGATTGAATTAAATTGTAATTTCCTAATACAGAATCCACTCCTATACTTGTAAAAGCCCCAATGACATTTCCTTCACCCATTCTAACATTATGACAAATACGAGCTGTATTATGAATCAATGATATAAAAGTAGCACCTCTATCTATAAGTTGCTCTATACATCTTTTACGAGACTCTCCTCCAATAGAGCAAACAAAAACATCATCATTTTGTGGCACATAATCTGATATTTTTCCTATTATTGGGGGATAATTATCAAAGTAATTAAGCGCATCTAAGTCATCATCAATAAATCCTTTAACAACAAAATCAGTTTCATACCCAAGACAACTTTCTGCCATTCCACAGAGAGTTCTTCCTAATCCACCTGCAGCAATTATTATAAGATTTTTCATTATTATTCAATTTGCATTTACAGAATTTTAAACTTAAACAAGATCCTTAAAAAAAGATATAGCAATTTAGGAGAAGCATATAACAATAAAAAATAATATTTTTCATCACTTCCCCACGAAGTCATTTTTATCCTTTTTTTAATATAATTTCTCACCAAAGAATCCGCATACACACATTCTATTAAACTAACAGATTCACTTAATGACACTTTTTTAACATATTTATTAAACGCAAAACTATTAATTAACAAACAAATAGAATATACAAAACATCTGCTAGAAATTATTTCACGTTTATACTTATAGACTCGTTCATTTATACTATATATTGTATCAACAATTAACGAATCTACCTCCACATTTAGTTTTTTAGTTGCAGAACCTACATGTCGAACATAGTTATAATAAAAACCATCTGTAACATATATTTTGCAAGAATTACACATTGCGTTAATAAAAAAATCAAAAACCTCACCTACTTTAAGATTTTCATTAAACCGAACGTTTTTAATTGTTTCCCTCTTATACAATTTAGGTGTAATTGGCAAACGTTCAACCGTTATTAAAAACTCCTCAATATCATATAATCCAACAGGAATATTATGTAAACATTTTTGTTTGAATCCATTTACTATACTATAAAAATTAAAAATCAGAATATCGACATCATATCTACATGCTAACAAATACATTTCTTCGCACCAACCTCTATCAATAAAATCATCAGGATCCAAAAAATACACATACCTACCGCTGATAATATCAAGAGCATCATTCCTAGCCTTAGATACACCTTCATTAGGCTTATCTATAACAATAACTCTTTTATCTTCTTGTTCAAATTGTTTTATATAATTCCAAGTACTATCAGTTGACCCATCATTTACAAATATGAATTCCACATCATCACATGATTGCGCCCTTAAGCTCTCTATACATTTGGAAATATATTTTTCAGAATTATAACACGGAATAATAACACTTATTTTCTTCATATAGACATAAAATAAAATGGTTCATTTTTTATTGTAGCAATAAATAGTATCAGTAATAATATCATAACTATAAAAAAGACAACAGCATTAACAGTTAATCCTCCTTTTTTATATAAAAAAAACAATAAATACGCTATAATTATTAACTTACATCCCCTAAAATAGCGAAATGGTCTAGCTAACACCAAATTATTAATAAAAAGAGTTTGAAGTACAGTACCAAAAAAATACAAATCATATACTATATTAAATTTCCTTCCACAATAATAGCATTTCATTTTTTTATAATATGATACAATAATCAAATCCAATAAAATAAAAACATACATACTTACACCTATTTTCGTAATATCCGCAAATCTTTCAAGCACATCTTCAGTATACATTTCATACCCAGAGAGTGTAGCTAAATAGAATATATCATCATTTATATATGTCAACAAATCAACATTATATATAGCAACATAAGCCACAACAAAAAGTAATAAATATTGGACATTAACACTATTAAAATAGTGATCTTTTTTTAGATATAGAAAATAAAACGGGAATAATATAACAGCAGAATAATGAAAACCAACAGAAATCAACACAAGAGTAAAGAATCCTACAATCCTCTTATCTATAACACAAGTAATAGCACATAAGAATATACAACCTGCAATATCTTGTCGAATACCATTCATCCAATGAATAAAGAATTGACCCATAAAAAGAGATACAATCAAAGCTGGATATAAGAATTTACAGTCTTTCATAAAATAGAAAAGACAAAACACTTGAATGAATGCACAAACCGCAAAAAAAACGATTGGATGTACACCTGCATTACTAAGCGTATCACGAATTAATGCGAACAAAGGTTCATATTCCTTATGAAGAAATGGATTTATATATCCATCTAAATAAGCTAAATGATCTTGACCGACATCGTATCGCATTCCAAATAAAACAGCAAAAGAAAGGAGCATAAGGATTATCTCCCATCTAAAAAACAGATTTTTATGTATAGTTACATGCTCTCTATAAGATGCAATAGAAGCACAGCAAAACATAAAACACATTATAAATGTATAAATAAATACTGAAAGCACGATATCAAATTATAACAGGTTATCCTTAAGAATATTTTCATTTACCGCTACATCCATACCGTCAGCCATTCAACGCCTCTCGCAAAAAATCAAGACTCTTTTCACGCCACTCCTCCAACTTACCAGAATGATATTTTTCTAACAAATCAGCAAAACGAACACCACCTCTTCTCTCATTCACAACACAACGGAAAGGTTTTTCGAAAATAATAGAGAATACTGTTCCATGAAATGAATCCGTAATTACAAAACTAGCATCACGAAAAATAGCGATCCATTCCTCTACTGTCAGCTTGGCCTGTCCATAAGCGGAATAACGAAGGATAGGCAATCCTCTTTTTTTCGCCTCTTCTGTGATTATCAGATCTACTTCCTTTGCGGAATCTAGCACATAAGCAGCAAGATATCTCTTCTTAAAAACAGGAACTTTCATACACAACTCCGCATATGTCTCCTTTCTAACAAGTAACGTGGGATCGAGTACTGCCACAGCATCTATTCCCAAATATCTCTCGCAAAGAGCCACTCCACTTGTCTCTCGCACAGATACGGCATCAAAAAGCTGAGCTAAAGAGGAACAAACGGAGGTTTGTTTTTCTGAATATTCCCAATAGTCTACGCCAAAAGAAGCAGCATAGGCAACCCTTTTTCCCGAAAAATTCCTCGCAAAATGCAAAAACATATCCGACAAACGATTCACATTATATATCGGACGCCACGTTTGATCACTACCTACCAACAATGCTTCTAAACCATATTCTCTAATCATCTCCATCGAATAATTTCTACAAGCAGGAGTCTTGATAATATTTTTACTCACAAATTCCTCAAATAGCGGCATCCTCCTCTCTCTCCATCTCTTAAATCTTCTCCTGCGTGAAGGAATAAACCAAAGAAGCAAGGATTTGATCGTAGAAAGAATAAATCTTCCAATCGAAGGACGAGGAAGGATGTCAATAGTAATCGGCTCATGCCCCAACCGAATCAAGATCTGCTGCAAGGCCCAATTCTGTAAAACTCCGCCATAATTACCTCTAAGAGGTTGTGTCAATATTCCTATTTTCATGATCCATATTTTTATCTTCTTTCTTATTTTAGTTAAAACAGGATAAACAAGTTCTTCTTTCTCAATCTTATCAGGTCAAGTAAGTAGTGGAACTTTCACACTCTCTTCTCACAGAACTGTGCTTGACAGTCTCCCGTCACACAGCTCTTCGTACTTAACTCATTTGTTATATGTTTATAATTCAATCGACACGCTTCATATACAACTTATGTCCACACGTACAATGAACAAGATTGGATTCTTTTGAGCTGTAATAGCAAGCACACGCCTTGCTCTTCAATATACCCCATTACGAAGTCTTTTAAACTTGCACCTAAGCCATCTTATTAGTTTCTCATTCAAGTAATTCATGACTTTCCTAAATTCTGTCTTATTGAATTTAGAATAATAGTTTATCTACTATTGAATTATCAGCCAAGAGGACAATGCGTTTATACTCATACGAACCTCCTTTTCCTTATTTCCATTATCCAATGCTGTTTAGATGATGCCGATAGCACAAGAAGAGGATAGATCCTCTAGCATACGCTCAACTCTTACCTCCACTATTTTATTGCGGGTATCCTTATTCCACTTTTGAAAGAGGTTATAGGGAACCCGATTCCTCTTTCAAAAAACTGAACAGACTATTCATAGGAGAATGACTCTGTTTAATACTGAAAATTAAATTTCCCTGAATTTTCACTACTACATAATTACTATATATTCTGTTCGCAACAATGGTAATAATTTTAAATATAAGCCCTTTTTGAGTACTTACATATTGTATACCAGTAAAACTAGTAGCCAAACAGGATACAGTATTTTCTACCAAGACAATATTCTATAATCCATGCGGTTAAACATATCGTAACGAGCATCGTAATAAAATATAGAATGAACGGACATTCTGGATAATAATACTTTATTAATTAGATCCAAGACTAAACGCAATGGTATCATGTGCCATACGTACAACGACATAGAGTGTTCTCCAAAATATACGAATAATGATATGCGTAATAGTTTCTTGAAAACAAACCACAATATATAAATTCCCGATATGGAGAATACTAAATTCAAAATATAGTACCCATTTACCTGCCCTAACGATACAAACATTAAATACTGTGGATCAAATGTCATAATTAGTACGTAGAGGACACAAGCCAATATAAAATACCAAACCCTAAATATAGAGTATTTCATTGAAGCTTTACGAAACATATATCCCCCATAAAAATAGACAATCCCCAAGCTAACATTCGAACTATTAAAAACACATGGGAGTATTTTACTATCAACAAAAGAATATAGGTAACAAAGCAAAATAAACACAAACAGCCTTTTGCCTGAAAGCCTTCTATTCACTATGAAGAATATAACATTCACTAAAAACAGTGACGAAAGAAACCACAAAGCATCATTTGAATGTAAACATCCTAATGGAAGAACGAATGTGAAAGGCTCAAACCATTTCACCCCCCCCACACGTTAACATCTATTAATAAATAATCCTTGCAATAAACAAAGGGCAAAGAAACGACAGCCATGTTGTCAGCAGTATGATAAACTTCTTAACCTTACTCCTAATATACTTCATCTCATTCCCATTCTCAGGGCTTTTGAAGAAAAAGCCGCTAAAAAAATAAAAAGAGGACATAAAAAAACTTAGGGCATTAAAATAGAATTCGGATGCGGCACCTTTTGCATCAAAAAAAACCATATATTATAAAAATATGCAGGACGAACATATGCAATAAGCATACACCTTTTACCGAATCAATAGAATAGTCTCTCACCATTGTTCTTGGATTTTAATCATATATAACAACGAATATGAACATTCAAAAACACATTTTTCAATTAATATACTTTACCGGATATCCAATAGCCAATCAGTACGTTCAAATCAAGACACCCCCATCTACAGGGATTATATAGCCAACAATTTGCCTTGCTTCGCCACTAGTGAGAAAGAGAGCGGTTTTAGCTATTTCCTCGGGCATTGTAAAACGTTTACTCGGCTGTCCTTGGAAATAAGCGTTGTCTTCAAAGTTCCTATTATGAGGCAACGCAGGATTGGAGGTCAGGCATGTGCCAGGCGCAATACCATTCACCACGATATCATAAGCAATAAGTTTTCTTGCGATTCCACCTGTCAAGCTATGAGCGCCCCACTTGGCCACGGCATAAGGGTCGAAAAGTCTTTGGTAGCCAGCGATAGAGGTAATGTTGAGTATATTCCCCTTGATTTTATTGTCAATCATATACAGCCCTTCCATTTGGCACATCAAAAACATACTTTTCGTATTGATATCATATGTCCTGTCCAGTACTTCCGCGGTATATGCATTCCACGGTTCATACTTAGACATTCCACCTCCTACATTGTTCACGAATATGTCGATTCTACCCATCATGGAAACGGCTTTATCGAACTTCTGCTTATAAGAGTCAAAATCCAAGGCGTCCCATACCAACGTATGAAGCTTGGCATTACTTTCGGAAAGCTGGAAGTTTGACAGTTTTTCTTTACTTCTTCCAGTCACTATAACCTCAGCACCCTCTGCCAAGTACGCCTTAGCCATAGCTCTGCCCAATCCCTCGCTACCGCCAGAAATAAATACTTTCTTATTGGTATATCTCGCATCAGGATTGGTAAATGTAACAGAGACATATTTTACTCCCCCATGTTTAAGGAATTTCAAGAAATTCACGATGTAAGACTTTATTCCCATAATTACTTATTATCTATTTTATCCATTATGTACTTAGTGAATAGTAGGGCTCCTCTCTTGTTAAGATAATAGCAGTTGCGAAACAAGGATTTGTCATCCGAAAATCCAGGCTCTTCCATACAGTCGAAGTACCATGTCTCCCCCCCGTTGGCTTCTGTAATGAAAGAGTCTATCAGTTGCTCTTTGGCAACAGAGGGAAATTTACGGCACAAAGATCTATGCATAGGTGGTATGACCAGGACCAACCTTAACTTCTCCTCTTTGCAATATTCAATCATATCTTTTAACATTGATATAGTCCTATCATATACCGTTCTATGACTCTCTACGAATTTATCATTCAAGTTATTGATATTAAACTGAATAGTCCATCCCTTTATCCAATTCTCAGCATCACGCTCCAGTTGCCTATCTCCCATTATCACTTCTTTGGGCGGAAGGATACGTGTCTTAATGTCACGGATAAATTCCACCAATGGGTATATAGATATAGGGCTATTTTTATATCCCTTTATTTTACTATTCCGGATATAGTGTCCACCGGGAATCGTTCGATAGTCCAAAAAACTATAGCAACGGTCTTCTATGTAATCCACCGCTCCACTGATCGACGTAAACGGACAAAGCGGATAAAACACAATAGCATTATCCTTTAGAAACTTGCGGTATCGCTTGAGTATCAAAAAGTCGCCTACCATCGTCTGCGGCGCCACAGCCCAGTTCATTCCCTTACATCCCATATCGCTGTAATCGAAATCATATACGCCGGAACTGCTGCCTAGATTCACAACGTCCAATGGCTCCTCTTTCATTTCCCAAAATTTCACGCAATCTTTGAAAAGGACCTCGTTGTACCAATGAGAAGACTTAATGAATGTATTGATTTTGTTCTTTATATAATGTTTCATGAGATCTTCTGTATTAACAAATTCTCTGATCATTGTTTAGTCTTGCTCATCTTAGTCTGAATCCAACTGACTATTTTTTTTCTTTCGGCACGTGTTATTCCTACGTATAAGATAAGGATCATCAATACGACCTCTGTAAGCAAGGATAGAATAATAAACCTCTGCCATCCATCCTCCATCAAATATACGATGGCCGTAGGCACAATTACAGAACAGGCACCAACTAAGACACATGGGAGAACAGCGCCAACTAAAAGTTCACGTATGTTGAAATGTACATAAGAATAGACAATGAAATAAGCATCAATCATAACAGTTATATTAATGATGACGAGAACTATGAACACCGCATAGGCAGGAGCACCCATTTTCAATATGGCATAACTAATAGGCAAGGACAATATCATTATGGTTCCATTGAGCGAATTCCCCAGCTTCATCTTGCCGATAGCGTGAAAGGCCATAATCATGGACGCACGGAAAACCTCGGCAAGACTGAGTAAAAGTATGATCAAAGTGAATACATACGTATCAGGAGGAGTGGCTTTGCCCAGCCATAAGTTTAATATGAACCTCAACTCAAAACAGATGGGCAAGATTAATGCCAACATCAAGAAGAACGAATAACGTGCGGACTTAAACGTAAGCGAGTACATCCTCTCATAATTGTGTTCGGCAAAACTTTTAATTACCTGCGGCCTCGTGGCCATAAGAAAATTAATCACAAAATGGTTGACAGCCGTTTGGATTTGATAAGCCACCGCACGTGCCGCATTGACCATGGGACCGAAAAATAAGTTGAGAAGGATATTAATACCTTGCCCTTGGCTTATTGATGCCAATCCGCCAAACATCTCCCACCCTGAATAAGCCAGCTGCCTTTTATATAAAGTCTTATCCGTAATCCATCTGAAACGGCACTCCTGATAACGCCGATACGTATAAAACCTATAAAAAAACTGAATCAAAAAAGTATTCAGCATTAACAACAAAGCATAAAACACCAAGTCATCCATGGGAGATAAGGAAAGGAGGTAAGCGATAGCTAATCGCGAAAACGCATCATATAAGCCCACATAGGCATAAATAGACATATTTTCATGGGCTATCAGTGAAGCATTGTAAGGTACTTGGGTGAAGTTAACCATCACCGTAACAATAGAAAACTGATAGACCCACCACGCAGCTGATAGTCGTTCCACCGGTATAACCATTTTCTCGTAAAAGAACCAGAGGCCTATAGTCTCAGCCAACAGCAAGACAATAAAAGCCACAGCCATATGCAAATTCAATGAAACCGAGAAAGTTCTCTTCAGCATCTCTGCGTCCTTCATTCCCAATTCGTAAGCCAGAAAACGACTGGTTGATGAAGACAGGGCACCGTTAAGCACTCCTATTACGGCCACAATTCCACCTACCGCATTATAAATACCGTAATCCTCTACACCAAGCGTTTGAAGTATCACACGGGAAGTAAATATGCTTACCCCCATGACAAGTAACATACGCACATATAGAAAAAGTGTATTTTTTGCTATACGCTTATTTGTTGAAGATACTTCCTGACTCATTTCAGACTGCCCCTTTTATTTAAATCGCATTCACACGATTATCATTCGTTCACCCCGTTCTTCTGCAGCAGCCTCACAATACTATCTAGGCTGTCAAAATTTTCGGGAATGATGTCAATACCATCAATGACGATATCGTATTCGGTGTCGAGAGTATCGACCAGCGTCACTATATCGAAGGAATCAAGCATACCTTCCTCTATAAAGTTTACAGGCTCGCTGAAATCGAACTCGGGGCGTAACTCACTCAAAATCGAAATAATTTTCTCTCTCATAATCTTTTTCTCCTTTAATCTTGGCAATTATATACCTTTATTTATTTCTAATTAATACATAATCATAAAGTCTCTCTACTTCAAAGCCGTAATGACGGTAACGTTTAATGGCATTTTCGTTACTAGCTATCACCCAAAAGAGTTGACGCTTGGTGGCGTGGCCAGCTCGCATAAATTCATTGAACAATCGGGAACCAATCTTTAAATCCCGGTATTCGGGCAAGACAAACCAATAACGCAGATATAAGGTCTGCCCGTTCAGTTCAAAGATGATAAAACCGTAAACCTTTCCTTTTTCCTTATATACGAGCACACCCTTTCGGGATATGAAGTCCAGTATTTCCTCGTAACAAGGCAGCTGTTCAGACAAGGGGTCAAAGTTGGTATGGAGCATATCCTGTACCACACATGCATCAGCCTCTTCAGCGAGACATACATTGGGGACATCGCTCACTTTATACTCCAAGGCTCCGAGGCGACTCATACGGTAGAGCTGTTCATACACACTGAAGCCTTGCTCCACAAACACATCTTTCAGACTCGCAATCTTTCCATCACCCACTATGTCAACGACCAGTTGCTCAGACAATATAGGTAAAACAGCCTTCAATCCCCCGACCAGTTGTTGCAAGGTAGTGGTAAGAAAAAACAGGTTGTTGACCGAATCGGTTAAATGGAGCAGAAAATAACCGTCAGGGAAAGAAACGTAAAACAACTCTCCTTTCTCTATCCATATGGAGTGCTTCTTCCTATCCAAGAAGAAATTGGACAGATAGCCCTTACGCAAAGAACGAATATCGCTCACAAAGCCATTAATCTTATCAAGTGAATCTATCTTATCCATTGACTTGGTTATTATAGAACAGGCGGTCAATCTTACCGTTCGTATTACGCTGTAACTCTCTGATATGATGATACACAGTGGGCTGCATATAACGAGGAATGCTAGCAGAGATAACCTTGCGGAAAGTTGCCATATCAAGTTCCTCTGTAGCCTGATAGAACATCACAATCTTCTTGTTTGCAAAGTCATAAACGACGCAACAGCTATCCACCATGTGACTACCAAGAATTGCAGTCTCTATCTCGCCGAGTTCGATACGATAACCATTGTGCTTAATTTGAGAATCTACACGACCCACATACATAATTTCTCCATACTCATTCTCATAAACGACATCACCCGTACAATAGATTGTCTCCGGATAATAATTATGTAGAGGATTCTGTATAAAGGCTGAAGCAGTCTTTTGGGGACTGTTATAATAACCAAGAGCAAGCGAAGAACCTCGTACACAGAGTTCTCCTTGTTCACCCTTTGCCGCCCGACGTTTGCGATCAACGAGAATCAACACGTCACTGTTGCGACACGGGAAACCTATAGGCAGAGGTTCACTATCAGAAAACTCTCGTTTCACTTCATAGAAGGTACAGTCAACAGTAATTTCCGTAGGTCCATAAAGGTTAGCATAACGGCAGTTGGGGAGGTGCTTACGCCAGTAATTAAGGTGCTTATTTGGCATTACTTCACCAGCAAAGAACACATCCTTCATGTATATAGGCTTTTTTGTTTCGAAAATATTGAGATTGGCTACATTGATGAGCACAAAAGGAACCCAAAACACGAACGTAATTTTCTCCTCATTGAGATAGTCAACCAACTTGGCAGGGAATGCGAAATTACTTTCTGGAATAATATTAAGCGTCGCACCAGTGGAATACATAAGGTAAATATCAAGTGTTGAGTTGTCAAAATAGAAAGGGGCTTGATTACCAATTACTGCATCACTCATAAAGTGAAACGTATCTTTCGCCCAATCGATATAGTCAATTACACCACGATGCGAGACAACCACACCCTTGGGAATTCCCGTTGAACCACTGGTAAAAATGCTGTAAGCAGGATCAGTATCAATCTGATGAGTGAACTGTGAAAAAGCATTTTCTATATTTATATCACCCTCAATTATATCTTCAGCCACAAGAATCTGTACATGGGTAAAATCCCTAAGGGTTTCAATATGAGAACGATCAGTTATGAGCACTTTAGATTCAAGAGTCTTGATAATACTGCTGACACGAGAAACGGGAGACTTTGTATCAAGAGGCACATAAAAGTTTCCACTCATATTAATACCTGCAAAAGACTCAATCATCTTGCCCCCTTTCGGAATGTAAACACCAATTGGGTTATTTAACCCGATATTCATATTCACGAGAGCAGCCGAAATCTTTTGCGCATTTCTCCACAAATCACCAAATGTGATAGACATTTCCGAATCTTTAACAGCTATTTTCGCAGGAAAGCGACTAACAGTAGACTGGAGATATTCAATAACAGATTTTTGCATATCTAATAAATATTTTTCGATTCTTACGAGTAATGGATCGGTCACTGTTTATTCAGCGGTTCATAGAAATGAGTTTTGGAAAGATCTAGAGCAACACTTCCACACGTAAGGCCAGCGCCATAGGAACAAAAAACGGCATGCCTCGGACGGTTTGCCTTGTTCAATCCATAAAGATCACATAACAAATTGGGGATAGTGGAGCTACTTGAGTTACCAAAGTCCTTCATGTTCACTGGAAATTTCTCTTGGCTTGACTTCAATGCCATTCTAACATTCTTAATAATCAACTGACTGGATTGATGCAACGCATATATATCCACATCAGAATCCTCCCATTTCATCAAATCCATCACAGTGCGGATGCTTTTAGGACCGTTCACTATACTAAATGAGAAAACCCCCATTCCATCTTGGCATATATATCCACCATGGGGCATCATGATCCGATCGTATCTCGCACCATCTGAACAGAGATGGAAAGCCATGCCAGTTGTTCCTTTTGAAATCAGTGAAGCAGTACCTATATCGCTCGCATCAATACTACCAACAGCTTTAGGGTCAAGACAATTCTTCAGCATATCACCTCCAAGAACTAAAACGTTCTGACACAATCCACTATGTATCCACATAGCTGCTTGCATCAAACCATAGATATAACCGGTACAACCATAATTAATATCCAAGCAAACGGTTTCATTCTTCAATCCTAATTTATGCTGAAGATAGACAGAAGTATCAGGGAGCGCCCAATCACGAGTTACAGTCAATACAACCAAGCCGTCTATGCTCTCTCTGTCGATGTTATCCTTACTGATTAGATATTCAGCAGCGTTGAAGCATAAATCGGATGATTTCTGATTCGCATCGGTTCTGTAAACCCATTCAACTCCTGTCGTACGGATAACATCTCTTGTCTCTTTTTCACCATATTGCTCGGCGAAAGAAGATAAGGAAATCTTATTACTCGGTAGCCAGCTTGCAATACTGCGGATAGAGACATCTGGTATGATTGTTTTCATGCCTTTCTTTCTTTTACGATATTGAAAAGATCTTCAATTGTATCGGCATTACGCACGTCTTGGGTGTCCAGCTCCACACCATATTCTTGATAGACCATCGCTACGACACTAAGACTTGTCAGCGATGACCAACTATCCAGTTCATGAAAATCCAAATCAGCTTCAAAAATAGCAGGATCTTCCTCTTCGAATTGGGAAACAAATTTGCCAATAAAATCTTTTAATTCCATATATCAAGTATTTTTTATCTAAGCCTTCCAAAGAATATTTTTCTCCACCACCACGGCAGGATCACCTTTCACTATACTGAAAGCAGATATGTGACCGGAAACCACCGAACGAGCAGAGATTATGGCACCTGGTTCGATTACCGCCCCAGGCATCACCGTACAGCTTTCCGTTAACCATACATGTTCTTTGATGGTGACGGGAGAAGAGGTTTTATATCCGCGAATAGATATAAAGTGTTCCCCGTTGTTATCGCGGATAGTGACATTACGTCCACATCCGGTATACCGTCCGATAGAAATATGGTCAGCGCATATGATCGTCAAGCCAATATTCGCACCTAAACCACCTCCTATTTCCAAAGTAGCGTTCCTGAACACCTCAATGTCGGCACCATACGCAACACTATAAGGTTCATATTTAATCTCCATCCTCCCTCCGTTCTCAATCAAGAGCCTGCTGTCCAGGCGAGATCCTTTGATACGCTTACTTCCAAAATGGAAGGGCGCATTCAGTATCAGCTGGGCTTTGGATCCCATGACTATAGTACAGTACTTATTTATGATGAAGAATTTTCCTTCCAAAACATTTCCTTTTACTTGTCCGCAAAAGAAGTTATATCGAAAGTTTTTTGTCCATGTACCAAGACTCCATCCTGAGGCTTTTTTTACGCTAAATAAGAAACGGGCTACGTTCTTAAGCTTTTCCTTGACGCTAAACCCCTTCTTCCCAAAATGGGGCAGGTACTTCTTGATGCAGGCATCCAGTGATTCATTGAGGGTAGCATAGAACGCATCCCTGTCGTGACTAGAATGGCACAAAGGCTTCATTAAAAGGCGATTTCCTACTATGGCCTTGTCTAGAGGGAAGTCCTGCTTTTTCAGAGTTTTAATATTCTGTATCAAGTCAGCGCCTTTTTTGCTATGCACAAAGACTACGGACGTTCCCAAATCATTGTCAAGCTCTTTAGGTATATACTTTTTATCAGCCCATAAATCACCAATGGTAATGTCTGTAGCTCTAGGGAAACCCTTGAAGGGGCATTCAAAACAACTCGGCCGACATACCTCAGGAACGATATAATTCAGAATACGCCACGGATTGTTCTCCAACGTTTGATATTCGACATCTCTATTTTCAAAGAGAATTTTAAAAGTATGCTTACGCCATCCCAACTCCTTGTTTTTAGCTTTAAAATAGACAACCTTTGAATGATGCTTGTTTTCCAGATATTCTATGTACTTCCGGAAAAGCAATGGCGAGGCTATACCCCTACAGATATAATCCACCAAAATCAAGTTGTCATAAGTTTTGTGCAGGAAGCCGCGCAGGGCTGCCATCTGACATGGGCCTCCACAAACAAGCACGGGCTTGCCAGTCTTCAAGGCTTCACGAACAGCGATATAAAATCCATCGAAACGGCTCTGAAGATATTTGCTAGAGCGCAAACGAGGCAAGTCGGTCTTATCTGCTGAAAGGAACTGAGACACAGACCAGTCTTCATTATAGACCGCACCACCCACGTAGCCGCCTTGCTTGTAAACGTATTCGGCAAGGGCTGTGAACGCTCCACCAGAAGTGCTGTCGAAACGTACCTCGATATTCTTATGTATGGCGGCATAGCAAACAGGAATCTCAAAATCATTTTTCTTTAGCTCCTCAGAGTGCAAATTGGGGCAGACCTTTTCACAAAGACCACAATCTGTACATTTATTTTTATCAACTTCCGGATACCAAAATCCCTCTATATCGGTCTTGAAAGTAATAGCCTTATGGGTACATACATCACCACAAGCATTGCAGCCACAGCATTTACTTTTATCTGTAATTTGAATCATTTATAATATAATTTATATCGAACGTAAACAGTCATTTTAAACCTGCAAAAACCTAAAATGAAATATTTTTAATTTTATTTCACAACAAAGGGGTTATATGTAACTATTCAGCAATAGCAAAGACATGGTACATTGTCATCCTATAACGACAAGATGGTATTGATTGCCTTAAGTTGTGATTGTTCGTTCTTCCAGACAGTGTCGGCGACAAAATGACGATCCTCCGTCATAATAAACTTTGCATTTGCGATAACAGCATAATTCAAGAATTTATTGTCATTCGGATCTGATTTTATCAAATTAAACTTATAATAAGGAGTAAGGAAGCTGATATATAGATTGTTCAAAATAACATCTAAGGTTAGTTTAGTCATCTCTTTTCCCGTCAGTTGCTCTAATATTTCTTCATTTTCATTAAGGATCTTTCAGATGCACATAATTCATTTGCGTCATCTAAGAACGACTGCCATATTCAATGATATCGGTTTCTACTCGGAAGACTTTGAATCAAACTATTCGTATCCAATACGATTTTACTCATCGTTCAAATCTGTACGAAGGTGTATTGTCCTCAGCTCGTCAAGCTTCTCCTGATTGAAACCTCTCGAATCCCATAACTCATCCAAACGTTTGTCCAATTTTTGCGAGAAATATTTCGTCGAAACCGCTTTCATCTCTAATAGCTTTTCCTCCGAGCCATCAAAAGCAAAAAACTTCAACAGATGTTGTTGCACGGGATTAAATACTGTCGCTTCCATATTCTTTTGTTTATTCATCCAAAATAGATGCTTGCATATCAAATTGATTGTATGAAAATATAGTCAATTCCTTTTACCACAAACATTTCTCCTTGAAATATTCCCTCCTCAATCCAACTCCTCAAACCGAGAATTCTGGCTCTTGAACTCAGGCACGAATGCTTTCATCTCCCTCACCATCGGGAGGATCTGGACACGAAGGGATAATTCGATTAATACATGGATATGTGTTATCACATCCTTATAGTCATACTCACGAACCGCCGCCACCCGAATTTTCTCGTGAGGGGTCTCTTTCGTGTTCTCCTTGTTGTTCAATAGCTCCTCATATAGTTTCTCACCGGGACGAAGGCCAGTGTACTTGATCTCGATATCCTTGTTTACCTGCAATCCGGACAGTTCAATCATACGCTTCGCCAAATCCGCTATCTTCACCGGCTCACCCATATCGAAGATAAAGATCTCACCACCCTTGCCCATTGTACCGGCCTCTAATACCAGACGGCAAGCCTCCGGGATGGTCATGAAGTAACGGATGATATCGGGATGGGTGACCGTCACGGGACCTCCTTGAGCGATTTGTTCACGGAAACGGGGGATAACCGAACCGTTGCTACCCAATACGTTTCCAAAGCGGGTCGTAATGAAACGCGTCTCGCCTTTCACCTCTCCTCGCTCGATCGCAAGGCTCAGACTCTGTACATAGATTTCGGCCAAGCGCTTGCTACAGCCCATGATGTTCGTGGGGTTCACCGCCTTATCCGTACTGATCATCACAAATTTCTCCACACCATAGCTTACAGCGGCATCCGCCATCACACGAGTACCGAACACGTTTGTTCGAATCGCCTCGCAGGGGTTCTCCTCCATTAAAGGGACATGCTTGTAGGCCGCCGCATGGAACACTACTTGGGGATGCCAGTTGCGGAACACATAATCCACACGGTCCGGGCTACGGACATCGCCGATCACCGGGACAAAGTTTAGTCCCTTGTATTTCTCTTCCAATTCCAGACGGAGATTATGCATCGGGGTCTCAGCGGAGTCGAAGCAAACCAACTTCTTAATCGGGAAATGAGCCAGCTGGCGACAGATCTCGCTACCGATACTGCCGGCGGCTCCCGTGACAAGCACGGTCTTCCCTTCCAACAGATTGCCGATTTCGTCCAGATTAATATGGATCTCCTCACGACCCAACAAATCCTCGATACGGATCTCACGGACCGAACGCTTCGCCTCACCTCCACGTAGCTCCTCCATCTCCGGAACTACCAACGTCTTCAATGAGGCCTGCTCGCAATAACGGATCAAACGGTCACGCTCCTGATGGGCAACCTTTATATTCGGGAAGAGAACGCCATCCAAGCTGTTGCGAGGGATCAAGCGATACAGATCCTCCACGTTCTCGATCTGGTAGACCGGTAACTCTGCAATCCGGATGCTTTTCTTGGAATTGCCAAAGGAAAGGAAGCCCATGATGCTATAATTCTGCATGAATACCTGACGGTTCGCCGAGGTAGCGATCATCACGCTCTCCTCCTCCGTGCCAAAGACCAGTACCCGCTTGCGTTTCTTGCCTAGTTGCAGGAGGACGCTGTTATAGACATTAATCACGAAGACACGCAACGTAACCAACATCACGATCGTCAACGTACTGTCCATAATTCCACCCAACCAATAGATAGGAGGGCTGAAACGGGCTTTCAACAGCCAAAGCAGCAGGAACATCAAGAGCGACTTGCCGATCGCAGCACCACCGATCCGCCACAAGCCACGCAGCGTGGAATGGCGAATAACCCCATGATATGCTTTGAACAGCAAGAACGAAACGATACTGGCCACAAATGAGGAGAGGCCCACTTTCAGCACATCAGACTCTCCAATACGTATATGCAGAATGGAGAACATTCCTAGTACGCCCAGCAACGATACGGAAAGCGAGACGAAAAGGTCCGCACTAAAAATGATCCAACGGTTGATATACCGCAAATTCACCAGACGGCCTAAGGCCAATCGCCATCTGCCCTTATGAAAATCCATCATTTGTATTTTGTTTGTTTTATATTCAATGCCCTAACTTTTCCCAACGGCGGCGCCTGTGACTCGTGGCGTCCCGAAGCGGCGGGCGTAATACAGCTTTCCGTCCGCAAGATCGTACCATCACCTTGGTGGATGATTTGGATCGCATGGGTTGCATTGGGCACGATCTGCACATTGCAACCGTAGATATGGAAGACGAAACGTGCTTGTTCCGCCCGCTCATGGTTTTCTGTCATATCGTAATTTTTTCAGTAAGGTTATCACTTTTCGTTTCCCTTGGAAAACGAGGTATATATGAATTGCCCTATGAAGTATATATCAATTGCCTAACGCAGTATATATCCTCGGGCATATGCAGTATATCTTCTCAAAAACGGCCAGTTGAGCGGTGTCTGAGACGACTGCTCCACGCATCGTTGATACGGGCACGGATGTTGCTGACGCTTTTACCCTTCGTGATTCGGGGGGTGATGGGTAGAAAGAGGCGGATGAAACGCTCTTTGACCATCTCCTCGGGGGTTATTTTCAGCTCGTTCTCTTGCATGACCAGAATGACTTGGGCCAACTCGGTAACCGTCCGGCACTCGACGATCTGCGCAAGATAGCGTTCCAGATCCTCTTCTTTATTTATATAGGCACGAAAACGGATCGTTTCAGGCATGAGACCGGATCTACCGTCCCCCTCTTCTAGGGAGGTCTCCCCGCAATATTCCCCCACATAGAAGTTCTGGATGGCTTCCGTAGCGTTGGGGAGTATCTGGTTATTGCCGCCGTGTATGGTAATCGTTATATCAGACATAAGGTATATATGAATCGTTTGTCAATGAAAAGTAAACAGTTTGTCAACGGTTATCAACGGATTTGATTTCGCTATCCGGGGGTTGTACTTTCGCATTGTCAACAATAAGTTTAATCTTTTAAAAAAAAGAAGTATGATTAATTATTCAACTTACATGTGGAAAAGTCCACTGGATGAGACCGCAAAGGAACAGGCGTACGCCAAGAACCAAGTGACGAAAGTGATGAGTTTCGATGATTTCGTGAAGCACATCTCAGATCACAACGGTGTTTTCACACGCGGCACGGTAAAAGGCGTGGTAAGCGACACCTGCTCATGTCTAGTGGAACAATTGCTGAACGGCTACAAGGTACAATTCGGCGAACTAGGAATCTTTAGTATCTCCATCACCTGCGAGCCGGCCGCTACACTCAAGGACTTCTCCAGCGATAATATCAAGGCGGTGAACATTCTATTCAATCCGGGTATAGACTTCGAGAACCTACGTTCTAAGGCAGAATTCAACCTAGTAACCAGCCGTGCGATCCAAGCCGCCTCGCTGAAGGCGGTAAAAGAGAATAAAGACACGGTGGACTTGGCTGCATTGAAGAAAGGAGACTCAGAATCTCCTGATGAGATCTAAATCCTACCATTGAGAAATACGGCTCTTAAACCATGAAGCTTATTTTATTCATTTATTTAAAGACTACAAGTATGAAAAAAACAAATTGGAAGAGCGTCTTGCTCTACATCATCCGTATTGTCGAACTGGTCATCACCGGTGCTGCCGGTGGAGCCGCTAGCGGTTGGATCGGATGAGAACCATCACGCTGATTATCGTGCATTGCTCTGCCAATAGGCAGGGCAGCACTTTACGGATGATGGACATCGACCATCTGCATCGCTCTCTCGGCTGGAAAGGCTGCGGATATCACTTCGTTATCCCGACCGATGGTACGATCGAGATCGGTAAGCCCCTTGAACAAGTGGGCGCTCATTGTAAGAACCACAATCGGTACAGTATCGGGGTTTGCTATATCGGAGGACTCGCCAACGATGGAAAGACTCCCATGGATACCCGAACGGAAGCCCAACGAGAAGCCCTACAGGGTTTGTTTCGTGAATTGCATCAGCGATTCCCCAAAGCCCTAATCGTGGGACATCAAGACTTGGACCCGTCGAAATCCTGTCCCTGTTTTAATGTCGTGAACGAGTTTTCCGATTAGTTTAACGCAGGGAGTCCCTTCACCTCCCTCGAATGCCACGCTTGGTAGGCGGGAGCGGAGAGTTCAGGTACAGTCAATAACTTGTAATCCGCCCCGTTCTGCTTAGCTATATGTTTTCGTTCATACAAACGAAGGGAACGATCCGTTACGGAAACCATGACAACCGGAAAAGGATAAGCGTACAGGCGCATCGGCGTGATCTCACTATCCGGAAAGGCACGACGCAATTGATAAGCGGAACGTTCGAACGCGACCCAATAAGATCCCGTACAATATAAATGGATCGAGGTCTGATTCGCACACTCACGATTCATGATCTCTCTCAAATGCCCTTTCAGCAATAGCATCAAACGGATACCGGAGGGAGTTTCGCTTTCCTTTCTCATGACAGTCTACTATTTAATGTTTTAGCCAAATATCGTAATCGTGTAAACGCTGTATCAACAAGGCCTTGCTTCTCTTAGGCGAAGGGTCATCCCGCCAGGGATCTACCAGCTCATGCGCCATACGGTAATACAGGTTGCTATTCGTGCAGCCGTAAAGCGTGACGAGCAGCAAGGCACGAGAATTCACTGCCTTAACCAATGGAAGCATATTGCGTAGGGTGGAATACAAGCGTTCAAACTCCTCTTCCTGATCCAACAGCTTATAGGCCGGAAGGAGTAATGAGTAAACCTTGCAACGCATCACGTCGGTCTCCACACGAAGGGAAGCATAGCCCTTCAGCACCTCACGAACCAAAAGTTCGTCTTCCTTTCCCAATTTGCCCGAGAGATAATAACGCCCCAACGCCTTGTGCATACCTTCCGATAAACGATCGTTATCCAAATGGGTATAAACATGCTTGCCTTTCGTATTCAACTCGATCAGCTCATACTCGCCTTGCCTTACCTCAAATAGAGGAACCCACATACAGTCAAGGATACGTACCATGACATCCTTATGACCTCCACCCGGTTGCACCACCACCTCAGCCTCCATCCCCATGAAAGAACCCGAGGTGATACGTACACGGTCACCTTTCAGCAAGCGACCGCTATCCGGTACGTACACCGGAAGCTCATTGGAATAAGATTCAGCCATCCAGCGTAAGGTCTCCATCTCATGATCTGACAGGTAAGGAAAATAAGAGTGTTCGCCCACGGATACCCGAGGAAGAAGATTATATAAGGGCATGATACGTTTCAAACGGAAAATCTCATTCTCCGAAGCATGGATAAACACATAGTTGTATAAAAGAGGCTTCCTCGTATTGACCATCTTGCCTCCCACCTTGCGAGCCTCGACATACGAGGGGGCAAAGTACTCGAACAAGGGTTCCCCACAACGTTTACGACGGGAAAGCTCGGCATCTAATCCTTTTGACGAATAGATATTATCACGTCCCCCAACAGCGGTAGGAAGCGTCAGTACGTACCAACGTACAGCCTCCTGGCTACGGCGATTGCGTATATGCACCATAGCTCTATCAGAGCTATTACTTGTCACGATATTCATTGAGGAAGATAATTCAGAGCCTTATCAAGATATTCTTGTAATACCCTGATAAATAAATACTTATGTGAAAACAAAAAAGGAATTACTGAAAATTTGCATCCCTTCAATACTCATGCTACTTGGCGAGTAGCCAAACTGACTGCTACTTGGCGAGTAGCCTTAACAAGAGGAGTGAAAGGATATTCCTTAGTTGTAGAGACGGAGCGTGTCCCGTTTCATCCCCTTACAATGGTATTTTAGTTACTATCAGGCGGTGGGAGACGGAGCACGCTCCATCTCTACATGATGTTATATGGAATTTACTTCGGATAACGTGATGATTTCGGGAATAACGAGGCCATTTCGTTTCTATTGCCATGTCTATACATCAGAAATAAGAACGAAGATTTAAAGAGAATTAAGGTTGAAACACAAACAAAGCCTAATGTTTGCTTGTGTTATGTTATTTTTTACTACATTTGCGGCATGAAATGAACGCTACTCGCCAAGTAGCGTACTTTTCTTCACCCTACTTTCGGCGCATAATTATACACACTCTCGAAACAAAGTTTGTTTACGGTTGAGAGTTTTTCTAAAGAGAAACTCTTCAAGTATATTTGCGTAGTCTTGATAGATTTATGCCCTAACAGTTCACTGATCATCTCAATCGGTACGTTTTGCTCCTTCAAGGTCGTGGCGAAAGAGTGACGAATCGTGTATGAGGTAACCCGAGTATGAATGCCAATGGATTCCGACAGTATTTTCAATCTGCGGTTAAAACCTCCTAATACGGTATTATATTCCTTGTAGGCATCCTCACCGGTCTTCATTCCCTCTAAAAAAGGAAACAGATAGGGCGAATCCTCGGTTGTATCGGCTGCCAACTCATTCAGCAGCCCTTGTGCCTCCGCTGGGATCTCCACCTGTATAAGGGATCCGCTTTTCTGCCGATAATAAGACAAGATCCCTTCCTTGATATCCTCCTTTCGCAAATGCGCCAAATCTACGAAAGCCATCCCGCAAAACAAAAACATCAGGCAAAAGGCTGATTGGGTCCTCTTCTGTTGTGGATCTGTCACCGGGCTTGTCATCAGCAAGCGTAAGCTTTCCGAAGGCAACGCCTTTTTACGTTTACTCTCAACCCCCGTAAACACATGCTTAAACAAATGAGGAATATAGGCAGCCTCACCCACCTCTACCGCTAAATTATAGATGTGACGAATCCGGCGCATATAAGTAGATACCGTGTTACGAGCACATCCCTTGGCCAACAGCCAAGATTGATAACGCAAAAGTGTATCCCGATTAATATACGCATAAGGAATCTCTTCCCGGCCACAAAAACATTTAAACGACCTCAACGCATCTTGATAACTCTTCGCCGTGGAATAACGCTTTTTCTCACGCAGGCAGGTGATATACGTAAGTACACCCACCACAAAATCATTCTCATTCATACTTTATCTCCTTAAGAATTAATACATAAAAAAATCCTCTATCTCTCCGTTTACACAGGAAAGATAGAGGATCTTCATAAAATCCTTAAAGAAATATATTATTTTCCGGCTTTCTCAGCAGCAGCTTTCTTATTGATCTTCTTCTTCTGCAACTCGTAAGCGATCGGAGTAGCGACGAACAAAGTAGAGTATGTACCGATAATGATACCTAATAAGATAGCGAACGTAAAGCTTCGGATCGTGCTACCGCCCAAGATGAAGATACACAATACAACCACCAACGTAGTCAATGATGTATTAAATGTACGACACAAGGTAGAGTTCAACGCATCATTGATCACTTGATAACGATCACGCTTCGGATACAAAGCGATTGTCTCACGGATACGGTCGAATACAACCACGGTATCATTGATAGAGTAACCGATAATCGTCAAGATAGCTGCGATAAACGTCTGGTCTACCTCCATTGAGAACGGAAGAACCTTCCATAACAAGGTATAGAAAGAAATGATACACAATGTAGTCGTAGCAACAGAGGCGAACGCACCCACAGAGAATGACACATCACGGAAACGAAGCAGGATATAAGCGGCCATACAGATCATGGCGAAGATTACCGCTAAGATAGCGCTATTCTTGATATCGTCTGCCATGCTAGGACCCACCTTCTGCGAACTCTGTATGAAAGTAGTCGTGAACTCATCTAATGTAGTTCCTTCCGGAAGTAAGGATTTCACGCCCTCAAACAATTTATTCTCGATCTCTTGATCTACCGTAGGATCGTTATCATTGATCTTATAGTTGGTAGACACACGTACTTGATCAGCTGTACCGATCTGGATAACACTAACAGAACCGTCTAACTGAGCGTCCAGCATATTACGAACATCGTCAGTCTTCACCTCTTGATTGAAACGGATCACGTAATTACGTCCACCCGTGAAATCGATACCATTATTCAAGCCGATCGTCATAAAAGAGATAGCACCTAAAACGATGATTGCCGCCGGAATTAAATAACCGACTTTGCGAGCACCCAAGAAATTGATCTTCGGGTTTGTCAACAAGTCTTTCGTAATAGAAGTCGTGAATGTCACGTTCTTCAATTTATCTTTCGCTAACAATGCCTCATAAACGATACGAGTCAAGAACACGGCTGTAAGGAATGAAGCGAACAAACCGATGATCATCGTCGTAGCGAAACCACGGATAGGACCCGTACCGAAATAGAACAATACGATACCGGTAATGATAGATGTCAAGTTTGAGTCGAAGATAGCGGAGAACGCATTGCTGTAACCGTCGGCGATAGCCTTTCCTAAAGACTTACCGGCACGAAGTTCCTCTTTCGTACGCTCATATATCAATACGTTAGCATCGACTGCCATACCCAGCGTCAACACCATACCGGCAATACCCGGCAAGGTAAGAACGGCTTGGAAAGAAGCAAGGATACCCATCGTGAAGAAGATGTTCAATACCAAAGCACCGTCGGCGATCAATCCCGGAATCAATCCGTAGAATGCGCACATATAAACCATCAACAGCACCAATGCCAAAACGAAAGAAATCACACCGGCATTGATAGCCTCTTGTCCCAAAGACGGACCAACGACATCTTCTTGAACGATATGTACGGAAGCAGCCATCTTACCCGATTTCAATACGTTCGCTAAGTCCTTCGCCTCTTCCGGTGTAAAGTGACCGGTGATTTGTGAACGACCTCCCGTGATCTCATCGTTTACGTTCGGAGCGGAATAAACCATCTCATCCAAAACGATAGCGATCTGGCGACCGATATTCTCTTTCGTCAAACGAGCCCAAGCCTTAGAGCCTTCGGCATTCATAACCATGTTAACCATTTGCTCTGAACGACCGGCTTGTTGCATAAAGTCAGCGTTAGCATCTGTTACTACGTCACCACCTAAAGCGGGACTTCCGTCACGGTTCGTTACCTTCAAGGCATATAACTCAAAGAACTGCTCTTTATCATCGATCGCCTTTACACCCCATTTTAAAGCCAAGTTACGAGGCAATACCTCTTTCACTTGTTTCATGTTCAGGTATTCGCTGATCTTCTCCATATCTTTTGCTTGAGCGATACCTACCGTCGAACCCGGAGACAACTGACCGTTGTACTGGCTAATCTGCAATAAAGCAAATAATGGATGTTGCTTAGCGAACTCTTCCATGCTTTGATTAGCTTCCGTATCTTTTTTATCTTGACCGAGCTCAGCCAACAAAGAATCGGCCTCACTTACATTCGCATCAGCGGCATCAGCGATTTTCTCAACATTATCGGTAGCAACAGAATCAGCGGAAGCCTCCTTACTTAGGATAGTAGCCAATACATTATCAGCGGCAACCAATTGTTGATAGATTTCCGGCAACTTATAAGTTTCCCAGAATTCCAAGTTAGCGCTACCTTGAAGCAACTTACGAACACGTTCCGGTTCTTTCACACCCGGCAACTCAACCAAGATACGACCCGCTGTCTCCAAACGTTGGATGTTCGGAGAAACCACACCGAAACGGTCGATACGAGTACGCAATACGTTGAATGAGTTATCAATCGCACTCTGCAACTCTTGTTTCAAAACAGAAACAACCTGAGCGTCTGAGCTCTGGGGCGTGATTTTATCTTTTAACTCGAATGTACTGAAAATAGCGGAAAGACGTGCGCCGCTATCCAACTTCTTATACTCCTCAGCGAAAAGGTCGATGAAATCTTTTTGGCTAGTCGCTTGATGCGCATAAGCTAAATCCAACGCCTTGTTGAAATTCTCGTCTTGGTTGTTGTTAGACAACGAACGGATTACATCCGCCACGTTCAACTCAAGGACAACGTTCATACCGCCCTTTAAGTCAAGACCTAAACTAATTTCCATTTCACGGCATTGCTTAAGCGTATAGCCTAACCATACCTTCTGAGTAGATAGTGAGTCTAAATAAGCACTCTCTTTCGCAGGATCTCCACCCGCATACTCAGCGGCTTTACTGTTGTAATGTTGCGTCACGAACGAGAACGACAAATAGAACAAACAGACAAGCGTAAGTAACACCGCGAAGACCTTTACAAATCCTTTGTTTTGCATCTGAATCTTAGGTTTATGTTATTACATTATTTATATTCGTTTTTTCACAGGGTGCAAATATAGACTTTTTTTCTTTGATAAAGAGCAATTAGTATAATTATTTGTCACGCTCATAGTTTATTTCAAACGCAAATGTATATCTTTGGGGCTAAAATAATAAGGAAAATATACCATGAAACAGTTATTATTCGCTCTGTTATTTATCCCCGCCCTGCTATTCGCACAAGAGGATCAACACTATCTGGCAGGGGCCGTTCCGGTTGCAGACGGTAAAGTCGTTTTTACCCGAGAGATTAATGCCCCCTCTTTAAGCAAGGCACAAATCTACCAACAACTATTAAAATGGGGACAAGAAAATTTTAACACAAAGGAAAGTAGAGTAGCTTATCAAAATGAGGCAAAAGGCGAGATCGCCATTATCGGAGAAGAATATATAGTATTCTCCAGCACAGCCTTATCCCTCGATCGGGCGATGATGAAATACCGTATTATCATTGAATGTAAGGAACATGCTTGTACCCTGCAACTTGCGGGCATCCGATATGAATATAACGTGTCTTACCAGAACGAGCCGGAGAAATACCTAGCCGAGGAATGGATCACGGACGAGTATGCCTTGAATAAGAGCAAGACGAAATTGAACCGTATCAGCGGTAAGTTCCGTAAGGCCACGATTGACTTCGCGGATAAGACGTTCGATAGCGCAGCCAACGTATTAGGCGCACAGTTGCTGACAGCCGCACCGGTAGAACCAGTATCCGCTCCGCAACGGGAAACACGACCTGTGGCACCGATGGAAGGTTTCGTAGCGTTCCAAGCGGACAAAATACCTAGCACGATCCTCCAAATGTTACCGGACAACGCTTTACAGATCAAAGCCGTAAAAGGAAATACGACCGACGCAAACGTTGAATGGAAAGGCATAGGCAATATGTTCGGTAAAACGATCAGTACAATCTCCATATCCAAAGATAGTCCTGCTTATAAAGCGATTGGCAATAACGATGTATATCGATTATCCTTCTCCAAGCCCGGCACATCTGCCGATGCGCCATGGATTATTATCGAGTGCCGTAAACAAGGCGAGACCTCCGAAGGACAGCAAACGATGTTAATCGGCGAGATTACGAATGTATGGATCAAATAACGAAAAAGAGAGTTGCATTTATGAAAAAGATTCTATTATTAATATATATGATGTTCCCTGTGCTAGTCATGGCGCAGGGGCATAAAGGCGAGGTAGACGAATGCGCCCCCATGAAAAACGGGAAGGTATGCTATAGTGATGATGTAGAGATCGAGAATACCTCTAAACTAGAAATATTCAACGCTATTAACGCATGGGCTAAGAAATCTTATGGAAAAGATGTCTTCTTATCCAACGTAAACTCGAACAAGAACAAAGGGACCATCTTCGTAAGCTCTAAGGTTGAATTATTGTTGAATGATACAGACAAGACTATCATTAAATATAAAATGCGTATCACCTGCTTCGACAACCGATACACGATCGAGGCAAGCGATATCGTATATCAATATGATCCGCTAAACGATAAAAAGTACAAGACCTATAAAGCGGAAGATGTGATCGCCAATAATGGGGATAGCAATACGATAGCGCTGATCAAAGATCCTAAGCTATTCTGTAACGCTACCTTCTTCTTTGTCGAGAACTTGTTCGCCGACGTATTTGACGCTGCGCAGAACGCAGAATCCGAGTGATGAAACCCTTTTATTCAAGTTTCAAATAACACCATAACGGGTAGTGGTCTGAATAAGCGACCTTATCCACGGAACAATTCATAGAGGTCATGTTCGGGGAATGCAGGATATTATCGATACGGAACCAGAAGAAATTTTGATTATAGGTAATACCCATTCCCCGGCCAGACTCGGCAAAGGCATCCATCAAATCCCCTTGGATCGTACGGTGCGCATAAGAAATAGGCGTATCATTAAAGTCACCGCATACCAAGACATAATCTCCTTTCGCGTTCTTAATCTCTTTTGATACCGCTTCCGCTTGCTTAGCCCGAATCCGGAAAGCAGGTCCTAGCTTTTGCTCGAACGCTCCTTTCAAATCGTCCAACCCATCCGAGCTAAAGCTCTTTATAAGGGATGAATAACGGGTCCGATCCTCCATCGTCAGTTTAAACGATTCCAAATGGTTATTAATCAAGGTCAACTTCTTTCCCTTGATGTTCACTTCATGTACGGAAGAGCCGTTATAATCCGAATCGTATTTCACCATCCGGGAATTCGACAGCGGATATTTGGAGAACACAGCGATGCCGAAACTCTGGAATTTCGTGGAGCTTTGATAAAATACAGAACGATAAGGATACATGCTCAACGCATCATAGATCTTAGAGGCAGTAAGGCTCTTCTCTGATTTAGCCGTGGCATATTCCTGCAAACAAACAATATCCGCGTCCGAGTTAGCGATATATTGGATAATCTTGTTCGGAGCTATCTTCGTATGATTCTTGTACCCAAAAGCCATCACATTATAAGTCAGCACCTTCAGTACCTCTTCCCGAGGGACATCCTTATGCGAGTGAAACGGAAAATAGCGTTTCACGGGACCCCAACATAACAAGAAGGAGAATATGCCGATCAATAAGAACTTCCATTCCCATAAGAACAGCCAATAGATAATAAAGCAAAGATTGACTACACATAAGACTGGAAAGGCTAATCCCAGATAAGATAACGTCATACTCGTCTCAGGAGACACCCGATCCGAGTAAGCCGAGACTATCAACAACACGACAGCCACCACATTCGCTACGACAAATAAGAATTGAAGAAAAATCCGTAGAGTTTTCATAAGTATCTGTTATTTCTTACTGGCGTCGAAAAGTCGCTTTTTCTCTTCAGCGGAAAGGCTCTCATAACCGGAACGTTTCAATTTATCCAGTATAGTATCTAGATCCACCGACTCCTGATGTTTGCGTGCGTTATACTCATAATCCGTTTCGTTACGTTTATAAGTCACACGCATCTTCGGTTTCCGTTTGCCCAAATTCACGAACCAGTCGATCAACCGATTCATTGGAGCGGTCAAGTCCTTTCCATTACGAATACGGGAAGCGAACCACATACCAAACAAAGCCCCGCCGATATGGGCGATATGTCCTCCCGCATTATCAGAAGTCATCGCCAACAAATCGATCACCAGCGTAAAGATAGCCAAATAAATTAATTTGATCCTTCCGATCAAGAATAAATTAATCTCCAAATCCTTCCGGTAAAACGACACGGCGAAAACGATCGCCATAACAGATGCCGAAGCCCCCATCAAATAGCTAAAAGAAGCCACGTTCTGGAAATAAGGGAAAATATTATAAGCAAGGACAAACAATATCGCACCCGCAAGACCTCCCAATATATACAAGCCTCCCAACTGCCGCTCATTGAAGAAATTCAAGAACAATCCCCCGAACCAATACAACCAAAGCATATTGAACAAGATATGCAAGAAGTCAAAATGAGTGAACATATAAGTAAACAACGTCCACGGACGGAAGAGCAAAAGTTCCGGAGAAGCCGGTAACTGCAAATACTGCAAAAAAGGTACCCCTTGCACATTAAAGAGCATAAACAATACGCTGGCCAAACGTATCAAGATAAACAAGCCTACATTTATATATATCAGTTTCGACAGGATATTACCCGACTGAAACATACGCTTCAAATTAGTAAAAATACCGTCCATTGTCTGCATCTTTCTTTTTCCAATAACGAATTAGGAAATAACCGAATAACATACCCCCCAAATGAGCGAAATGCGCTACCGTATCGCCACCAAAACTAGCCACACCCATAAATAGTTCGGCAAGACCATAAAATATTACGAAATATTTGGCTTTAATCGGGATCGGTATGAACATCAAGTACAAAGGAACATTCGGGAAGATCATCGCGAATGCCAACAAGATTCCGAATACGGCACCCGAAGCGCCAATGGTCACGAAATAATTCAAGAACTCGCTTTTGCTGATAATCTGGGCTCCATTCAAGTTTATCATGTCTTGGCTAGCGAAGATCACATCCCGCAAATTAAAGAACCATACCACCTCTTGTACCAAACCGGCGCCTATACCCGTCACGAAGTAAAAAATCAAGAAACGTTTGGGGCCCCATACGTTCTCCAATACCCGGCCGAACATATAAACGGCGAACATATTAAAAAACACATGCGCGAACGAATGGGTATCGTGCATGAACATATAAGAAACGATCTGATAAGCCTTGAAGTCGGTAGCACCCGGGAAGTGAAGCCCTAATAAATCCACCAAATCGATGCCGACTTTCGGCAGTGCAAGGCTGGCTACCCAAAATAGCAAGTTTATAATGATAAGATTTTTCGTTACCGGCGGGATACTATTCAAGAACCCCGAATTTGTCTGATTCATCATATACTACGTTAATTTAGCGGCAAAGGTAAATATATTTTAGCCGTTTTTGCCCATAATAATACTAAAACATATGTAAATCGGTAAAAAAAGTAGGTTTTTCTTTTGTGATATTTCAAAATAAAACTACATTTGGAGCCGTCTATCGGTTATCATAGTTTTGTTTAATATATTAACAGTCAAACCATCATGAACAAATCAGAATTTATTAGTGCAGTCGCTGAAAAATCAGGTCTCAGCAAAGTGGATGCTAAAAAGGCAGTAGAAGCTTTTGTTGACACAGTTTCTAACGAATTAAAAGAAGGCGGTAAAGTCGCTCTACTTGGCTTCGGTTCATTCTCTGTGTCAGAGAAGGCCGCTCGTAAAGGTGTTAACCCGAAAACTAAAGAAACCATTGAAATCGCAGCTCGCAAGGCCGTGAAGTTCAAGGCTGGTGCTGAATTGAACGAGCTAATCAAATAAGAAACACCATTATTCTCTATAGAAGAAGGATACGATGCAAATTGTATCCTTTTTTTGTGTACCTTCGCGTGCAAATAAAATCCGAATTATAGTTAGACGAATATGGTTATCGAACAACAGATTACCGGAGCTATCATAGCCGGCATCAAAGAGCTGTACGGAGCGGATGTCACCGCTAGCCAAGTGCAGTTACAAAAAACGAAAAAAGAATTCAAGGGGCACTTGACCCTAGTCGTATTCCCATTCCTTCGCATGTCGAAGAAATCTCCGGAGCAGACCGCTCAGGAAATCGGTGAGTACTTGTTGAGAAACGAGCCAGCGGTAGCTGAATTCAATGTAATCAAAGGATTCCTTAACCTGACGGTCGCTTGCTCTTGCTGGATCGATTTACTAAACTCGATCAATAAGCAGCCCGCTTACGGTATCATTCCGGTTACCGAGCAGTCGCCTTTGGTTATGATCGAATATTCTTCTCCCAATACAAATAAACCGCTTCACTTGGGCCATGTCCGCAATAACTTATTAGGATACAGCTTATCGAAGATCATGAAAGCGAACGGTAACCAGATCGTAAAGACGAATATCGTAAACGATCGTGGTATCCATATCTGTAAATCCATGTTGGCTTGGCAGAAATGGGGAAATGGAGCTACCCCAGAGTCTACCGGAAAAAAGGGCGACCATCTGATCGGTGACTTTTACGTATTATTTAGCAACAAATTAAAAGAGGAGACCCATGCGTTAGAAGCGAAAGGCCTTACCAAGGAAGAAGCCGAGGCTCAATCCACCTTGATGGCGGAAGCCCGTGAGATGCTTCGTAAATGGGAAGCCGGAGACAAAGAGGTGCGTGCGCTTTGGGAAATGATGAATAATTGGGTATACGCCGGGTTCAACGAGACTTATAAGATGATGGGCGTAGATTTCGATAAGATTTATTACGAGTCTCAAACGTATCTGGAAGGAAAAGGCAAGGTGATGGAAGGCCTAGAGAAAGGGATTTTCTATCGCCGTGAAGACGGCTCCGTATGGGCTGATTTGACGAAAGACGGGCTGGATGAAAAATTATTGCTTCGTGCGGATGGAACTTCCGTCTATATGACGCAGGATATCGGTACCGCCAAGCTGCGCTTCGATGATTACCCGATCAATAAGATGATCTATGTGGTAGGGAACGAGCAGAATTATCACTTCCAAGTATTATCGATCTTATTGGATAAGTTAGGCTTCGAGTTCGGCAAAGGATTGGTCCACTTCTCCTACGGAATGGTAGAGCTACCGGAAGGTAAGATGAAGAGCCGTGAGGGAACGGTCGTAGATGCCGATGATTTGATGGCCGAGATGATCAGTACCGCACGTGAGATTTCCCAAGAATTAGGGAAATTGGACGAGATGACTCCGGAAGAGGCTGAGAATATCGCCCGAATCGTAGGTCTTGGCTCCTTGAAATATTTCATATTAAAGGTAGACCCTCGCAAGAATATGACGTTCAACCCGAAAGAGTCTATCGACTTCAATGGGAATACGGGACCATTCATCCAATATACCTACGCCCGTATCCGTTCCGTATTGCGCAAAGCGGCGGAACAGGGCATCGTATTACCGGAGCAGTTACCGCTTACTTTCGCCATTTCCGAGAAAGAAGAGAACCTGATCCAAATGATCGCCGATTATGCGGAGATCGTGAAAGAGGCAGGTAAGCTATACAGCCCGGCCTGTGTCGCCAACTATATTTATGATCTGGTAAAGGAATACAATCAATTCTATCACGATTTCTCCATCCTTCGCGAAGAGAATCCGGAATTGAAGAACTTCCGTTTAGTCTTATCCGCCAATGTAGCTAAGATCGTGAAATCCGGTATGGATTTATTAGGCATCGAGGTTCCGGAAAGAATGTAACGATAGAAGATGAACATAAACGAGAAAACAAGAAAGGCTCTCCTTCGATTTCAACAAAATGAAATCACGGAGAGCCTTCTCTATACGCAACTCGCCGCTATCGAGAAAGATCCAAGCAACAAGGAAGTATTACTACAGATAGCGAATGACGAGAAAGGACATTATACGATCCTGAAAAAGTATACGGGGCAAGAGATCTCCCCGAATAAATTACGCGTCACCAAATACTACTGGTTGGCACGTATCTTGGGGATTACTTTCGCCATTAAGCTAATGGAAGGTAGCGAGGAAAGCGCCAAGAATGATTACGCCTCTTATGATGAGTATCCGGATTTGCAACAAATCGCACGTGACGAGGATGAGCATGAGCAGAGGTTGATCGCCTTGATCAATGAGGAACGGTTGGAATATATGGGTTCTGTCGTACTGGGGCTAAATGACGCTTTGGTAGAATTTACAGGTGCTTTAGCAGGCTTTACCCTTGCCTTGAGCGACTCTAAATTAATAGCGTTGACCGGAAGCATCACTGGAATAGCCGCCGCATTATCCATGGCTTCCTCCGAATATCTATCTACCAAGTCCGAGAATGGAAATGAAAACGGGAAACATCCTGTTAAGGCATCGATCTATACGGGAATAGCTTATATCTTTACGGTAGTCGCCTTGGTCGCTCCATTTATCTTTATATCGAACGTATTAATGGCTTTAGGGCTTATGCTCATCATAGCGTTGAGTATCATCGCCCTTTTCAACTATTATTATTCCATAGCGAGAAGCGAGAGTTTCCGGAAGCGTTTTACTGAGATGGCAGTACTTAGTTTTAGCGTGGCCGCATTAAGCTTCTTGATCGGATATGCGTTAAAAGAATTTACGGGCATCGATGTCTAAAAAAATCATAGTTATGTTTTGAAAAATTCATAGTTATGAGTTTAGTAAATCATAACTATGAATTTTTAGAGCCTATAATCAAGCCTTTTTCCGTGTCGTACGTTTCTTCGTCGCAGCAGGTTTTTCTCCCGCCTCGGCGATTATCTTCTGGCATTCCTCCAAGGTCAAGTTCTCCGGTTTCTCTATCGTCTTAGGAATTCTGTAATTCTTTTTCTTATAAGAGATATAAGGGCCGAAGCGACCATTCAAGATCTCCATTTCCGGATCCTCATCGAACTTCTTGATAAATCGTTGCTCATCTTTTTGTTTTTTTGCCTCGATCAACTCGATAGCTTCCTCGGCTGTTATCGACAAAGGATTCAAGCCCTTCGGTATGGATACGAACTTTCCGTCATGACGGATAAACGGGCCAAAACGTCCGACAGCGGCAACCATGACCTTACCTTCATATTCACCGATCGTACGGGGTAGATCAAACAATTTCAAGGCTTCTTCCAAAGTAATCGTCTCGATAGATTGCCCCTTCATCAAGGTTGCGAACTGAGGTTTAGGAGCCTCTTTATCCTCTGGGTGCGCCTGCCCGATCTGTACGACTGGGCCATAACGACCGATCTTCACGAAAACAGGTTTGCCGCTCTTCGGATCGATACCCAATTCACGCTCACCCACTTTATGCTCCGTACGGACAGAGGCTGCCTCTTCCACGATCGGATGGAATAGTTTATAGAATTTATCGATCGCGTCCGTCCATACCATCTCGCCTTCCGCTACGGCATCGAATTCCTTCTCTACGCTCGCCGTGAAGTTATAATCCATAACGCCCGGGAAATACTCCATCAAGAAATCATTCACGACCGTACCGATATCGGTTGGCATCAACTTATTCCGGTCCGCTCCTACGATCTCCGTCTTTTGGACTTCCTTGATCGTATGCTGAGCCAAGGTTATGATATTATAAGTACGCTCCGTTCCTTCCTTATCCCCTTTCACGACATACTCTCGATTCTGGATCGTCTGGATCGTAGGAGCATAGGTAGAAGGACGACCGATTCCCAATTCCTCCAAACGGCGAACCAAACTTGCTTCCGTATAGCGGGGAGGACGTTGCGTGAAACGTTCGGTAGCGACGATATCCTTCATACTCAATACCTCGTTCAAGGTAACCGGAGGAAGAAGGCCGTTTTCCTGTTCCTTCTCATTCTCGTCATCAAAACTCTCGCGGTACACCTGAAGGAAACCGTCAAAAGTAATGACCTCACCGGTAGCCACGAACTTCTCTTTCTTGCCGCCGATGCCTACGGAGATCGTCGTACGCTCCAACTCGGCGTCCGCCATCTGGCAAGCGATCGTACGTTTGCGGATCAATTCGTATAATCTCTTTTCCTGAGCGGTCCCGCTTATCTCATCATTGCTGATATAGGTCGGACGAATCGCCTCGTGCGCTTCTTGCGCTCCCTTGCTCTTGGTATGATATTGACGGAATTTATAATATTTCTCACCGTAGGTATCCAAGATAGCCTCTTTTGCCGTCCCCAAAGCCAAATCACTTAAGTTCACGGAGTCAGTACGCATATACGTGATCAATCCGGACTCATACAGGCGTTGGGCGATCATCATGGTCTGCGAGACCGAATAACCCAACTTACGGGCGGCCTCCTGCTGCAAGGTAGATGTCGTAAAAGGAGGGGCTGGTGTTTTACGCACCGGCTTTTTCGAGATATCATCGATCGTGAAAGAAGCGTCCTTGCAAGATTCAAGGAATGCCTCCACCTCTTCCTTATCTTTCAAACGACGGTTCAGCTCCGCCTTGAGGATTGTCGTACCATCCGGCAAGATAAAGCTAGCGATCACACGGTAGGCGGCCTCCGAGACAAACTCGTTGATCTCTCGCTCCCGCTCTACGATCAGACGTACGGCAACCGATTGCACGCGCCCCGCGGATAAAGCCGGCTTCACCTTACGCCAAAGAATGGGGGATAGCTCGAAACCCACGATACGGTCTAAGATACGACGGGCTTGCTGCGCGTTCACCAAATCGATATTGATATCTCTCGGCGTCTCAATCGCATGTAATATAGCGTTCTTGGTAATTTCATGAAAAACGATACGTTTCGTATTCTCAGGTTTCAATCCTAATACCTCATATAAATGCCAAGAGATGGCCTCTCCCTCCCGGTCCTCATCGGAAGCCAACCAAACCTGCTCGGCTTTCTTGGCTTCGTTCTTCAATTCGGTCACGAGTTTCTTCTTATCTGAGGGAATCACGTATTCCGGGGCATAATTGTGTTCGAGGTCTATACTGAAATCTTTCGTTTTCAAGTCGCGGATATGACCATAGCTAGACATAACCTTATAGTCCTTTCCGAGGAACTTCTCGATGGTTTTTGCCTTGGCTGGTGACTCCACTATTACCAAATTCTTTTGCATATCTATTTTTTGCTGGTTAGAAATCGGGTGCAAACTTACACAAATAATTAACGTACGCAGTATATCGATCACTAAAAAAGCGTTTTTTCCTATACATTATATATATAGTCATGCGTTTCTATTTACCTTCGCGGGACAAAATCAAAAAGCTATTCAAAAATATGGAAGAGATAAAGCGACTTATTTCAGAGAATAAACTAGAAGAAGCGATCCGGCTCTTGGACGCTTACCTCACGGAGCAACCGAGATCCGACGAGGCTTGGTTTCTCCTCGGAAAAGCTCATTATAAACTAGGCAACGTACGCCTAGCCCTCAACAGCTACCTGCAAGCGATAGAGATCAATCCGGAAAGCCCGGCACAAGCGGCCTACGATATGGCGATCAAGGTGCTGGATTTTTATAATAAGGATATGTACAACCATTAAGAAGACAGAGCACCCGCACCCAAATAAATTCTAGAAGTACAAGTAACTCGACTTTATGCATTTATGAAGTTAGTTGTTATTGATATAGCGTTTATTCGTATAATGCTCATTTACAACCTATAACGTAAGCTCGTCATAATAGGCATCGTTAAAGGCTTACAATGGGCATTATAAAGTGCTTATAATGGGCATTCTTAGCACCTAACATTGCCCATCGTAATTTGTAGAGACGGGGCATGCCCCGTCTCTACAAGATATACAATGAATTTATGTTTCTTTGGCTATCAATCTTCCACCGGAGTAATCGTATAGTTATGCAGACAGAAGAACTCCTCGGTCAGTATAGCCGGAGGGATCTTCCCGTCTTCCAAGGAGTATGCCTCTCCACTGAACCGAACCTCCAATCCCTCTTGCTGATAAGCCTTCGGCATATCTTCCACATAGTAATTACCCACAAAATCGATCGGCTTGGAGCAAACGATGGCCCATAGATTCACCCGATCGTCCCAACGAATACGACCAAACTCATCAACTAGATCCGTCCTTCGCCCATGCTCATGCTTATCCTCATGCTCATGCTCATCATCACCGCAAGCGGTAAAGCCTAGCATGGTAATAGTACACAGGCAAAATGATAAAAATACAGAAAATGCTTTTTTCATATAAGTAAACTTTAAGAAATTACCTTTATCCAGATGATTATCCTTTATAAGTCAGCGCCAACATCGTAATATCATCGCTCTGCGTAGCGCCGTTCACGAATGATTGGACGGATTCGGATATACCTTCGATCATGGATTTGGGGGATTGGTTCTTCACGGAGCTACAAGCCTCTACCAAACGGATATCTCCATATTGCTCATTCCTCAGGTTCATCGCCTCACTGATTCCATCCGTATAGAGGAACAAGCTGTCTCCCGCCTCCAGTTTCAAGGATTGTTCTTTATAAGCTAATCCCGGCACGACTCCCAAGGCCATCCCACCAGTCATCGGCAAAAGAGATACCTTATCGTTCTTACGAATCCAAACCGGACGATTATGCCCCCCATTGCAATAAACCACGTCGCCCGTATGGATATTCAAGATCGCATAAAAAGTAGTGACAAACATCCCATTGACACTCTCACGGCACAATAGATCATTCGATTCCTTCATGCAGACCGCCGGGGAAAGCTGCCTAAGCGCCGTAGCACGGATCACCGTACGGCTGATCGCCATGAAAATAGCGGCGGGAATCCCCTTATCCGACACGTCAGCGATCGTAAAACCCAGATGATTATCGTCCACCAAGAAGAAATCATAGAAATCACCCCCCACGGCTTTCGCCGCACTCATGGTCGCATAAAGATCGAATTGCTTATATTGCGGGAACGGAGGGAACTGCTTCGGCAAAATCGATTGCTGTATCTCACGTGCCACGTTCAAGTCATATTGTATCTCCTCTAGCTGATGATGTTCCTTTTGGGCCTCCTTGATAAAAGAAATCTGCTCGACCGCCTTCTCGATCGTACGTTCCAGATCCTCCATATCGATCGGCTTGGTAGCGAAGTCGAAAGCACCATGGTTCATGGCGGTACGAATATTCTCCATATCCCCGTAAGCCGATACGATGATACATTTCAAGGCCGGGTTACGCATCTCGTTAATCTTCGTCAGCAATGTCAAGCCATCCATCTCCGGCATATTGATATCGCTCAATATGATATCAAAGTCCGGATGGTCCAACATCATCCTCAACGCCTCCAAACCATTATGGGCAAAGGAGAACTCATACTCTCCCTTACGGATCTTCCGACGGAAATATTGGGTTAGCAACGCTTCCAGATCCTGTTCGTCGTCTACGCTTAATATCTTGATCGCCATAATTCTTCTGTTTATTTCGTTAATGGAATAAGGAATATGAAACGGGTAAACTCACCCTCTTTCGATTCCACCTCTATCTTCCCGTCATGCTTCTCCTCTATAATGGATCGAGTGATAGATAGCCCCAAGCCAGTTCCCTCTCCCACCGGTTTCGTGGTAAAAAACGCGGAGAATATCTGCTCCCGGATATTCTCCGGCATACCGATACCATTATCCTCGATACTTAATCTTAAAGAATCTCCCTCCTTCCGTAGATCCACGGATATAACCGGCTCATACCCGATCGGCGAGAGCTTGGATTTACTATAGACCGCATAGCAAGCGTTATTCATGACATTCAATACCGCACGGCTCAAATCCTGCGGGATCACTTTCAGCATCGGAAGCCCCTCCTCGTAATGCTCCCGGATCGCAATATTGAAACCTTTATAGTTCGCTCGCATCGAATGATAAGCCAGCCAAACATATTCCTTCACCAGATTCTTGATATCCGTAGGGATGTACTCGTCATCCTTCCCTCTGGAATAAAGCAAGATACCCCGGATGATACTTGTCGCCCGGTTTCCATGTTCCTCGATCTTCTTCAAGTTACCATGCAAATCGTTAACGATCTCGCTAAACTCCTCATGCAAGGCGGTCAGCTTCTCCCAAGATTCCGGAGGCAAGACATCTTTCTCTTCTTCTAATATATCTTCCAAGTCATCCACTAACTTAGAGGACAGCTTACTGAAATTGATGACAAAGTTGAGCGGATTCTGAATCTCATGCGCGATCCCGGCACTCAACATACCTAAAGAAGATAATTTCTCTAAGTTCTTCACTTGCAAACGTAGCCGTTCTATTTCCTTACTCTGGTCTTCCATATCTATTCCTCCTCTTTAGGCGGTGTAATTGTTTTCGGTTGATATACAGGGATCGTAATTAGAAACTGGGTATATTCTCCTTTCTTACTCTCCACCTCGATGGTTCCCCGATGGTTTTGCACGATCTCACGGCATAGGTAAAGCCCTACGCCAGCCGCTTCCCCCGTTGTCTTTGTCGTGAAGAAAGGAGCGAATATCTTATCTTTTATATTCTCGTCGATACCGGACCCATTATCCCGGATCGTTATTTCCAGCATATCCTTATTGACCTTCAATCCAAGGAATATCTCCGGACTAAAAGTCACGGTCTCCGATTTCTTCAACAGGGCATACATGGAATTTTTCAATATCCCGGCCAGAACCTTACTGAACTGCTCCACGTTTACCTCCATCATCAAAGACAGCGTCAAATTATCGAAAATAATCCGGATATTCTTCTCTTGAATATCCTGCTCATACGTTTTCTTCAATTTATCCAAGGCGATCCGGCATAATCCGTTTATGTTGGTAAGCGTAAGATTACCTCTTCGGTCTTTCAGCAATTCCTCCATCGCCTTAACGATACGGACCGTATTGAAACCATGCTCAGAGATCTTCTCCAAATTACTGGTCATCATATTCAGCAAATCTACCGAGTCATCATACACATCCGGTTTCAGATGCTCTTTCTGACTATCCAGATTTTCCCGGAGATCCTTGGCCAACCCCGATGTCAGATTTGCGAAGTTATTGATATAATTCAGTGGGTTCAAGATACGGTCCACCAAACCTTGGGTCAATTGCCCTACGGTAGCCATCCGTTCCTTACGGACCAGCTCGTCCTGCGCCTCACCCAAGGCTTTCAAAGCCGCCGCCAATTTCTCGGATTCCTCTTGGATCGCATCTTTCTCCGAACGGATCTCCTGCGTACGCTCCTCTACCTCTTTCACCAAATACTCTTTTTGTTTGAGTTTCCGCTTGAAAACCAACTTAGAGATCTGGCAAAACAGAATCAAGAAAAGCAATCCGATCCATTCTTGATGACCGAACTTCACAGATACACAAATACCGACCAAGCTACCCAGCGTAATCCGCTCGCAAAGTTTAATTCGCCTTTTTAACCGATCGATCTCGGTATGTAAATCCTGTATCATGATGAACCTCCTTTCCTAACTATAAATAGGCAACGTAATCGTAACTTCCGTATATTTATCTTTCTCAGACTCGATAGCGATCGTACCCTTATGGTTCAAAACGACCTCCCGACTCAAGTAAAGACCTGTTCCTGCCGCTTCCGCGGTCGGTTTGGTGGTAAAGAACGGAGAAAAGACTTTCGTCTTTATCGTTTCTTCTATACCGACGCCATTATCACGGATAACCACTTGCAGCTTATCCGCTTGAATACGCAATACCAACGAGACAGAAGGCTGATATCCCGGCTCTCCGGCCTTTTTCAAGACCGCATATATACTATTATCCAATATCTGCGACAAGGCTTTTCCCATCTGATCGATATTCACCTCGATTGTCAACGGTACGGAAAGCCCGGAGAATGATAGATCTACTTGATTCTTCTCGATCTCCTTCGCATAATTCTTTCGCAAGATATCCAGATTGACCTTACATAAATCATTAATATCCACGCAGGTTCGATTCGCCGAATGATCTTTCAGCAATTCTTCCATCGCTTTTACGATCCGCACCGTGTTATCACCATGCTTGGCTATCTTATCCAGATTGCCAGTCAAAAGAACCAGCAGTTCTTGCGTATCATTATAATTATCGTGTTTATCGGTCTCTTCGTCCTCATCGATATTCTGCTTGATATCTTTCGCTAATGCAGCAGACAAATGAGCGAAGTTATTGATATAATTCAAGGGATTCAAGATACGGTCTACCAGACCTTTCGTTAATTGGCCGATCGATGCCAGACGTTCCTTACGAACCAACTCGTCTTGAGCGTCCGCCAAGGCAGAAAGGGCACGGGATAGTTTCTCCGACTCCGCTTGCATCGCATCCCGCTGGAAACGCAATTCCATCGTCCGCTGCTCCACGAGATTAGAGACGAACTGTCTTTTTCGCAGACGGAATTGCGTATAATACTTTAACAGGAATAGAAGGACTACGGCTCCCACCAAATAATAAACCAGTTCTTCCTTCTTCTGGTAAACCGCCAAGGCGATCCACGCCGTCCCGATCACGGTCAGCGTCTCGATCACCCGCATCCTCCAGCGAAGGCTTTCCAGTTGTTTGATATTTATGTCGCCCATCCTTCCTGTCCTCCGGATATCAGAAATTGATATTCACGCCCAACATCGCATTAAAACTCTGCATCGGATAACCGTAATACAGTTCGTACTTCTGGCAAAGAATATTGGTCAACTTGGCATAAACACCAAAGGTATCGTTGAAGGTATAGGTACCTGTTAGGTTTAGCTCGTTGATGTTATCCATCTTAAACTCATTCATTTTATCGTACGTCATACCAGTGTTCCCATTGACACCCCAAGTCCGTACATTCGCATAACGTCCGGTAGCCAAATAATAATCCAAAGCGATAGATAATTTCTCAATCGGGCGGACGGTCAGGTTCGCATTCAGTTCCATTTCCGGCTTCCCCCACGCATGAGGCAACTCGCCTTCATCCGTTTCCGCTTTCCAATTATTATATACACCTTTCAAAGCAATATCGAACCATTGTTGATAACTATACTTCAAGTTGGCTCCCACGAAAAGTTGCTTCGTGTCGATACCCGGCTCCGCAACACTGAAACTGCCGAAATAATTCGCTGACCAAACATCAGACTGAGTAAACAGCACATCATCGCTCGTTATCTTATATCCGGCGAACACATCAAACCAAAAGCCCGGTGCCACGCCGCTCCGGATACCCAAGACAGCGTCCAGCCAATTGCGCGAGGGCAATAGTTCTGCCATCGGGTAGAGGTAGCGGTTCACACGCGACATCTCGTACATGCTGTTGGAGTACATCTTGCCGCCAGCGTTCACGTATAGCTCCGTCTTGTCGGCCACCTCCACATCGGCGGCTACATTCGGAGAGGCCATGAATTTTGTCTCGTCGCTCGTAGCCAGCATCACGTTCGCACCCAGCTTTAAATTCCAATTATCACCCTCTACCTTATAATAAGGCGACAACATCGCCTCGACATGGTTCTTGAACTCATATTCATAACCTCCTACCTCCGGCAAACTGTAATTGAAATATTCGACCAAACCGCCCAAGCCTACTCGCATATTCCCATTGAAACCAGCGTTCAGATCAAACTTTGCCTCTAGAGTATGCTCCGTAGGGCCGTCCATCACCCTACTTAATCCATATTTATGCGAGAAATTAGTATAACCTAAGTCCAACAAATAGCCAACCTCAGCCTCCTCCTTCGACTCGAAACCTATCGTAGCAGCGATCGTCTGGTTCACTTGGTTGGTTTCGCGATCTCTCTGTAACAAATCCTCCGAAGGGGCATAACTGGATGTAGGATCAGACAATGCCGCCCCATAATAATTGAATGCGGAGTAGCCGTACTTCGCTCCGATACTGAATATCGTCTTCTCGAAAGCGTGCTTGTAGTTGATGCCTCCCAAGTTGTCATTGATTTTCGCCTTGACATCATAATCCTTTGGCTTTCCGTTCGTGGAGCGATGCGAATACCATAGATTCAGCTGATCCTTCTCGGTACTCAGGATATGATAGCCCAAGTCTCCGTTGATATTCATGCGCGTACCCATACCAAAGTTAAAATATCCCCGACGCTTGTTGTAATCCATCTGCGTCATGATATTTCCGGAAGGCAACAAACTAATCTCTTTCTGCGGATCGGCGGCGATCGTATAATTCGAGTAATCGATCGGGATCTTACGAACCTCCGGCTCTTTCACCACGGGAAGCGTATTTACCTTGCTAGCGTCCTGCACGGAAGGATCATACTCCCGTTCAAGCGTCATCTCTCGGTTCAGGTTCTTTTCTTTCGTAACATCCTCTTGCGCACTCGCAGCAGCAGCCGAACCCAGCAAAGCTACCACACACAACGCCTTTACATTATATATAGTCTTCATCGCTTTCTTTTATTTCTTTAGTTTACCCAATCTGTCTTCGATCATCGCGGCGATCTCATCATCGCCCTTGTAGTTGTTTTGCAAACTGGTCAGATATTGACGAGCTTGGAAATCATCACCTTGGCGGATATAAATATCAGCCAACAAGATAAAGCCCCGTGCCAACCAATATTGGTGAGGCGTACCGTTCTCGATGAAGTTCATCAAGACAGTCTCGGCATTCTTATCATCCTTATTATCATAATACAATTGAGCCAATAGATATTTAGCCTCCGCCCCGTGTATCGTACGGGTATCCTTGCTGATCTCCTTCAAGTCGGCCAACGCCTTGTTCTCCTGCTTCAAGCTGATATAAGCCTTCGCACGGACATAACGGGCCTCGGACATGATCTCCGGAGATAGCTTCGGTTCCTTCAGCAAATCGTTGGCGGCAAGCAAAGCCTCTTGCGGCTGACCGATCAACTCGGCGCAACGCATCAAGCCCAATTTAGCGGCCTCCTTATTCTCCGGATTCTCCGCTACCGCCTGTAGATGCTTGAAACTTTCCATAGCGGCGGCGTAATCCTTATCCAGATACTCGATCTCAGCTTTACGAGCCCAAGACTCTTCCCTGAATTTCGTATCACCGCTCTCCAATACCAATGAGAACAGACGTTTCGCCTCCTCCAGATCTTTCTTGGCAAAAGCGATACTTGCCAAATAGAAATTAGCGTTCGAGCTAAACGCTCCCTGCGGGAAGGTTTGCAAATAATTCGTCAAGCTACGACGAGCGCCCTCATTATCGCCTCGCATAAATAACTTCTCGGCCGCCAGATAGGTCAAGGAGTCTTGCTCACTCACCTCGAAACGAACATTTCCACCTAACGAATTCGCATAGGCGGCAAACGAATTGATATCGTTCAGCTCGATATATACGGACTTCAAATCTTGCAAGGCCACTTTCGCCTCCTCGCTACCCGGATAATTGCTAATCACGCTCTTATAAGCGTCGGCCGCTTTCTCCGGCTGATTGTCGTTGAAGTAAATCAAACCAAGCTGTACGCCGGCCTTACGAGCCAGACTGCTTTGCGGGAAATCACGCATCAATTGCTCAAAGCTTGCCGCAGCCGCTTGATTGTTATCCAATAACACGTAAGAACGTCCTTTCTCGAACAAGGCATCATCCACATATTGTGATTCCGGGAACTCACGGATCAAGCGATCCATCACGCTGATCTTTCCCTTATAATCTTTCTGCAATCCCAGCAAGAAGCCCTTCTGATACACCGAATAATCTCCGGCGGACGGTTGCAATTGCGCCGCACGGGTATAATTCTCTTCCGCCATAGCGAACTGACGGTTGTGGAATAAACAATCGCCGATACGATTATAAGCGTCCGCATAAGCCGGAGTCTGCTGATTGCTTTCCAAATTCACGTATTGACGGAAGCGGTTCAACGCCTCGCCATACTCTTTCAATTTGAAGTAGCTGTAACCTAAGTTATAATGTGCCAAGGCATACATATCCGTATTACGTTGGCGGGTATTATTCAAATAGGTACGATAATCGGAAATCGCCTTGTTATACTCACCTTGGCGATAATAAGATTCCCCACGCCAGAAATAAGCGTCGTTACGAGATTCCAGATTATAAGCGCCCAACGAGATCGCACGGCTGAAAAGATCGACCGCCTTATCCAATTCCATATTCGTGAACGCCTGCGTTCCCAACTGGAATAAGATATCTTGCTTCGCCTCCAAGATCTTCGTGCTCGGATGCTTGATCTTATCGATAGAGTTCAGAGCCGCTTGATAGTTCTTGGTAGTCAAATAAACCTCCACCAGATAATCGTTTACCTTATCGGCATATTTGGAATTCGGAAAATCATTCAAGAAATCCTCGAAGATTGTCACCGACTCGCCAAAGCCCGTGAAAGCGGTCTCGTGGATCAATAAAGCGTAATTATACATAGCCGCCTCTTTCACTTGCTTATCGAAAGAAGAAGTCGCGGCAGCCTCGAAGGCCATACGGGCGTTATTCTTATCTTTTAATTTCAGATAACTTTGCCCCAGATACAGATAAGCGTTCTGCGAAAGGGCATCGTTCTCACGTACGGTCCGCCCCAAAGCGTTCACGGCGCTACTGTAATTACCCTTATTGTAATAACATACGCCCAAGATATATAAATCGCCCCTCAACGGGCTATCCGTCGAGGATACATATTTACTCAGCATATTAATCGCCTGATCCTCATTTCCCAGATGATAGTAGGCGTTACCCATGATACGGTAAACCTCGCTATTGTTCTCGCTATCCGGATAAGAGGCTAGCAATTCCTTACCTTCGCTGATCACTTTCTCGTATTTATTCTGGATAAAATAAATTTGCGTGATATAGTACAAGGATCGCTCTTTATAATCAGGCAAGTCCTTCAAGCGGGTAAATTCCACCAAGGCATTGTTGTATTTACCGGTTGCGTAATCGATATAAGCGACATAATAGGTAGACGCTTCCCGGTACTTCGTTCCAATCTGCTCGATCCGTGCGAAATAACCACGGGCCTTCTCCATATCCCCAATTTGCAACAAGGAATAAGCCAGACGGAAACAATAAGCCTCCTGTTGTTCCGGACTTAGCATATCAATGTTCGATTCGTTAAACCAAAAGATAGCTTTCTGATACTCTCCCTGTCCGAAATGGGCGGAACCGATCAAGAAGTTCACCTCGTCCGCATGACGGGAAGCCGGGTACACATCCAGATAATCTTTCAATAACTCAACGGCATTGGGACGGCCTTGCTCATAAGCGGAGTAGACCAACATATAATCGGCTTCTTGAATCAAGTCGGCATCCGTGGAATGCTGTTTATACGCCTCCAGCTTATCGATGCAACCTGAATAATTCTTCAAACTAAACAACTCCTTGCCTTCGACAAACAAACGGTTCGGCGCATCAAATTGATACGATCTCTGCCCGCTTGCCATGTGGCTGCCTACTACCAGACACAGCGGAATAAGTATTCTTTTCATCACTCATTTGCTTTTTAATACAAGCACTTACTTCAGTGCCTATTCGTTCTAATTCGCAAATATAAGTAATATGCGCCAAACAGAAGGCAAGTTCTATTAATATTTAGGACAACACGTTCTAAAATTATCTCTATGGAAGATGATACACCTTATAGGGAGAAGATGTATTATCTTACAACGACAAGATGTATCATGTTGCAACGATAAGATATATCATCTTTCATTTTCGTACAATTTTCCTAATTGTTATTTTCTAAGATAGGCTGGTACCGCCTTTCGGATAGAGTCTAAACCGAAGTCTTCCGGATTCACATTCTCCGGGCGAAGGATCACGATCTCGGCGGCATCATCTTCCGCATGCACGTTATTGAAATCATCTACCAAGCACTCATAAAACATATCCAGCGTATGCACCTCAAAGCCGGAATACATATATAAATTAGGCAAGGAAAACAAATAACGGCAATTCTGGATATGCAACCCCGTCTCCTCCCTTACTTCCCGGCGAGCGGCCTCCTCCCCCGACTCAAACATATCGACGAAGCCACCGGGCAAATCCAATGTACCTTTAGCCGGCTCTTTTCCTCGGCGAACCAGCAATAACTCCCCCTTAGCGTTCTTTATGAAACAAGCGACAGCCGACGACGGGTTGAAATAATAAACAAAACCGCACGCCATACATTTTTTCGCTTTCTCGTTATGTTCCACGAAAGCTTTTGCCCCGCAAACCGGGCAAAACTGAAATTGATACAACGGATGTCTCATACTTTATGATTTATAATTCAATTAAAAACAACAAGCCGCACCTAAATATAGATGCGGCTTGCCTTATTTCGCAAATGTCTTTTCGTTATACGTAAAACCGGATTTAGACTTCCAAACCAGCGCTTTGGTCTCTTACTTCCCAACCCAAAGCACTTGCTCCTAATACGGCAGCGTCGCTCTCTTTCAATTGAGAGAATAATAATTTAGTCTTACCTGCGTAAACCTTCAACATATTTTTCTCCATTGAACGTTTAATCGGGTTCATGATCAAATCGCCAGCTTTCGTAAGACCGCCAAACAAAATGATAGCCTCCGGGCTAGAGAATGCTACGAAATCAGCGAAAGCCTCTCCCAACATAGAGCCGGTAGCCTCGAAAATCTCAAGAGCGATCTTATCATTCTTCATAGCTGCGTCGTATACGTCTTTTGAAGTGATTTCATCCGGATCCAAGTCGCGAAGAACACTCTCGTCCTTACGGATTTCCAGATATTCACGAGCCGTACGAGCCACACCGGTAGCTGAAGCATAAGCCTCCAGACATCCTTGACGACCGCAACCACACTGACGACCGTTGTTACGACGCATGATAACATGGCCCAACTCACCGGCAAAACCGTCATGTCCGTATACCAAGTTACCACCTACTACGATACCGCTACCCACGCCGGTACCCAAAGTGATCACGATAAAATCTTTCATACCGCGAGCGGCTCCATAAGTCATCTCACCGATAGCGGCAGCGTTGGCGTCGTTTGTTAAAGCAACAGGAATACCATCAATCTGTTCGCTGATCAATTGAGCCAAAGGAATCTTACCTTTCCAAGGCAAGTTCGGAGCGAATTCGATACATCCGTTGAAAAAGTTTCCGTTCGGAGCACCTACACCCACACCTTTAATCTTATCCGGACCACCAGCCTGATCAATAACAGACTTCAGACCTTTAGCAAGTTCCGCTACATAGTCATTAACGTCTGCATATTTACCAGTCTTAATTGATCCACTATACAAGATTGTTCCTCTTGCGTCAACTACACCAAAAACAGTGTTGGTACCACCTATATCGATACCTACTACATAAGGCTTCTCCATGATTTTATATTTAGGATTAATAATGATTTTCCTCTTTCTAGGTAGCAAATATAAGAGGTTTAACACAAGTTGCAATACGATTTGAAGAAAATTTTACAGATTCCTGTCATTTTATCTTCTTTTTTCGAAAACTTATGTTAAGCAACATTGTTATATAATAATGGAGAATTATCGCAACGGTAATATCTCGATCCAATAGTCATCCGGATCATTAATAAAATACAATCCCATCTTGGTATTCTCGAAGCAAACCGCTCCCATTTCCTTGTGGTATTTACGTACTTCCTCATAATCGCCGGCTACCCGGAAACAAAGATGGCTCTCATTGTCGCCTAGCTCATAAGGTTCTTTCCGGTCACGCAGCCAAGTCAGCTCCATCAAGAAACCGGTTTGCTCATCCGTTAGATAAACCAAGATAAACGAACCGTCTTCCGCTACCTTACGATGGTGCTCTTTCAATCCCAACGCTTTATTATAAAAAGCGATACTCTTATCCAAATCCAATACATTAATATTGAAATGGTCAAATCTACCTTTAACTTCCATACCTAATAAATTTATGCGTTTAATAACCTATACATTAATAATATATTATATATCCGTCCCTTCTCCCGGAACAGACAATACGATATAACGACATCCTTTCGATTCGGCGTAAGGGCCGAAAGCCATAACCTCCGCCGGACGTTCCCAAAAGTGCATCGGGACAAATACGCTTGTTTTTATACGATCGATAAATTGCTGGGCGCCCCTCATGAAATCGGTACCCAAACGAGGATCGACCGGGAACATGACGAGATCCATCACAGAGGTTTCTTTCGCTATTATATCCAGTTCCTTCAAGTAATTACCCTCAGCCTCGGCTACCTCTTGTGGGGTGGACTCGTCTTTCCAATGCCAATTATTCAAGTCGCCGGCATGGAAGATCCGTCTGCCTTCTGTCTCTATCAGGAAAGAGATCCCCACATCCGTGGAACCAAATGCCTTGATGGTCAGAAGTTCATCTTGATAGGCATCCCCCTTCTTCAAATAAATAGCATCATCAGCCTTGGCCCTCCGACGCTTCAATATATCCTTGGAAAAGATATATTTGATATCCGGCTTCTGCTCTTTCCATTTCAATACTTCCGGATTAAAATGATCCGGATGGAAATGCGACGCTAATATATATAATGTGCCCGCACGCTTCAAGAGTTCGCTACGCACGTATCCCTTGGCCGGGTCCGGATCGCTATCCTTGAAATAATCGATCAAGATCGAAAAGCCATCCGCTTCCAAAGCGAATCCGCTATGATAAATATACACCAATCTCATAATGATCCTCATTTATTGTTTATCTTAAGAACACCGAACCTCACCGGGTTGTTGAATTCACGGTACAAATATACAAAAGGCCGGACATATCACATGCCCGGCCCACAATGATTATCAACTTACAATTTATTTCCAGTTCTCATTCTGGACTAATACGCCTTCCATGGTGACAATTTCATCGTTAGGGATCGGAAGTGTCACTAATCTATCCGGATACGTAGCCGATTGGTACTTCAGCAAATATCTCTTTTCATAAGCCAAGAAGCCCGAACCTTTATTACCCAGCTCCTCAGAAGCCGCATTCCAGCGCACAAGATCATACCAATGATGCCCCTCCATCGCCAACTCGATCCTACGCTCGAAACGCAAGGCTTTTATCGCCTTATCCACTGTCCAGCCACTCGCAGGATACAAGCCGATGCGATAATTAGCCGCCGTATTAGCAATGGTATTTCCGCTCACCTTATCCTCCAATACATATGGAGAAGAAGTTAAAGCCATATTGTTATTCGCGTCGGCAGCCATGATACAACTTTGTGCGGCACGTGCGCGAACTTTGTTGATATATTCTCTGGCAGTATTGATATCACCCGTTTCTATACAAGCCTCAGCATAAAGCAGGTAAAGCTCAGCTACACGCATCAAGTGGAAGTTCTTGGCAGTTGAGCCACCGGTTGTAGTCAAGCTCAAGCCTCCCTTATCCGCCTTTTTCGGCAGGTTCTTCTTATTCAAGAACGGACCGCCATTCGCCAAATCACGAATCCAGCCATCGATAGTAACTGGTATATCCCAATCCATATAGGGCACATTGAAACGACCCGCAGATACGTCAACCCGAGGATCCGTATAAACCGTCAAATCCGTATGAGGTACATTATCGCCATCAATTGTCGTAACCGAGGTTTTGCTTTGATACGACTTATCGAGATAAGGCAATCCATTCTCATCCACCATATGCGCATTCACCAAGTCATAAGAAGGCTGGTAGAATCCCCAGCCGGAACCAATCTTGCCAGACAATGAGATATGAGAGTTACCATTGATCGCGTTGGTATAATACTGCGTACCGGAGATTGCCATCTGGACGTCAAACACAGACTCGCCCGTCCAGTCGCTCTCGCCCGCCGTGTAAAGCGTCTCATAACTCGGGGTCAAGGTATATTTCGTGCCCTTGCTATCCGTACCATTAGCGATAACCGTTTCTAAAATCGATTTAGCCTCCGTCCATTTGTTGGAGGTTCCATTCGTTCCATTATAGGGAGAAGACTGGAATATTCTCAGTTTCGCCAAAAACGCTCCAGCCGCCCATTTGTTGGCACGACCGGGCTCTTCCGGCCATGCGCCGGGAAGATTATCATAAGCATACTGCAAATCTTCAGCCACCTGTTCCCAAATATAAATATAGTTACCGCTCTCATCCACATTCGATATCAGTGGGTTCACGGACGACTCATAATCCTCCAAAGATACATAAGGAATAGCCGCCCCAAAATTCTTGATACCCTCAAACAAATAAAAACCACGCATGAAACGAGCTTGGGCTATGGCCTCGGTATAAAAATCTTTCTCCTGTCCCGGTATAGCGGAAAGCTCATCTTTAATCAAACCGGCCAAATGCATGACATTATTAGCACGAGCCACCGCATCGTATACTGCCACCCATTTACGCTTGATATAGGAATTATCGGTCGTAAAGCTAAAAGTCTCCAACAACGTGAAGTCCGATTGGTCCGCAGCCGTTGACCCCTTATTAGCGTCACCGCCCATCACATCACCATACGTATAGTTTGTCAAGCTTGCCCCAAAATAAGAGTTCGTCGTAGCCGCCGGAATATTTAACGCTGAATACATGCCGGTAAGAAGATAATTAATACCTTCCTGATCCGTTAAATTGGTTTCATTAACCGCACCTACAGGTTCGATTTCCAAGAAATCGGAACAAGATGTGCTGCCTAACGCGAGAACCACCGCCATCGCAAAATATATAAGAACTTTTTTCATAATGAATTCAAATTAATCGTTTATAAAGCACATACGTTAGAATGTCACATTCACACCCATCAAGAACTGACGAGGCATACCATAAGATCCATAATCGATACCTTTATTCATATCGCTTGATACATATTCGTTCTCGAACGAAGTATGCGAACGAACCTCCGGATCCAATCCATCATAACCGGTTATCGTAAACACGTTACTGATCTGGCCGTATACACGTATCTTCTCGAAACCGATCTTCTTCAGCAACTTCTTAGGCAATGAATACCCCAAAGTCAACGTCTGCATCCGAAGATAAGAACCATCTTGCACATAATTGGAGTTCGATTCGTTACCAGCCTCGGGGCCCTCGGTCGAGGTCGTTGTCCACAAAGGATAAATACCGTTCGGATTATTCACCGGATCCCAAGATTTCGCCAAACGATCTTTCGAATAATTAGACTGCAAGTTTCCAAACATCGTATAGTACTCGTAGTGTTTGTACAAATCATTTCCAATCGAGTAATACATGTAAGTACTTAGATCAAAATCTCTCCAAGTCAAAGAGATATTGAAACCTCCGGTCAAATCAGGATGAGGATTACCGATAATCGTACGGTCATCCGCGTCGATCTTACCATCGTTGTTCACGTCTTTCATCTTATATCGGCCTACCCATGCGGAAGCGACCAAATCGTTTTCCGTAGCCACACCATAAGGCAGAACGCCCGAGGAAATAACATCTTGCTCATTTTGATAAATACCCTCAATCTGATACCCGTAGAACATTCCGACAGGTTGGCCCACCGTAGTAATATTCACCTTGCTCAAACGAGTATCGTTGAACAAATCAGAAGATCCCAACCGGGTAACCTCATTCTTGTATCTTGAGATGTTAGCCGTGATGTTATAACCGAACTCGCCAACTTTGTCCCTCCATCCAATGGACAAATCAATACCTCTGTTCTTCATATCACCGATATTGATACTAGGCTTTGATGCGTTACCAACCAGCGCAGACCAGTTAGCAGGCACAAGCAAGTCTGAGGTATTCTTTACATAAAAGTCAAATCCGGCGGTCAATCGGTTACTCAAAGCCGTAAGGTCGAAACCTATATTAAACATTTTTGTGGTTTCCCATTTAGCGTCCGAGTCACCCAAGTTCGAGAGCACATAACCGGGAGAAGTCTCTGAATCCGATCCCGTGATAGGATACATATAATAATTTCCCGTACCATACTGGAACGCATAGTTGTAAGAACCAATATTCGAATTACCGGTCGTACCATAACCGGCACGCAGCTTAAAGTCATCCAACCATTTCCGGGTAGGCTCCATAAATTTCTCGTCAGACATACGCCATCCCAAGGAGGCGGAAGGGAAGTTACCCCAACGGTTCTTGGAACCAAACTTGGAAGAAGCGTCGCGGCGAATCGTGAATGTCGCCAAATATTTACCCTTATAAGAATAGTCCGCACGTCCGAAAAGGCCGAACATAGTCACTTTTCTTTGATAACGGCTAGAGTTACCTATATTAGAAGAAGAACCATTATCCAGCGTCCAAGTATTCGGATCGCTCTCGAAGATGTAATCGATACGGGTTCCTTGCATATAACGGCCGACACCTTGTTTGATAGCCTCCGTACCCAAAACAACGGTAATATTATGATCTTCATGAATCTTCTTGGTATAAGTAGCCGTATTTGTCCACTGCCAGTTCAAACGCCAGTTGCCCGTCTCAGTCAATGTATTGTTGGCAGAAGCCTCTTTGTTCGCCATATTTTGACGTTCGGTCATCTCCAAACTCCACATACCATTCAAGCGAGCGCTAAACTGAGAACGAAGCTTCAGACCTTCGATCCAAGGATTGGAAAGCTCGGCAAAAACCGCAGTCTGTCCATGAAACATGCGTGTCCAATCATTCTCATTCATAGCTACCTGATGCACGGCGGAAATATCACGGCCCGCATTAGGTGCCACGGATCCCGTATAATCACCTCCTACATTATATATAGGTACCCACGAATTCATGGTATAAGTCTTAGCGAACGTGTTCGCATCTCCTTGACGACCAGACTCTCCTCCCGTTTCCATAGCGGCAAGGTTCGTATTTTGGCCCATCGTGAAATACTTATTAGGATTATAGGTCGTATTCGTACGTAAAGAGTAACGTTTGAAATAAGAATTCTGGATCGTACCCTCTCGATTTGTATAACCCAAAGAGACAGAATAAGTAGCTTTCTCGCCACCACCCACCAAAGAGATCTGGTGATCTTGGATCTTTCCGGTCTGTACAATCTCATCGTACCAATTGGTACCCTTACGAGCCTCCGCATCGGAATAACCGTCGGCCAACATCTGATAATACGCGGATCGGGCCCAAGAGCTGCTTCCATCGTCTACATACGACTTTTCCCAAGCCTCTACGCTCCCATACATATCAATAATCTGCTGTTCGCTATAACCGGCCGGCTTAATCGCATAAGGCATCGAAATACCTTTACCACCCGTAGCGGCGATTTGCCCGAATTGAGGATGAGAGGTTGCCAAACCACGATAGTTATACAGATTCTGCTGTCCTAATTCCTCGAATTCCATCGATTCCCAACCGTTCAACAAATCATAACCGCTGTTAGCCATCTTAGCGACACCAAAATATCCATTATAAGAGACACGAACACGATCAGCACGCGTACCCTGCTTCGTCGTAATGATAATTACGCCATTCGCACCTTGTGCACCATAAATAGCGGTAGCTGAAGCATCCTTCAACACTTGCATAGACTCAATATCATTCGGGTTTACGGAACTGATATCCACCCCGGATACACCATCCACAACAATCAACGGGTCTGAACTATTAAGAGAACCCACACCACGAATACGGATCGTAGTCTCACCGCTGGGACCTCCGGAATTAGAGATATACACACCGGATGCTTTTCCTTGCAAAGCCTCGGCGAAAGTCGCCACCGGAGTCTCGTGGATAGCGTCTGTAGAAACAACAGCAACAGAACCGGTAATGTCCTTCTTCGATTGCGTACCATATCCAACTACTACCACTTCATCCAAAGCTTGAGTATCTTCCACCAATTGAATCCTCACATTCGTCTGACTACTTTTTAAAGGAATTTCTTGACTGACATAGCCAATGTAAGACACAACTAAAATCGCATTACTAGGCACACCTTCTAAAATAACACGTCCGTCCATATCGGAGATATTTCCGATAGTGGTTCCTTTAACAAGGACATTTGCCCCTACAATTGGTCCGGCTTTGTCTGAAATAGCACAAATGACTCTACGTCCATCTTGTTGTAGGCTACGAGTTCCTACGTTTGGTGTTAAATCGCCAACTTCCGCAGCGATGATGGGATATCCGCCGCAAAGGAATAAAGAGGCTCCCAGAAACACCTGTCTCCAAAATACTACATTACTCATAAAATTAGAATTTAAGGTATAAATCAAAAAAACACAATCTACTTAACAATTTGATTTTTTCATATAGACACAACATCACAACTTGTAGCTATTACTCATCTATCTTATGGTCTAAATGTTTTTTCATAAAACGACTAGTTGAAACGATCGTTTAAATCTTGCGTTTTCGAGAAGGGGGAAAGAGGATTTGAAAAAGAAGAGCTTTTTTGTGGGAAGAAAAGGTTATCTTTCCCATTAGCAATAAGATAAAATAAAAAAAAATGAACAAAAAGTTGCATGTGTCAAAAAAAAGACAGATCTTTACAAACGACTAAATGAAACGATCGTTTCAACTAGTCGTTTTTTTTAATATCATGAAAAAAACAAGAAGTGATTTTCATAATTAAAACCATGATAATGAAGAAGCTACACAAAAGAAGTTGAAAAGAAGAGAGTGATGTTTACTTATTTTAAGATGTAAACAGATGTAATATACCTTAGAGGTATGAGAGAGTAGTGAATTCATTTTGTTAAAAGTTTGTGTTTTTTATTTTATTATACCTTAAATTCTAAATTTGTATGAGAAATGTTGTATCATGGAAGCCATTAGTCTTAGGAGCTTCTTTTCTTCTGTACGGAGCCGGAACGGCCTTTGCAACAGAAACAGATCATCTGTATCCTACACCTAGTACGGGATTTATGAGTGTCCAGCAAGATGGACGACAGATTAACTGCCACATCGTGGATAAATCTGGTCCTATCGTTGGAGCCAACGTAGTCGTAAAAGGAACTACTATCGGAAATATTTCTGATATGGATGGACGAGCCATTATAGAGAATGTGCCCGCAAACGCCATCTTAGTAGTCTCTTATATCGGATACGTAACTCAAGAGGTTACTTTGAAGAGTAATCAGACAAACATCAAGATCACGCTGGTCGAGGATTCACAAGCTTTGGATGAAGTCGTCGTTACTGGTTATAGTACACAAGCGAAGAAGGATATTACCGGATCTGTGGCTGTTGTCGCTACGGATGAGTTAAAAGAGACTCCTGTTTCCAATTTCGCTGAGGCTTTGCAAGGAAAAGCTGCTGGTGTATTTGTACAAGCAGGTGGTGGTCCATTAGGGGAGACAACGATTCGTATACGTGGTGTGGGTTCCGTAAACGGCTCAGACCCGTTGATCATTGTCGATGGTGTACAAGGAGTAGATATCGATGCGGTAAATGCGAATGATATTGAATCCATGCAGATATTGAAAGACGCTGCTGCTTCCGCTATTTATGGAGCGAAAGGTGCAAATGGTGTTATCGTTATCACGACTAAACAAGGAAAAAAGAACGACCGTGTACAAGTATCTTATAACGGTTACTTCGGTGTAGCCAAGATGGCCAATGACGGTTATGGTCTGTTGAACGCTTGGGAAGCTATGGAATTCCAAGAAGAAGGGCAACGTAATTTATTCAACTACCGCGGTGGCCAAACAGTAAACCACGCCCAGTTCGGTTCAATAGGTAAAGACGGTACAGGTCATTTAACAATGCCTTATGCTATCAAACCTGCTGGTTATAGTAAAGAACAGATCATCTCTCAATACGGCAGTATCGCAGCTTGGGAAGCTTCTTACAAAGACAATGGTGAGAACACTTGGTCTCGTTCCGCTTACTACCAAATGCTTGAGGACGGCTACTCTGAGGAAGAAGCTCGTGCCGGCACGAATTGGTACGACGAAGTAGTTCAAACCGGTAAGGTGCAAGATCACCAGATTTCTATCACCGGAGGTGGTGAAAAAGCGACTTATTCAGTAGGCTTAGGCTACATGAATCGTGAAGGTACGATCAAGGAGTCATGGTTCCGTCGTTATTCCTTGCGTGCGAATACAAACTTCTTCGTGAACAAGTGGTTCAATATCGGTCAGAATACCAACATCGCCGTAATCGAGAACTCAGGAGAACGCGGTCGTCAAGGTGATGATAATACCTTCGGTAAGACCTTCTCCATCCAACCTTGGGTACCTATCTACACAGTTGGCGGTGATTATTCCGGTTCACAAAATGCCGAAGGAGGACGTGCTGAGAGCGCACCAATGTCCGTTGATTATGGCAAGGACAATCGTCGTCGTTTCTTACGTGCCCAATCAGCTATCTACGCAGAGATTATGCCTTTAGAAAGCCTTGGAGAGAATTTGAAGATCCGTACTCAGTTCAGCGCACGTTTAGGTGGCGCATGGGACTTCTGGATGAACAAACGTACGATCATGACCAATAAAGAAGGACGTAACAACAACGAGTTCTACGAGCAAGCAAACTATTGGTTAGATTATCAATGGACAAACACCGCTACTTATAGCAAAACAATCAACGACGATCATACGATCAATGCTGTGATTGGTACAGAGGCACTTCGTGAGGGTTTAGGACGTTGGATCCAGGCAGGTCGTATCAACTATCCATTCGAAGATGATCCCAACACTTGGGTAATCAACAACGGTGCTAGCTCTGACTTAAGAAATAGCGGAAACCAGAACGCTGTATCCACCATGTTCGGTATGTTCGCTCGTGCGGACTATGCTTACCAAGGTAAATATTTGGCTACAGTTACGGTACGTCGCGACGCATCCTCTCGTTTTTCTGAAAAGAATCGCTGGGGTACATTCCCTTCTATCTCTTTAGGTTGGCGTATGTCGGACGAGAAATTCATGGAGAAATCACGTACTTGGTTAGACGATTTGAAGATTCGTGCCGGTTACGGTACAACCGGTAACTCCAATATCGATTCATATAACTGGGCATTCCAATATGGTACTGGTAACCGTTATCTCTATAGCATCAATGGTTCTGACACAGAGGTATATCAAGGATTTGGCGTAACCAATCTTGGTGATATCGAGGCAAAATGGGAAACATCTAAGATGTTTAATGCAGGTTTCGATATTACAGCTTTTAATCAACGATTAACCGCCAACTTCGACTACTACATCAAGAAAACTTCTGATATGTTGATCGATGCCAACTGGTCTGCTTTGGCCGGTGCCGCTGACAAGCCGAAAGTAAACATCGGTGATATGACGAACAAAGGTGTTGATTTGAATATTACTTGGAATGATAAAATCGGTGAGGTAGGTTACTCTGTAGGCGTAAACTTGTCGCATTACAAGAATAGACTGGATGAGATTGGTACTGATGCCGGAATCTTTACCGGAACTCGTATTTCCAACATGAACGTATTGATGAAAGGACATGCAATCGGTGAATTCCACGGTTATCAGCTAGATGGTATCTATAAGAGTGAAGAAGAAGTCCGTAACTATAAGAATGATGCCGGTGGAACAGTATTGCCATATGGTACATCTGATGCTTCTACGTTAAACGCTGCCAATTATGTAGGTCAGTTCAAAGTAAAAGATGTGAACAACGATGGTAAGATCGACGCTAGTGACCGTACATTCATTGGAAACCCACATCCGGATTTAACAGGAGGTATCAACTTAGGTGTTAACTGGAAAGGATTCGACTTAAGTACTTATATGTACTTCTCCGTAGGCAATGATCTATTCGCCATGTATAAATATTATACACATTATGGTTCCTTACAGTCCGCTTATTCTAAAGATCGTCGCGACAATTCATGGCATCCTGTAACCAACCCTGATGGTATCTATCCTATGTGGGCAACCGCTAATGGTGAGAGTACAATCGCCGCAAATGAGTCTAATTCCGGCTATATAGAAGATGGTTCATTCTTACGCATGCAAACGTTGACTTTAGGTTATACACTTCCAAAGAGTATTTTAGATAAAATCAAGTTTGAGAAGATCCGCATCTATGGTCAAATAGCAAACGTATTCACATTGACTGGTTACTCCGGACTAGACCCACAGGTTCGTACAGATACAGACGGTCGTTCCAATGACCGTACGATGGGTACCGATTTCGGTTCTTATGGTATGCCACGCCAATTTATCATGGGTGTAAATGTGACATTCTAACAAATATTTGCTAACTAAAAATTGAAACAAGATGAAAAATCTATTTATATATGCGGCAGTCATTGCCGCCACGATGGGAAGCATGACTGCTTGCTCCGATTTCTTGGATGTGAAGCCAGTCACAAATAAACAGGAACCGGATTTTGTATCGCAAGAAGGTATTACTCAGTTGCTAACTGGTATGTACGCTAGATTAAACTCTACAGATGCGAATGATGGATACTTCCGTTCGACATTGACCAACTATGTATATGGTGACGTAATGGGAGGTGACGCAAACAAAGGTTCAACTTTCCAAGACCAACCAGACTTTACCAGCTTGGAAACTTATACATTTACAACTGACAACGCTTATTTTGAAACAAAATGGGCACATAGTTACCATGGGGTATTCACCGCAAACAACGTAATCAAGGTAGCGGATTTAGCAAAAGAAGAGCTTTCGGCTATAGCAGGCCAAAGTAAAGACTTCTATACGGAAACAATCGCCCAAGCCCGCTTCATACGCGGTTTCTTCCATTTCGAGGTCGTAAAATTATTTGGAGCGGCTGTTCCTTATGTAGATGACATAGCCATGAAAGAGAACGTGAACCCACAAGTCTCTAATGTGGATGAGAATGGGAATTATATCTATATCTGGGATAAGATAGTAGAAGACTTGCAGTTTGCCTATGACAATCTGCCCGACACTTGGACCGAGGCAGGACGCGTAAACAAATGGGCAGCTGGCGCTATGTTGGCTAAAGTAAAGATGTACCAATCCTCTCCATATAACGGAAAAAATGGAACGTCTAATCATTGGACTGAAGTTAAAACGATTTTGGAAGATGTAATCGCAAACGGAAAAGATAACAAAGGCACTAAGTTCCGCTTGGCAGATACATACGAGGAACTCTATACAGCAGGGGAAAGTGACTGGACAGGAGAATCTGTATTCGATGTCCAAGCTGCAGTTTCCGGCACCGTAGAACAAACTGCCAATATCAACGGAGCTTGGCACATCGGCTTCAGCGGAGCGTTAGGAACTGGAGGTTGGGGATTCTATCAACCCTCTTATGATATGGTCAACGCTCATATTGTTGACGCAAACGGATTACCTAAAATGGATGATTCTTATCGTAATGATCCTGCGTTATCAACTTTAGACGAGAACAATTTACCTCACACTGATTTGACCGTCTATACAGACCCTCGTTTGGATGTTTCTACCGGTCGTTTCGAGACTCCATTCTTAGATTGGACAGTGCCAAATGCGTTGGATGGTTGGGTACGTGATGTTTCTAACGGAGGTTTATACCTAAACAAGAAGAATATCCCTAGAAAAGCCGATAAAGGAAGCTTATCTAACACGACGCAAACAAACTCCACTGCTAAAAACTTCCACTTGATCCGTTACGCAGACGTATTGCTTTGGTACGCTGAAACCTTGATCGAGTTAGGACAGCCTCAACAAGCAGGTGAATACATTAATCAAGTACGTGCTCGTGCCGCCAATAGCTATGTAAAGGCAGTAGATCCGGCAACAATGACCGAGGCTAGTTCTACTTATGTTTTGGATGACAAGATTAACGGGAAGCAAAGTACAGATGCTGCCGCAAACTATCGTATAGGTTTATATCCACCTTCTCAATTCGCATCAAAAGACAAAGCGCTGGAGGCACTGCGTTGGGAACGTCGTATCGAGTTAGCGATGGAAGGTCATCGCTGGTATGACTTAGCTCGCTGGGGTATCGCATCCGAGGTATTAAATGATTTCGTGAAATACGAAGCTAAGCATTTAGGTAAATATTCCAATAGTACATACAACGCAAAATGGGCAACAATGCCTATCCCTCATAATGAAATCTTAAAGATGGATGGTCTTTTAGTTCAGAATGAAAACTGGAAATAAACAAGTGGGTTAACAGTCAGAAAGGGCAGCCGGGCATGTGATATGTCCGGCCTGCTTTTTAATCCCCAAAAGTAAGTTAACTTACTTTGCTCACGAAGTTAACATACTTTGCCAACGAAGTTAACTCCATGTGCCAATTAAGTTAACTTCGTTTTGTGTAGATTGGTATTTCCGATAAAAATCGTATCTTTGTTTGACTTTAAATCAAAATGAAACGTGTACTCTAGCCATGAGATATAAACAAATACTCCTCGGTTTGATCCTGTTTGTCCTATTAGGGGGTTTCTTGCAAATAACCGGCAAGTTTCATTTCTTCTATATCGAGCAGCTTCAACTATTCCAGTTTTCCGAAGATTATCTTGCGGATAAAATCAGCAGTCCGGGAGGTTTATCTTTGATTATCGGGGAATTCTTGACACAATTCTTTATTACGCCTTATGCAGGGCCTTTCATTATCGCAGCTATACTTACGTCTATCGGCTTAACAATGAGGGAGATCATCCTGCAAATTAATCCAAATAAAGAGCTCTTCCTGCTTTACTTACTCCCGGTTTTATTCTTATTATTGATTCAATACGACTTCAATTATTTAGTACAAGGCACTATCGCATTCCTATTTTGTTTGATTAGCCTGAACGCATGGATGCGCATAAAAGATCCCTGTTACCGGCTATCCGCCGCATTGGTAATCACCCCACTACTTTTTTGGATAGGAGGACCGATTGCCGGGCTATTCTCATTAAGTGTGGTTCTCAAGGAAGCGATAAGCCGTTCCAAACAGGGGTTCTATTTTTTAGCGGTTTTAATTGAATACCTGTTTATCGGGATCGGAAGTGTCTGGTCAACTACCATCACCAGTTATCGCTTCGCATTCTTACCGGACGCTTTTTACCACCCGATTCTGGCGGCTCCCAATCTCATCTATTTCGCATGGGTCTGTTTACCGCTTAGCTTGATCGGGGCATTCGTATATCCTAAAGGCAAAAACCAATCAAAGAAAAAAACAGGGATAGAGCTTACCGTTCAATTCATCCTAATCCTATTCCTTTGCTGGGTAACGATTCCACGGTATAACGACCAGAAAGCCTATCCTCTAAAAGTCTTGGATTATTATGCCCGTACCGAACAATGGGACGAGATCATCCGGCATTGTCACGGGCCGATCAAAAACTATTTATATTTAACTTACTTAAATAGGGCACTTGCGGAAAAAGGGGAGTTGGCAGACCGGATGTTCGCTTTTGATCAACACGGTCCTCAAGGGTTACTCGCCTCTTGGAACAAGACCTTTACGGTCTCCACCCTGTTAAGCGACGCCTATTTTACGCTAGGGGAAATCGCATTATCGCAGGAGATGGCTTTTGAAGGGTATGTCACCGTAATTGGCGCCGGTAATCCCCGGAACCTGCAACGGCTTGTTCAAACAAACTTGATTTACGGAACGTATCCTATCGCCGAGAAATATATCAGTATCTTAGAAAAAACATATGCCTATCATGATTGGGCCAAACGGCATAGAGGCTTCTTATATAACGACAAAGCGATTGAAGCTGATCCGGTATTAGGGCCTAAACGAAAAGCTCTTCCGAAGGAAAGTAACTTATCCGGTATCAACGGACTGGAACATGATTTACTTATCCGTGCGGAACAAGATCCGGAAAATCAGCTCCCGATCCAATTCACCGGGGCTATCTATCTGCTGTCTAAAGACATGAAAGCTTTCCAAAGGCTGATAGAAAAGTATTATGGAACACCGGTACTCCCCTCTCTCCCCGTGAGTTTCCAAGAGGCTGTTATCCTATTAGCAGAGAAGGATGTGGATTACTGGAAGCGTTTTAACGTATCCGGAAATGTGATCCGCAAATTCGCAGGTTATCGGAATTTAGTCGTGCAGAACCGGAACAACCCACAACTTCCGCAACTTATAAAGAAGTCGTTCGGAGACACTTATTGGTCTTATTATACTCTAAAATGATCAACAACCATGAAAAGAAATATTCTATATATCACCTGTTTATTTCTTATTCTACTAGGAATATCCTGCTCGGATACGATCCCGGTAAGCAAAGAAACCTCGGAGAAACCTGTATTATTTCCCGATTATGCGGATGTAACGATCCCTTATAATATCGCTCCCTTAAATTTCAAGATAGAAAATCCACATGCGGAAGCCTTCGCCGTACTCAAATTCGGAGAAGAAAAGATACAAGTCAAGGAAAAAGGGGGACAATTCTATCTTCCCGCATCCGATTGGAGAAAATTGCTGAAAAGGGCGACAGGAAAAGCGATACAAGTAAAGCTCTACGCAAAAGACAAAGAATGGCTCGCCTATCCGGAATTCTCACTATTCGTCGCTCCGGAACCCATGGATTCATATCTGGCTTATCGCTTGATCGAACCCGGATACGAACTTTGGAATCAAATGGGTATTTACCAACGGAATCTGGAAGATTATAAGCAAAGCCCTATCATGGAAAACAAATACAGCGGTCAAAACTGTATGAATTGCCATTCTTTTTGTATGCAAAACCCCGATAAAATGCTGTTCCACATGAGGGATAAGTATTCGGGCACTTATCTGATCGACGGAGATAAGATCGAGAAATTAAATACGAAGACCGATCAGACGATCTCGCCTTTGGTCTATCCCTCTTGGCATCCATCGGGGAAATACGTAGCCTTCTCTGTCAATCAGACCAGCCAAAGCTTTCATGCCAACGACAAAAACCGGGTGGAGGTCTTCGACAGCCAATCCGACGTAGTTGTATACGATACGGAAAAGCATGAGATTATCAGTACGCCTTCCATTCGGACAGCAAAAGCGTTTGAGACTTTCCCGACATTCTCTCCCGATGGCAAGACTCTTTACTTCTGCTCGGCAGAGGCACGTTCCATGCCGCATGAATATTCAGAAGTAAAATATAACCTTTGCTCCATAGCGTTCGATCCCGTAACCCGGAGTTTCGGCTCCCGTATAGATACCTTATACAATGCCGGAAAAGATGGGAAGAGCGCCTCTTTTCCCCGTGTTTCCCCAGACGGGAAATTCTTGTTATATACGCTGTCCGGCTACGGTAACTTCTCGATCTGGCATAAAGACGCAGATCTATATCTACTGGATATAGCGAGCGGAATCTCTCATTCCTTGCAAAACGCCAATAGCACGGATACGGAGAGCTATCACTCATGGAGTAGCAACAGCCGCTGGATCGTCTTCAGCAGTCGAAGGATAGACGGGTTATACACACGTCCTTATTTTGCTTATATAGATGAAGAAGGAAATGCGTCTAAGCCCTTCCTTTTGCCTCAGAAAGACACAGACTACTATCACCGTTTCATGAAATCTTATAATATACCCGAGTTTATTACCGGAAAAGTATCCTCCAAGATCCGGGCGCTTAGCACGCTAGCCAAAGAGGATAAAGGAATTGACGTAACTTATCGTAAATAGAATAAATCACATGAGTACTTTATATAAGAAGATATTACCACCGCTTCCATTCATTCTATTGACCGGCGTCTTATGGTTTCATTTGCAGACCATGCAAGAGCCTCTCTTTTTTTATCGGGAACAGCAGCAGATTTTCCTATTCGATTCCACCTATATATTCAGCATACTTAAGCAGATAGGGGGGCTAGCGACTTTTATCTCTCAATTCTTGATACAGTTTTTCAGAATCCCGCTTATCGGATCGCTGGTGACCGCCTTGATCGGTGGAATCTCCGGTTGGTTATTCTGGCTGACCTTACGAAAGATACATCCGGCATTATATCTTATGCCCTTGGCCTTTCTCCCCATCCTATTCCAATATCTTTACCTAATGAAAGATAGCTATCATTATGAAGGACTGATAGCCATGTTGTTTTGGTCATTGGCGCTTAACGTATATAGTTACAGCGCACGAAGATTTAATTGGACGTACCGTACCTTAATTGGTTGCTTGCTGGCGACCGGATTGTTTTACACGATGGGATCTGTAGCTATATTATTCGCCCTTAGCATCTTACTATTTGATGTATTACAAAAATGCGAACGCTGGTACGCAAGCTTCATCCCGTTGCTGCTGCTACTTATCGTAGGCTCCCTATGTGTCCTAGGAGGCAGTAAACCCGATTATGACTATGTATTTTGGATGAAAGATTACGTAGAGTATTTCATTGAGCTGGAACCATTCTACGGCTTCTCTTGGCAAGTAGCGCTACTCGTTATGCTTCTATTCTTCCTATCACGTTACTTAGATCACATAAAAACCTATTTAAAAGCTTTAGTAGCCGTAGCATTACTTGCCTTATCCGGTATGTATTATACGCAAACGGCTCTTCAACAGAGGAATAAAGATTTCTATACGTTGATGCAAATGTTTCATTACATAGATACCGAGCAATGGGACGCCATAATCTCGTCCGCCGATCTAAACTATAATAACTACTTACACCTGAATTGCTTAAACCTTGCCTTATCCCACAAGGGTGTCATGCAGACTGATTTATTCAAATACCCGCAAAGCGGAATACAATCTTTGGTCTCAAAGTACCAAGCGCATATAGAGGAAAGTTTCCTGTTCAGCCAGATATACTACCATGTAGGAATCACGTCCTTGGCATACAATTTCGCTTTTGGTACCTCGGTAGGAATTACATACGGCAGTCCCGTCATGACTAAATTATTAATAAAATCCCATTTGATATACGGACAGTATCCCGCGGCCGAGAAGTTTATATCCTTATTGGAAAAGACATGGGCCTATCACGAATGGGCCTCCTCGCAACGAAAGTTCTTATATAATGACCAAGCGGTGGAGAGTGACCCGGAATTAGGTACAAAAAGAAAAAGCCTATCCAGCGACAAAGACCTTTTCGCCAATATAATCGGATTGTTTGATAACCTGATGATTATATTGGAAGAGAATCCCCTGAATAAAGCCGCATTGGATTATACGATCGGTACGTTATTATTATCGAAAGACCTGCCCGCTATAAAAACGTTTGTTGAAAGATTCAGTGGGACGGAAGTACTCCCCGCATTACCCGAACCCTTGCAACAAGCCGTGATCTCTTATGCGGAGCATGATCCGGAATATTGCCGCAAGTATGGGGTAACCGATAAAGTCCTGTCCGAGTTCTCGATATTCAAGCAACGTGTATTGGGACTAAGGCATGCCCGACAAAATGTAGCGACTGGAATAGCCGACTATCAACCTACTTTCTGGTACTATTTGATACTCTCTAAATAAAACACATATGGAAAGACAGACTTACACAAATACAAACCGATATCTTTTCCTTTTTCTCATCGCCTTGATGGTTTCATGCTCCAAAAGCGACGTACAGATCGCCAAGAGTCTAAACAAGGAAATCGCCATTTATCCGGATTACAAGGATGTGACCATCCCTGTGAACATCGCCCCGCTCAATTTCTCTATCGCCGATAGCAGTGAGCACTGCCTTATCATTAAAGGGGAAAAGACTCAACTCCAAGTCTATAGCGATGAGGGGCTCTTTGAGATCCCACAAAAAAGATGGAAAGCCTTATTGAAAGAGAATGCCGGAAACCAAATAGAATTGACCATCGCTAAACGCATACAGGGCGAATGGAACGCCTATACGCCTTTTCATATGGACATCGTAAATGATTCCATTGATAAATATATAGCCTATCGGTTATTAGCCTTGAGTAATGATATGTGGAACAGGATGGGTATCTATCAACGGAACTTGGAGAATTATGACCAAAGCGTGATTTATGAGAATAGCTTAACCGACTATAACTGCGTAAACTGCCACACGTTTTCCTCCGGGAACCCGGATAAAATGATTTTCCATATGCGAGGCAAACACGCCGGTTCCGTACTGATTGATGGAAAGAAAATCACCAAGCTAAATACCAAGACTCCCGAGACCGTCTCAAACTTTGTCTACATGTATTGGCATCCGAATGGTAACTATCTGGCGGCCACCGTATGCGATACCTACCAAAACTTCTTCATCAATAATCCCAATACGCTGGAAGTATTGGATCATAACTCCGATATCGTGATCTATGACGTGAAGAAGAACGAGGTATTCTCTTGCGAAGCGTTAAATTCCAAAGACGCATGGCAAATATTCCCTGCGTTCTCTCCCGACGGGAAGAGCCTCTATTTCAGTTCGACCGCCGCCGTAGATTCTATTTCTAAGAATTTCAGACAAATGACCTACAGCCTATGCCGTGTCGACTTTGACCCGGAAACCCGCACCCTAGGCCAGCAAGTAGATACTTTATACAATGGCCGGGCCAATCACAAAAGCGTATCCTTCCCTAGAATCTCACCGGATGGTAAATATCTGGCTTTTACCCTACAGGAATATGGCGGTTTCGGGGTTTGGCATAAAGACGCTGAATTATATATGATCCGCCTATCCGACGGAAAGACGTACCCGCTGAGCGAGGCGAACAGCGCCGAAGGAGAAAGCTACCATTCATGGAGCCACAACAATCGTTGGCTGGTATTTAGCAGTCGCAGGTTGGATGGATTATACACACGCCCGTTCTTTACCTATATCGATGATAAAGGTACGGCCCATAAACCATTCCTCCTGCCGCAAAAAAATCCCGTAAAATATTATAAAGACCTGTTGTGGACTTACAACCTCCCGGAGTTTATACAAGAAAAGGCCCAAGTAGATACGCATGCCGTGATGGAAACCATGAGAAATACAAAAGGAATCCAAGTAAAATAAGAACAATAGCTAGGGTGGGCGAAAGGAGATAAGGATGTCTGTTTGGTTAAATCTACCCACCCTTAGCTATTGATCTGTTTGCTCACTCTTTTATCTTCACCGAGAATAGAAATAGAGCGTTTCAAATCAACGCCCATATTTCCATTTGTTGTATTCATAAAATAAGTACAAACTTTCGGCAATCAGATTTCACTCTTTAGTGAAACAAACATATGTAATCTGCGTTTATAGATTATCAAATGTCTCTTTAAAAACTTGAGACAAAAATAAACTATTTTGATAGAAAAATAGGTCTGTAAATATTCACATTTTATTCACAACACACACCAAAACGTTCATTTATCCTAGGAAGCATCACAATTTAACATTTAACTGCTCCATCATCACTCCGGTCTTCTCCCTTGCCTCCGTCACATCCAAACCACGAGCCAGCAAGACGGCCATACGGCGATGTCCATGAACTTCCGGTTTTCCAAAGAAACGCATCTGCGTATCGGGTTGTTCCAAAACCTTATCCAGATTCCCCAAAGACAACCGGTCACTGTCCCCTTCCACTACAACGGCACGGGAAGCTCCCGCTCCATGAAACACGATATTAGGGATCGGCAAGCCAAGCACTGCACGGGCGTGCAAAGCGAATTGAGACAAATCCTGTGTAATCATCGTCACCATTCCGGTATCGTGCGGACGGGGGGAAACCTCGCTGAATATGACATCATCTCCTTTAATGAATAATTCCACGCCGAAAATACCACGTCCGCCTAAAGCCTCGGTGATCTTACCGGCGATCTCACGGGCTTTCGCTTTAGCGGCAAGGCTCATGGCTTGCGGTTGCCAAGACTCCCGGTAATCACCGTCCACCTGAACATGTCCTACGGGTTCCAAGAAAGACGTTCCTCCGATATGCCGAACCGTCAGCTGGGTAATCTCATAGTCGAAATCCACGAAACCTTCCACGATCACCTTACCCGCTCCAGCACGTCCTCCTTCTTGGGCGTACTGCCAAGCACGATCGATATCCTTTTCCTCACGAACCACGCTCTGTCCGTGTCCGCTCGAGCTCATGATCGGCTTCACCACGCAAGGCATACCGATTACCTTCACCGCTTCTTTAAATTCCTCCTCGGTCTCGGCGAAACGATACGGCGAGGTAGGCAAGCCCAGCTCCTCGGCCGCCAAGCGGCGGATTCCCTCACGGTTCATCGTCAGCCAAGTGGCACGGGCGGTAGGAATCACATGGTATCCCTCTTCCTCCAGTTCCATCAAGGTACGGGTAGCGATCGCTTCCACCTCCGGCACGATATAATCCGGTTTCTCTTTCTCGATGATCTCCCGCAAGGCATCGCCATCCAGCATGGAGACCACATAGGAACGATGCGCCACCTGCATGGCCGGAGCGTCCGGATACTTATCCAAGGCGATTACCTCCACGCCATAACGCTGCAACTCTATTACAAACTCTTTCCCCAATTCGCCCGAGCCACAAAGCACGACTTTAGTTGCCGTAGCCGATTTGGGCGTACCAATTGTTACCATAAATCTTTCTGCTATTTGAATTTCGCCGCAAAGTTAAGGGTTTATGCCTGTATAGCCTAAAGCTTTTCCCTTTATCTATTAGGGCAAAGATAAGGTTAGCTTCATCGTCCAACGGCTGGTGGACGATCATGCACCAGTTGGTAGATGATCATGCACCAGCCGTTAGAAGATCATGCATCAGTTGGTGCATGATGAATGTATCTTTATGAATTGGGTAAGACAGCCGCTTGTTTGGCCTACAATATACAGAGGAAAGGAACAAGGATCTACTTATAATCAAGACCTCTTTGTTAATATTACATAATTAGTAGTACCTTGCGATACAAGGTATCTTAGTAAAACATATATTTGTAACCAGATGATAAAAGTGTTCACCAACAGTGTAACTTATTTAGCAAACTGTACGTCTAATATATAAAGTAACTACATAATATGATGATTCAACTGAAAGGAATAAACAAAACGTACTTTAACGGAGCCCCACTGCACGTTTTGAAAGGTATCGACCTAGATATAGAGAAGGGAGAGATGGTATCTATCATGGGAGCGTCCGGTTCCGGGAAGTCAACCCTATTGAATATCTTGGGGATATTGGATACGTACGACACGGGCACCTATCTATTAAACGGACAGTTGATTCAGAATCTAAGCGAAAGCCGTGCCGCCGAGCTGAGGAACCGTATGATCGGCTTCATCTTCCAATCATTTAACTTAATCTCGTTTAAGAACGCAGTGGAGAACGTAGCTCTCCCACTCTATTACCAAGGCGTAAGCCGGAAGAAGAGAAACGCCATGGCACTGGAATATCTCGACATGGTGGGATTGAAGGATTGGGCGGATCATATGCCGAACGAGATGTCCGGCGGACAGAAGCAACGTGTGGCCATCGCACGTGCCTTGATCGCCAAGCCGCAGATTATATTGGCCGACGAGCCTACCGGGGCATTGGATAGTACCACGACCGTGGAAGTGATGGAACTCCTCCGTAGCGTAAACCAAGAAGGTATGACCATGGTGATCGTTACCCACGAGCCATCCGTGGCGGAAGCTACCGACCGGATTATCCGGGTAAAAGACGGATTGATTGAATACACCGTAAACGAAGAATCGCATGTTTGATTTTGACAATTTTAGGGAAATATGGAGCACGATAAAGAAAAACAAGCTCCGTACCTTCTTGACCGGTTTCGCCGTATCATGGGGGATCTTTATGCTGATTACCCTGCTGGGAGCGGGAAATGGGTTGAGAAACGGCATCATATTCAACTTCCGGAGGTTTTCCGCCAATACCGTGGAGGTTTGGGGGCGCTATACCACCATGCCTTATAAAGGTAACCCCACGAACCGCAGGATCGAGTTCAAGGAAGCGGATCTCAGCGGCATCAAGATGGCATTCCCGGAAATAGAATACTGCTCGGCTACCATTTCGCAAACAGATACCATCTCGTATGGGGAAGAATACATCGTGGGCGACCTGCGGGGCGTATCCGAGGATTACAATTCCATTATATATATTAATGTAGCGAGCCAGAACGGGCGCTTCATCAATAAGATGGATATGAACGCTACACGCAAGGTAATCATACTAAGCCCCCGTATGGCGGAAGTGCTATTCCGTAACGAGGACCCGCTGGGTAAATACGTGAAATGCGGCAATATGATGTATCAAGTTGTTGGTATCTATGATGATGACGACAAGAGTAACAACGCGCCCGCATATATACCGTTTACCGTAGCGCAACAACTTTATAATAAAGGCTTCGGGTTCGGCTCCATTTACTTTACGGTAAACGGGGTCTCCACCGAAGAAGAGTGCAAGGATTTCGAGAACAGGTTCCGGTCGTATATGGCCCGTAAGCACATATTCGACCCGACAGACAAGAACGCAATCGGTATGTGGATGACCGGCAATGAGATCCGTATGTTCAATACGATGACAGACGGTATCTTGCTCTTCATCTGGATCGTAGGTATCGGCACCTTGATGGCTGGTATCGTGGGGGTTAGCAACATCATGTTGATCACCGTACGCGAACGGACCCGGGAGTTCGGCATCCGGAAGGCGATCGGGGCGAAACCGGCCTCGATATTGAAGCTTGTCATCGTAGAGTCCATCATGATCACCGCCATATTCGGTTACATCGGGATGCTGATGGGAATCGGGTTGACGGAGCTAATCGACTATGGCATGACGATGAGCGGGATGAACAACGCTTCATCCGGAGGAAATCCCGGCGAGGATCTTACCTTATTCCGGCACCCGACCGTCAGCCTAGGGATATCGCTGGCCGCTACCGGGGTGCTGGTCGTAGCCGGGGTGCTGGCGGGCTATTTCCCCGCTCGCAAAGCCGTGAATGTATCCGCTATTGAAGCCATGAGAACAGAATAAACCGAAAAGATATGTTTGACATAGACAGATGGACAGAAATATGGGTAACCATCACCCGCAACAAGACACGTAGCTTGATGACTTGCTTCGGCGTGTTCTGGGGAATCCTTATGCTGGTATTGTTGCTGGGTACCGGATCGGGATTCAAGAACGCCATGTTCAAGAGCGTCAACGGATTCGCGACGAATTCGCTATTCTTCTACGCCGATCGCACCAGCGAACCCTACCAAGGATTCAACAAGGGGCGAAACTGGAACATGAGGAACCGGGACATAGACGCCATCATACGAGACGTACCTAGCGTACAGGATATCTCCCCCATCCTTTGGGGCAACCGCTCGGAAAAGAATATCGTTTACGGGATAATGACCGGAACGTTCAACGTGAAAGGTATATATCCGGCTTACTTCAATATCGATACGCAAGACCTATACTATGGCCGTTTATTGAATGAGATCGATATGCGGGAAAAGCGCAAGGTTTGCTTGATCGGCACGAAGATCAATGAGGTATTATTCCACAACGAGGACCCTTGCGGCAAATATATCCGGGTGAACGGGCTTTACTACCAAGTAGTAGGAGTGGTCAACCAAAGGGCATCGGGCCTGAATCTGGGCGGCCGGGGAGAAGAAACCGTCTTCATTCCGTTCAATACCATGCAGCAGACCTTGAACCAAGGCGACATCCTGCATTTCCTCGCACTGAGCGTGAAACCGGGATATCCGATTGAGACGACGATCGAGCAGGTCAAGAATATCATGAAGACGCAAAATCAGATCGCACCGACCGATCCTCAGGCGATAGGCGTAGTCAATATCGCCGCACAATTCAAGACATTCAATCTACTGTTTACAGGTATCGACATCTTGGTCTGGCTGGTCGGCATGGGTACCTTGCTATCGGGTATTATTGGTATCAGCAATATCATGATGGTAACGGTAAAAGAGCGCACGAGGGAGATAGGCGTACGAAGGGCTTTGGGAGCCAAGCCTTTCGACATCATCTCGCAAGTCATGAGCGAGAGCTTGGTGCTGACTGCCTTGGCGGGCTTACTGGGATTAAGCGCCGGAGTCTTCCTCTTGGATTTGTTGGATAAGATATTGTCCGCCAATCCAACGAACGATCCGACCTTGCTGAATCCCGGCGTAAACATCCAAACAGCGGTAGCTGCCACTGTCGTACTGCTGATAAGCGGTTTTATGGCTGGCCTGATTCCCGCATGGAGAGCCATGCAGATCAAAGCGATAGATGCCATCCGAGATGAATAATAACGAATCGATAATTAAAATAAAACTATATAATCATGAAGAATCGCATCGTAAAGAAAATCCTACGTATTATCTTATTAACGATCGTAGGTGCGGCGGTAATAGGCACATTCTATTTCTTATGGAAGAAGGCGCAACCGGTAATAACCGTTTATGAGGTCGTAACCCCCAAAAGGGATACGGTAGAGACCAAGACGGTGGCCACCGGAAGCGTGGAACCTCGCTACGAGGTAGAGATCAAGCCGCAGATATCCGGTATCATCTCCGAGCTAAGGAAAGAAGCGGGACAGATGGTACAGGCCGGGGAGATTATCGCCACGATCAAGGTCATACCGGAGATGGTACAGCTAAATAGCGCCGAATCTCGCGTAAACATAGCGGATATATCTCTTAAACAGGTGGAGGAAACCTATAAGAGAGATGAACTGCTGTTCAAGCAAGGTGTTATCGCCCAAGAGGATTTCGATCTCTCGAAGGCCAACTACTTAAAGGCGGTCGAGGAGAAAGAGAATGCGCAAAGCGCACTGGAAATTATTCGTGACGGTATCGCCAAGAACTCCAATGTAGCCAGTACCACGCAGATCCGTAGTACCATCACCGGTATGATACTGGATATCCCGGTGAAAGTAGGTAACTCCGTTATCCAAGCGAACAACTTCAACGACGGTACGACAATCGCCACAGTCGCCAACATGAATGACATGATCTTCAAGGGAAACGTAGACGAGACCGAGATCGGGCGCATTCACGAGGGAATGCCTATCAAGCTTACGATCGGAGCCATGGAAAGCCGTTCGTTCGAGGCCTTGCTGGAATATGTATCACCCAAAGGTGTTGAGAAAAACGGAGCCATTCAATTTGAGATCAAGGCAGCCGTGACGATCCCCGAAGATGCTTTCATCCGTGCGGGATATAGCGCCAACGCCGAGATCGTGCTAAAACGTGCGGAAGACGTTCTTACGATCCCGGAAAGCACGGTCGAGTTCCAAGGGGATTCCGCATTCGTTCAGTTAGTTAAACAAGAGCAACCGGAGCAAGTCTTCGAGAAACATCCGGTAAAGGTAGGTCTGTCCGACGGTATCAAGATCGAGGTTCAAGAAGGACTGGCCGCAACCGATAAAGTCCGGGGCGCAGCTATTGACCCGAATAAGAAATAAAAGAAAGATTGTATGATGAGAAGAAACTTATATATACTGGCAATCGCTTCCCTCCTGTCCGGAAACTATGTTTTCGCTCAGGATGCGGTGAAGCAATGGAGTCTGGAGGAGTGCATCCAATATGCCATCGAGCATAATATCGACTTAAAGCAAAAGGAGCAGGAACAGGAAAGCCGAAAGGTAGACTTACATACCAGCAAATACAGTTGGCTCCCGGCCCTAAACGGCAGTCTTGGACAGAGCTTCCAGTTCGGACGCTCCACGTCTAAATCCGGGGTGATCGTGGACCAGAACGCCGCCAATTCCACATTGGGGATCAATCTGGACATGCCTTTATTTGACGGGTTAAAAATACCGAACGATATCGCCGCCCGCAAACTTGATCTAAAAGCGTCTATCGAGAACTTGAATAAGGCGAGAGAAGACCTATCCATCAATATAGCTTCCTACTACCTGCAAGTACTTTATAATAAAGAGTTACTGAAAATAGCGCAACTACAAGTGGAACTAGACAAGGAGCAGGTGAATAAAACGGAGGCCATGGTGAACGCCGGAAAGGTGCCACTTTCCCAACTGTATGATATCAAGGCCCAATTAGCGAAAGATGAGGTCACGCTTACCGAGTCGCAAAACAATGTGAACCTCGCTTTACTGGATCTGGCGCAAAGTCTGGAACTAGAGCGAAGCGATCGGAGTTTCGATATACAGACTCCTGTAATTGAAGATGCGGTGGCTGATAATATGAGTAGCATCCTACCTCCGGAAAACATTTACGATCATGCGGTTACGTTCAAGCCTCAGATCAAGGAACAACAGTATTTGCTAGAGAGCCAAAAGAAAATGTTGCGTGTCGCGCAAGCGGGCTATTACCCCAAGTTAAATTTCGGGGCTAGTTACAGCAATGGATATTATCATTCTACTTCCGGAGGTGAATTTGCCGATACTCGTTCCTTTAGCGAGCAGTTTAAGCAGAATGGGCAAAAGATCGTCGGATTCTCATTGAGTATTCCACTTTTCAACCGCTTCCAAGTACGCAATAGCGTTCGTACCGCAAGGATCAACATTATCAACCGGGAATTGCTGATGGAAAATACAAAGAAAACGTTATACAAGGAAATCCAGCAAGCGTACTACAACGCAACGGCTTCCCAAGAGAAATATACGGCTTCCGACAAATCCGTCACGGCGAGCAAGGAAGCGTTCAATTATGCCCAAGAGCGTTACAACGCAGGTAAAAGCACTGTCTTTGAATTTAATGAGGCTAAAACAAAATACGCGCAAAGTCTAGCGGAACAGGCACAGGCCAAATATGATTTTATCTTCCGTACGAAGATTCTAGATTTCTATAATGGTAACCCTATCCGTTTATAAACGTTAATTAATACTTCATTTTTTTATTATACACACAAAGTTTAAGGGAAGATATCCTTTATGGACATCTTCCCTTTCAGCATCCATTAAGGCATTTAGTCTGCACAGAACTATGTTTAACAGCATAATTAACAGATAGATAACTAAGACCAAAAACCCTCCTGCCAGCTATCATAATGCAACAAGATCCCCAGTACAACTAAATTGAATTTGACAATATCAATCAATATTATATTAGTTTTAGAATGTTTTATAACAGTTTGCTTTTTTATAATAAAAATTAGTATATTTGCGGCTGTGATTTTCAGGAGTCTTGGTGTGTACATTTTTTTGATAAGTATTTTAACTGTAGTTCTGTGCAAACTATGGTCTCTTGAAAAAATAATGTGTGTCTAATTAACAAACAAATTCATTCTATGAAGCACAAATTAACGCTTGTACTACTCTCATTCTTTCTGGGAGTGCAGTGTATGGTCGCCCAGCAAATGAAGGTGACCGGTGTAGTGATTAATGAAGATGATGGGGAGCCTGTTATAGGTGCATCCATCGTAGTAAAAGGAACCACTATTGGAACCATTACCGATTTAGATGGTAAATTTGAGTTAGAAACTCAGAAAGATGCTAAGCTAATTATTTCTTATGTAGGTTTACGGACTCAAGAAACTACAGCTCAGCAAAACATGAGAATTGTTCTTTCTTCAGATTCTCAAGCTATAGATGAAGTTGTTGTCGTAGCTTATGGTACCGCAAAGAAAAGTTCTTTTACAGGTTCCGCATCCACGGTGGGTGCCGCTTTGATGGACAAACGTCCATTGAGTAACGCCCTCTCCGCATTGGAAGGAAACACTTCCGGAGTACAAATGACTTCCTCTATCGGACAACCGGGAGAAGCTGCCAAGGTAACGATCCGTGGTTTTGGTTCAGTAAACGCGGATAATGCTCCTTTATATGTAGTGGATGGTGCCATCTTCAGTGGTGATATCTCTTCTATCAGCCCATCTGATATCGAATCAATGACAATTTTAAAAGATGCCGCTTCTACATCTTTGTATGGATCTAGCGCAGGTAACGGTGTGGTTTTGATCACGACTAAGAAAGGTTCTAGCAGCAGTGGCGCAGGTGTTACCTTGAGTATCTCACAAGGTTGGTCTAGCAGAGCTTATAACGATTACGCAAAAGTAGGTGTATACGATTATTATCCTTTGCAATGGCAAATGTTGAGAAACGCAAATATGTCACTCGGACAAAGTGCTACCGACGCTGCCGCTAATGCTTCTAAAGATATTATCAACAAATTAAAATATAATCCTTTCGTAGGAATCGCCAATGACGCAATCGTGGGCACAGACGGTTTATTGAATCCATCAGCCTCGGCTTTAAAATGGGGTGAGGACCTTGATTGGGAAGATGCCGCTTACCGTACCGGACATCGCCAAGAATATAATGTAAGCTACAATACAAAAACAGAAAAGAGCGACACATATGCTTCCATAGGCTATCTGAATGATAAGGGATATATGATTAAGACAGACTTTGAGCGTTACAACGCACGCTTGAACTATAATATCTATCCGGTGAAATGGTTCAAGAGTGGATTGAATTTAGGTTTAAGTCGTACAAACTCCAATTATTCTACTTCTACTTCTAGCAACTCCGCTGGTTATGGTAACTTATCTCGTTTCATTCGTTCTATGGCACCGATCTATCCGGTACATAAGCATGATATTGAGACAGGGGCTTATTTGGATAAAGAAGGAAACGTAGTTACTGATCCGGCTTTATATACCTACGATTATGAAGGAGCCCGTATCTCCAGCAATGGACGCGACGGTATCGCTGAGGCCCTGTGGAACGATCGCTTGATGTCTACCACAAACTCTAGTGCCCGTACTTATGTAACGATCACTCCGATCGAAGGATTGAATTTAACAGTGAACTACGCATTTGACAATAAGGATGAACGCCGTAGAGTATATGAGAACCCAGAGGTAGGTGACGGAACCGCAGGACCGGGACGTTTGAACATCCGAAATAGAAACTTCTTGACACAGACATTCAACCAGTTGATTAATTACACAAAGACTTTTGGTAAGCATAACATCGAAGCTTTGTTAGGCCATGAGAACTATAGCTACCGTTTACAATATAACTACGGTATGAAGACTAATGAGATCGTTTCCGGAACGTATGAGTACAGTAACTTCGTAAGCATAAGCTCAATGGATTCTTATACACGCGAATATAAGAAAGAAGGATACTTCGCTCGTTTGAACTATGATTTCGATGATAAATATTATGTAACAGCCTCGTATCGTCGTGACGGTTCCTCTCGCTTTAGCAAGGATAACCGTTGGGGTAACTTCTGGTCATTCGGAGCATCTTGGCGTATCAGCCAAGAAGATTTCATGGAAAACTTGACTTGGGTGGACAATTTGAAACTGAGGGCATCCTACGGTGAAACCGGAAACGATGCCATCTATTATACAGATGATGACACACAACAGGATTACTATCCTTATCAAACCTTGTATAATTTGGGTATCAACAACGGTTTGGAAGCAGGTCTCTACTTCCCGACTATGGCAAACAATAATTTGAAATGGGAGACACAGGTTTCTACCGATGTCGCTTTAGAATTCGGATTGTTCGGTCGCTTGAATGGTACGGTCGAGTTCTTCCGTAAGGCCTCCAGAGACTTGTTATTCAATGTTAGCCAACCGTTATCCAGTGGTGTCGAAAAGATCGTACAAAACATTGGTAAAGTTCGTAACCAAGGGGTGGAAATCGACTTAAACTACCAAGTATTAAAATCAAAAGATTGGAAATTATCAGTCGGCGCAAACGCTACATTCATCAATAATAAGGTGACTCGTCTGCCTGATGCCAACCGGAAAGATGGTATCATCAAAGACTCTAAGAAATTGATGGAGGGACATTCAATCTATGAGTTCTGGTTACGTCAATGGTGGGGTGTTAATCCTGATAACGGAGATGGATTGTATATCTTTGATGCCGAAAACAACACCGATGCGAATGGTAATATTAAAGATGCGGTAAAAAAGACACTTGTAGAGAAAGATGGTCAAGTATTGACAAACTCTTATAGCTATGCGAAATATGATTTCAGTGGTTCTGCCGTTCCGAAAGTATATGGTGGTTTCAATATCAATTTGAGCTATAAGGCATTCGACCTTTCTACCGTATTCTCTTATTCATTAGGAGGCAAGGTGCTTGACTCGAGTTATAGAGGATTGATGGATGTAGGTGAGTTCGGTTATGCGATGTCACCGGATCTACATAACGCATGGACAACTCCGGGCCAGATCACAGATGTACCTCGTTTGGACAATAACTCAGGTCATGCGACTAGCATTGGACAATCCTATTCTACACGTTGGTTGACAAACGCAAATTACTTGAACTTGCGTACTGTCACTTTGGCTTACAACTTGCCTAAGTCTATCCTAAACGTTATCAACATCAAGAGTGCACGCGTCAATGTCAGCGCAGAGAACTTATTCATGTTGAAAGCCCGTCAAGGTCTGAATCCGCAAGCTAACTATGCCGGAGTATCTTACAATGAATATATGCCGGCTAAGAACTTTACGATCGGTTTAAATGTATCGTTCTAAATTCATAATACATCAAACAAAGGAAAAGATATGAAAAATATACAATTATTCAAACACATCGCAGCAGGACTGCTTCTAAGTGGCTCTCTGATCGGCACAAGCTGTTCCAGCGATTATATGGATACAATCCCAACCGAGAACGTTTCATTCACGACAGTATCCACTTCGCTCGACAATCTTTATCTTGCACTGAACGGTATTCATCGTAAGATGGTATCTCAAGACTTAGGCAACCAAGGTTTGGGAGGTGAGCCCGGTTTCATCATCGGTCGAGAAGCGTTAGCTGATGATTTGACATGGGACACGCAGACTTGGCATCAAGGTTTCTTAAACTGGAGTTATCCAACGAACGCAACAAGTTCGTACAACTCCGGTGAGTGGGAAACTTATTATAAGTTCATTTTGAATGCAAACAACATCTTGAAAGCGTTGAATGATAACTTTAGCGATGAGTCAAAACTCACAGATAGCGAAAAAGCGCTTGCGAACCATATCAAGGGCGAGTGTTTGGCAATTCGTGCATGGAGTCATTTCAATCTAGTACAATATTATGCGAAACCATATCGTAACGGACAGGACAACTCTCAACCGGGAGTTCCTTATCGTACGAGTCCGGAAATCGAGCCTATGGCACGTAATACGGTAGAAGAGGTGTACACAAAGATTCACGGGGACTTAGACGAAGCATTGAACTTATTGGCAGACTATGAGCCAAATGATAAGAATCATTATAGCCTAGCATCGGTTTACGGATTGAAAGCACGTGCTCTTCTGACTCAACAGAAATACGCAGACGCAGCTACGGCCGCAGTGAATTCTATCAATGAAGCAGAGAAAGATGGCTGTAAGATCATGTCTCAGTCTGAATTGATGAATGGTTTCGCTAATATCACTTCCGCTACGAAAGAGGCGATGTATGCCGCAATGACACAGAATGACCAAACGGTTTATTTCTACTCTTTCTATGCGTATATGTCTTGGAACTTCAACTCCAGCTCTATCCGCACAGGTATCAAATGTATCAGCCAAAGTACTTACGACTTAATGTCGCCAACCGATCTTCGCCGTCAATGGTGGGATCCGACAGGAAAGGCAGAAGTACCCGCAACTTCTTACAACCAGCGTGTTTATCAGAACCGCAAGTTCACGGCACGCTCTACAGCTGATGCTGTAGGTGATTTTGCCTTCATGCGTATCAGCGAAATGTACTTGACTGCAGCCGAGGCTTTCGCTCGTTCCAATCAAGACGCAAAAGCAAAGGAATATTTGCAAGCCTTGTTGAAAGAACGTGATCCAGAGTACAAGGATTTGGGTAACACTGGCGCAAAACTAGCGGATGAGATCATGACACATCGCCGTATCGAACTTTGGGGCGAAGGTTTCCGTTGGTTCGACTTGAAACGTCTAGGTTTGCCATTGGATAGAACCGGGTCTAATTTTGACGCTACTTTCTGTGGTTTCTTGCACAAGGATCCGAATGCTGATGGTTGGATCTTCGAGATTCCAAAAAAGGAAACAGATTTCAACGACTTGATCGAAAAGAACTATTAACACTCTTTTTACGTTAACTTACATTAATCACAATCCCCAAAGTATACTTTAACAGGTTATCTTTGGGGATTTCTTATATCACTATTTATGAAAACAAATCATTTATTTTCAGCTCTGCTCTCTTTAGCGCTTATATGTCCTGGAATAGCGCAAGAAACACATTATCAACGTCCTCCAGCCGTAATAGAGGAAGTGGCCCTAGCCAAATTATCCCCGATCATCCGAATTAGTGATAACAATCAGTGGGCACTCCAGTTAGAGCGTTCCCCGTACCGGTCTATCGCCAAGCTTGCGCAACCGGAGCTTAAATTAGCGGGAATGCGTATCAGTCCCGAAACATTCAATACGAGCCGGCAAGCCGAATATACGGGTGCCAGTTTAATGAACATCGCTACTCAAGAAGAAATCAAGATTGAAGGAATTCCTGACAACGCGGTAATCACAGAAGCCTCATTCTCTCCTTCATCCAATAAGGTAGCTCTATTCGTGGAAGAAGCGAATGGCGTATATCTTTATAACTGTACCCCGGAACAGCCCGTAGCTCAGAAAGTAAGTACCCGTAAAATCAATGCGACAAGTGGAGCGGAGATCTTATGGATTAGCGACAATGAGTTTATTACGCTTATGGTTCCAGAAAACAGGGGGAAGGCACCGGAGAAACCCACAGTCCCATCCGGTCCCATCATTCAAGAAAGTACTGGAAAGGTGATGCCCGCTCGTACCTATCAAGACTTGCTGAAAAATCCATACGACGAGCAATTATTCGACTATTATTTCACCTCCCAATTGGTACGTATAAAAGAGGGCATTGTGTACGAGATCGGAAAACCAGCAATCTACGGCAGTACGCTTTCATTATCCCCGGATAAATCTTTGCTACTTATCGCGACAGTTCATCGTCCGTATTCCTATCAAGTACCGGTATATAACTTCCCACAAAAGTTCGAGGTCATAGACTTACAAGGCAATTCCATTTATACGTTAGCGGATAATCCAACCGTCAATATTCCGATGGGATATGACACGACCTCGCCTTATCCCCGTCAATTCGGATGGAGATCGGATCAACCGGCTACCGTTTACTGGGCGGAAGCGCAAGATAAAGGAGATCCTAAGCAAAACAAGACCGATTTCATGGATATTATCTACCAAATAAGCTATCCGTTCAACAGCGAGAAACAGGAAGTCGCAAAGACAGAGAAACGTTTCCGCAACATCCTGTGGAATGACGATGCTTTCGCTTTATTGATCGAGACTTCCCGGGAGACTCGTAAAAACAGGACATTTACTTTTAAGCCTTGCTCTTCTGAGTCTCCGGTTCTATTATTCAATGTATCCACCGACGATAATTACAACAATCCGGGAAATCCACTTACGATTAAAAATGCGTATGGTAAATATATCGTTTATACCAATAAAGCCCACAATGAGTTATTGATGCTTGCCCAAGGAGCCTCACCTAAAGGGGATATGCCTTACCTTAGCCGTTACAATTTGAAAACAAAAAAGAACACGGAACTTTGGCGCTGCGAGGACGGATATTATGAGACCATCCTAAAGGTAGCGAATCCAGAAAAGCTTCAATTGATCACTTCACGTCAATCCATTACAGAACCAGCGAATCTCTGTTCTCGTGACTTGAAAAAGAAAAAATTCGCTCAATTGACTCATTTCGCCAATCCATATCCGGCCATGGCAAACGTTAGCAAACAAAAGATCAAGTATAAACGTGCGGATGGTTTGGATCTAACAGCGACCGTATACCTCCCTGCCGGATATGATAAAGCGAAGGACGGTCCATTACCTGTCTTAATGTGGGCCTATCCGAGAGAATATAAAAGCAAGGCCGAGGCTTCTCAGGTACGAGGTTCTCAATACATGTTTACGAATATCAACTATGGTTCTCCCGTCTATTGGGTTTTACGTGGATTCTGTATAATGGAAAATGTCGAGATGCCGATCGTTAGTACCAGTGAGGGAGCGGAGCCGAACGATGATTTCATTGAGCAATTGACAATGAACGCCGAGGCGGCCGTAAAAGTTATTTCCGAGATGGGTGTAGGTGATCCGAATCGTGTAGCCGTAGGAGGACATTCCTATGGAGCTTTCATGACAGCGAATCTATTAACACATACCAAGCTGTTCAAAGCCGGCATCGCACGTAGCGGGGCTTACAACCGTACGCTTACCCCGTTCGGCTTCCAAACAGAGACCCGTACTTATTGGGAAGTACCGGAAATATATAATGCCATGTCGCCATTCATGTCTGCCGATAAACTACATGGAGCTTTATTAATCATACATGGTGAGATGGATAACAACTCCGGAACCTTTCCGATCCAATCCGAGCGCCTGTTCAGTGCCCTAAAAGGCCACGGGGCGATCGCACGTTATGTCGTATTGCCCTATGAGAGTCATGGCTACGCCGCCAAAGAGAACATATTACATCTATTGTATGAATGTGACCTATGGCTGGATCGTTACGTCAAGAACGCAAAAAAGTAAGTAGTACTGACTTTGTCAATGAAGTATATATCCTCTGACAGGAAAAGTATATTTCCTCTAACCAGTGAAGTATATCTTCTATGAGGAAGCCAGCCGGCAGCCACCAATTGCCCTAAAACAACGATGCCCATCGTAAGGTTATAAGAATGCCCATCGTAAACTCCTTACAATGGGCATTCTTAACTCCTTATGATGGGCATTCAAAGAAAGCCCTATCTGAGATTCGTTTATTTTAGCAATGAACAAGGACAAAGATGATCCTTCTCGATATCCTTGAAATAGTTATAAGTACCTACCTTAAGATCCGCGCAAGCCGCCTCATCGCAAACAATGATTCCCTTCGGATGCAACTGCAAGGCGGTAATTGTCCACATTTGGTTCACGGCACCCTCAACGGCTTGTTGCAACGCACGAGCCTTGTTATGACCATTTACCATGATCAATACCTCCTTAGCGTCAAGAACCGTACCTACACCAACCGTTACAGAAGTCTTCGGAACTTTATTCACGTCATTATCAAAGAAACGGGAGTTAGCGATAATCGTATCTGTAGTTAACGTCTTGATACGAGTACGAGAACTCAAAGATGAACCCGGCTCATTGAACGCAATATGGCCATCAGGACCGATACCACCCAAGAACAGGTCTACGCCACCGACCGCTTTCATGCGAGCCTCATAAGACGCACACTCAGCCTCCAAATCCTCGGCGTTACCATTCAAGATATTTACGTTCTCCGGTTTGATATCGATATGACTGAAGAAATTATTCCACATGAAAGAATGATAGCTTTCCGGATGATCTTTCGGAAGGCCGACATACTCATCCATATTGAAAGTGATCACGTTCTGGAACGATACGACACCCTGCTTGTTCAATTCAATCAGGTTCTTGTACATACCCAGCGGAGAAGATCCGGTAGGCAAGCCCAGTACGAATGGTTTTTCAGCGGTTGGATTCGCGGCTTTGATCTTCGCTGCTACATAATTGGCAGCCCATTTTGAGAGTTGCTCGTAATTAGGTTCGATAATTAATCTCATAACGTTACGCTTTTTTTAATTGAAAATTGAAAATTGGAAATTGAAAATTAAAGGATTCCCAATCTACGCATCTCGCCTTTCTTTTGTTTATAAATTAGATCTATTGTTAATAGCTTTCGTTTTATCTGTTGTCGGAGCCTTTAGACTTTTCAATTCTCAATTCTCCATTTTCAATTTCCCAGCCATTTCCTTGCCCAAGGCTAAACACTCCTCGTATTTAGTAGCGCTTAAACCTTGCTTCTGCTCAACCGGCGTACCGACAGTCTCCCACTTCATCTTCTCGCCAAAAGCCGCCAAACGTTTCACGGCGGCTCCAGCCCATGTGAAAGACCCGAAATAACCGAAAATACGATTTTTCACCTCACGCAACTCGATCTTACTCAACACAGCTTCCACCTCTGGGAACAATTGATTGCTATAAGTCGGGCTACCTACGATAACTCCCTTATATTTGAACACATCTTTCAAGATATAAGAAGAAGGGCTTTTGCTAACATTATGCATCACAATATTCTTGATGCCATTATCAGCCAAAGAAGCGGCGATCGCCTCAGCCATCTGCTCCGTGTTACCATACATGCTGCCATAAATAATAACCACGCCTTCCTCACCTTCGTAGCGGCTCATACGGTCATAGATATCGATCGCTTTCGACGCATATTCACGCCAAACAGGTCCATGGGTAGAGCAAATCGTCTGGATATCCAAGCCCGAAAGCTTCTGTAATGCCCTTTGTACTGGACTTCCATATTTTCCGACAATGTTGGAGTAATAGCGAATCATCTCTTCCCAATAATGCTCCACGTTCATCTCCGTATCGATCACACCACCATCCAATGTGCCATACGTACCGAACGCATCCGCGGAGAATACGATTTTATCCGTAACGTCATAAGTAACCATCACTTCCGGCCAATGCACCATCGGAGCCATATAAAATACAAGCTCATGACGACCCGTATTCAAGGTATCACCCTCTTTCACCTCAAACAAGCCTTCCTTGATGCCATGATATCCTTCCAGCATTCCGAAAGTCTTATTGTTTCCGACAATCTGTACGTCCGGATATTGCTGACGCAACAAACGGATACTTCCCGCATGATCCGGCTCCATATGATTTACCACGAGATAATCCAAAGAACGTCCGTCCAAGGCATCCGCTACTTTTTTCAAGAAAATATCAGAGTAACAAACATCGACCGTATCGATCAATACGGTTTTCTCGTCTACGATCAAGTACGAGTTATAGGAAACGCCGTATGGCAACGGCCACATATTCTCGAAGAGGGCCTTTTGACGGTCATTAACTCCTACATAATAAACTTTATCCGCAATTTCTTTTAACTTGTACATCTTTTTTAATTGATAATTGATAATTAAAAATTGAAAATAACAAAGCGTGTGCTCTCTAATTTTCAATTCTCAATTTTTAATTTTCCATTTCTTAGCGCTCTCCAGACAAACCAGCACCCTGCCAAAACAAACGGGATACTTAGCCATTGCCCCATATTCAACATCATTCCAGCCTCGAAAGGCTCTTGGTCATTTTTCACGAATTCGATGAAGAAACGAGACCCGAATACGCATATCATAAATACGCCGAAGATAAGTCCTTGCTTTTTCCATGCCTCTTTCTTGAAATATAGCCACATACAGATAGCGAACGTCACCAGATAACAAGCGGCCTCATACAATTGCGTCGGATGGCTCGGAGCTGTAAAAATAGGCTCCGCCCCCATTCTCCATGCGTGTAAATTATCGATAAAACGAAATCCCCAAGGCAAATCAGTGGAATGACCGTAAATCTCATGATTCATCAGGTTTCCCAGACGAATCATAGCAGCTACCAATCCTGTCGGAACCACCAACTTATCGAAAGCCCATAACATACTTTTATGGCTTACTCGCTTCGAGTAGAAATAAATGGCGATAATTATACCTAACGTACCACCATGGCTAGCCAATCCTCCCTCCCAAATCTTGAAAATCTCAATCGGGTTGGCTAAATAATATTCCGGAGCATAAAACAAACAATGCCCCAAACGGGCACCAATCACCGTACCGAGCATCGTATAAATCAAAAGGGAATCGATCCATGCGGGCGGCAGTCCCTCTTTTTTCCACATCCGCTCTACAATCATATAGCCAATAGCGAAACCAATCGCAAAAGCCAATCCATACCAACGAATCTCCCGGGAACCGATGGTAAAGATAGCGGGATCGGCAGTCCATGTAATAAAATCAAGCATAATTATTTCAGTTGGCAATTGACAATTGACAGTCGACAATCGCAAGTCAGGATTTCCCGAACTGTCAATTGCCAGCTGTCAACCATCAACTTATATTAAACGAGTCTTCTAATTAAGTTCTCTCTCTCGCCGTACAGCATATCGATTATCGGCAATTCGATCATCGTATATGCGCCCGGTTGTTGCTTCAAGCTCGCACGAGCGACAGAAACCAAGATTTGAGCGGTCAAGGCAGGGTTATTGATCTTCATATCGAATTCGATCAACTGGTTCTGAGTCTTGCCCGATACACCTTTACGAACCAAGTTCACACCATGTCCCATGTCCAACAAATTATCGACACATTCAACCCGCATTACATGAGTCTCATCATGAGCGAAATAATCATCCGCCTTGATAGCGGCAGACACTTGCTTGAAATCGTATCCGTCTTCTACCTCGATATAAACCATACGACGGTGTACACCTGTTCCCAAAGGAATCGTCATACTTAAAGCCGCCTTCACGCCTTCGATAGCCTTCACGGCAACCGTATGCCCCATACTCATTCCCGGACCGAAGTTCGTATAAGTAATACCTTTCGGCACCATCGCTTCTAACAAAGCACGTACCACAGAGTCGCTTCCCGGATCCCAACCGGCAGAAATTACAGCTACCGTATTATGAGCCTTCGCTACAGCGTCCAAAGAACGACGTAAATCCACGATACCTCCGTGTATATCGAAACTATCGACAGTATTGATGCCTAAAGCCAGAATCTCTTTCGCATGCTCTTCCACGCTACGTGTAGGAGTAGCCAAAACCGCTACGTCAACCTTATCTAACTTGGTGATGCTATCAGTAACCGTGTATGCCTTCAACTCGTCCGGAATATCATTCGGATTACGACGAATAATACCTGCTACCTCAAAATCCGGGGCAGCTTCAAGGGCCTCTAACACATATTTCCCGATGTTGCCATAACCTACGATGGCGGCTCTAATTTTCTTCATACTCTAGTTTTTACTTTTCAACCAACCGCAAAGTTAGATATAATTTAGAGCTTTAACAATAAGGAATACAGTTTTTATATCATTTTCAGAATGATATAGATCCTCACTCTTTCACGAATGAATCCGGATAGGTAGTAAGCTGCTCTACACCGGCTTTCGTACGAATCCAAGTCTTGAAGGTACGGGCTCCCTCGTTCAATTCGATCACACGTGCTCCATTTGGTATATGGATGTATTCCGTCGGACCACCCGTAAAACGACCGTAAGCCAATAATACGTCATACCAGCAAACCGCATAATCATCGTCATGATCATGACCGACAAATATACCCATCACGTCCCCGTTCTCCTTAATCGCCGTAAATAAGCCGGAATTCAAGGCCGGAGCGCATGCCTTTTCCCTACGTATGCCATAGAGTTGGGCATTCTCATCGGAAGCCGCTTGATTAAACTCCGGCAACGCAATATGGAAGAAAGCCAAAGAAGGAACCGGCTCTCCCCCGTTATTCCGGGTAAACTCTGCGCTTTTCTTACAATACCAATCGATCTGGTCACGCTTAATATAATCGTATCCTTTTACCCCCTTGATAGTTGAATAGGTATTCGAATCGATGCAATACAAGACGAAAGCATCCTTCTTCCCGTCGGAGGAACGTACGGTCAAGGCGTAATTACCCACGCCTGAGATTTCGGGAACCTCATCCGCCGTTAAACTATACGGTAGGCTTTCGGCTACTTTCAGCAACTCCTCTTTTGTCGCCCCCTGCTCATTATCATGATTTCCGAAAACAATGGAGAATGGTATTTTACGGTCGGAGACTGTCTTCAATACATTCCGCATATTTTCCAACGCAGGCTTGCTATAGATAATATCTCCCGTAAAAATCACCAAGTCCGGTTTCTCGTCATCCAACACTTGGTTCATACGCTCAAAAGCGATGTCCGAACGAGGGTCTTGCCATTTCACATGCAAGTCCGTAAACTGTACAATCTTAAACTTCTTATCCGGATTAAACTTCAACCCCGGTTTTTGGGCAAATCCCAAAGAACTCAAGCCGGCGGCCAATAACAAGGCCCCGGCAAACATCCACTTTCTCACACTCATCAAATCTCGTGTTTTTTGTAATTAATAATTATTTATTCCTTTCCGAAACAAGCGTCGAACGCATGTGCGGAAGGTTGGAAATCCACTCTCTTCACCAATTCGCAAGATTCCCGTGCCCCATGTTCCCGATCCATAGCGCTATCTTCCCATTCCACGGAAAGCGGACCTTGATAGCCAATTGAATTCAAAGCACGGATAATCTCCTCAAAATTAATCTTTCCTCGTCCTAAGCTACGGAAATTCCAATATCGACGGGGATCGCCGAAAGTAACATGACCGCCGAATATACCCACCTGCTTAGGGGTATCACTCCAATATACGTCCTTCATATGCACATGGAAGATACGCTCCGGAAACTGATAGATGAAATCCACATAGTCCACCCCTTGATATCCTAGATGACTCGGATCATAGTTAAAACCGAAAGCAGGATGGTTATTTACCGCCTCCAATGCTCTGCGTGCGGAAAAAGTATCGAACGCGATCTCTGTAGGATGTACCTCCAACGCAAAACGTACACCCAGTTTCTGAAACTCATCCAAGATGGGCGTAAAGCGACGGGCGAAATCATCATACCCCTTTTGTATCATCGCGTCCGTTACCGGAGGGAAAGAATACAAATAATGCCAAATAGAACTACCCGTAAAACCTACAACCGTATCGACTCCCAGCATCTTTGCCGCATGAGCGGTCCGGATCATCTCCTCGGTAGCCCGTTGGTGAACCCCTTCCGGATCGCCATCTCCCCAAATATAATCCGGCAAGATCGCCTTATGGCGCTCATCGATATTATCGCAAACAGCCTGTCCTACCAAATGGGTAGAGATCGCATAAAGCCGTAAGTCATATTTCTTTAACAGATCCTTGATTCCTTGATAATAAGCCGTATCCGTACGTCGGACATCCACATGATCGGGAAGTCCCAATTCCACACCGTCGTATCCGAATTCTTTCGCTTTTTGACAAACTGTTTCCAGTGATAAATCTCCCCACTGGAGGGTATACAATGTTACAGGACGTGCCATAATAGTATTATTTTTAGTCGATTATTTTTATCCATTTATTCTCTGTCGATCCGGTAGCTACAATCGTCTCGATAAACCGCATGCCACGGACACCGTCTTCGGCGGAAGGGAAATCCAAGGTCTCAGGAGCCGGTTCCTCACCAGCCAGAATCGATTGCAAAGCCAAGGCGAAATTCCAATACAAATTAGCGAATGCCTCTATATAGCCTTCCGGATGCCCGCCCGGTGTACGGGAATTATGAGCGGCGATACCCGACATATATCCATTGGAAGTACGGACGATCTCCGCTGGACGATCCGGCCAACGCATAACCATCGTATTCGGTTCTTCTTGACGCCATTCCAACCCACCTTTCTCTCCATACACACGAATATTCAAGCCATTCTCTACACCTACGGCGATCTGGCTAGCGGTCAGCACCCCTTTCGCACCTCCCTCATAACGGATCAATGCCGCCCCATCGTCATCCAAAAGACGATCCGGCACGAAGGTATTCAATTCACCGCATAATTCCACGGCCTTCAGCCCTGTTATATATTCCGCCAGATTAAACGCATGCGTCCCGATATCCCCCATGCAACCGGCCTTGCCCGACCGACCGGGATCCACCCGCCAAGCCGCCTGCTTATTAACATCAGCGCAGTCATTATATAGCCAGCCTTGAGGATATTCCACATAAATACGGCGTATCTTACCTAAATCCCCCCTGCGTACCCTTTCCCGAGCCTCCTTCACCATCGGGTAAGCGGTATAGGTATGAGTCAGCATAAACAATTTTCCGGTTTCCTTCACTTTGTCTCGTAATTGCTTCGCCTCATCCAAGGTATATGTCATCGGTTTATCCAGTACGACATGGAAACCATGTTCCAACGCCATCATGGCCGGACCGAAATGCACATGATTCGGGGTAACGATAGACACAAAATCCATCCGTTCGCCTTCAGGCAGGGCGGCCTCTTTCTCTATCATTTCCTGATAAGATGCGTAAATACGATTATCCGGTAAAAATAAAGATTGTCCGGTAGCCAATGAATTCTCCGGGCGAGAACTGAAGCATCCACAGACCAACTCGATCTGTCCGTCTAAATTAGCGGCGATACGATGAACGGCCCCGATAAACGAGCCTTGTCCTCCACCGACCATTCCCATTCTGATTTTTCGTTTCATGGTATTATTCCGTTTTATTAAACTAAGGTAATTACATTGTTGATTCACAAAGCTATGAAAAATAACCCTGCGTACGCCAATTTAACAGCTTAATATTTTTTAATTCACAAAATATATCGTTCCTTTGCGTCAAACATTTACCAAAAATATCAACTATGAAGAAAAATGAATTAGTGGCTATCGCCTGTCTGCTTTGTTTTTGTTGTTGTAATGGAACGGAAAAGGAAGTACCTAACCCCGACCTACAAGAGGAATTATCCCCCATACAGTTTACGATCGATTTACAAAAGGAAGTATTACCCTTCCCCGTAACCAAGAGTATTCCCGAGCTGAATATCCCTGAGCCTATTCCCCAAAATCCCGATGCCGAGGAAGATCCTTCTACACCGGATATCGATCCGGATAATTTATACAACCGGATCGATTATATCGTATACCAAAGCGGAAAACCGGACATTCTGGTAAAACATAAGCAATTCACGCCTCAAGATCCGGATTTCACGATCATTTATGATTCACTGCCCTCCGGCGACTATCATATTTGTTTCCTAGCCCACTCAGACAAGAATATCTCCGTGTCCGGACAAACCGCACTATTCAGTAAAGTATCAGATACGTTTCATCTTTTTCTCACCCAAGAAGTACAAGCGGGAGAAAGAATCATTAAAGATATCACCTTACAAAGAATCGTCGGCAAAATAGAGTTCATATCCGCCGATGCCGTATCTAAAGCCCTAAAAAGCTTCACGATAAATGTCTCCAATTATCAAAACAAGATTGACTTAACCACCGGGAATGGCATTTCTCAAAACACGCCTTATACACAAACCGACACTTTTAACGACTCTGATATCGGGAAAACAAATTTCTCCCATTCCTTCTTCACGTTTATCCCGGCTCCGGAATTCATGCTCAAAGCACACCTCTCGGCCAAAAATCAGATAAATGAAGTAACCCGGGAAAGAGAGGTTAATGACATCCTGCCTCTCATAAATCACATTATTCGTTATACTGGGATTCTCTACACCCCGAAGGAATCAGACGATACCTTCACCCTTGATATATTAAACGGTGGCAAATGGGATAGCCCCATCGACAAAGATCTAAAAGATTAATACAAAACCGGTGTGCCAAATTTGACACACCGGCTACCTTTTTCCTAACCTTCACACTTATTTTGCGTCTTCTATCTTGAAGAGAGCGTTAAATCCCGTCAAACTAAAGGTCTCACGAACCACATTCCGCATACCGATCAAACGTAAAGACCCTTTCTTGGCAGTCGTCATTTTTTGTAATATTAAAAACAATCGGAGGCCCGCACTACTCACATATTCCAAATCAGAACAATCGACACATACTTTTACTCCCGGATTCTCCCATACCGGCAAAACCTTTTCCTCGCATTCGCGAGCCGTATTCGTATCCAATCTTCCTTTGATCTTAATTACAGTCTCTTCACCTTTTTGGTCAATAACTACTTCCATATCTTTATATTTTATTCGGTTATTTTTTTCTTCATGATAAAGACATTCCGCTCATCTACTCTCTGATAAGAGACCTCATCCATAATCTTCTTGATCAAGAAAATACCCAACCCTCCGATTGGACGGTCTTCGGCAGATAAAGTAATATCAGGGTCTTTTCTTAAAGTCGGATCGAAAGCAATCCCATGATCTATCAAAGTCACGATCAATTCCCCACCTTCCCTGACCAACGAAATGTCTACGGCATCCTCAACATCTCCCTTATACGCATAAAAAATTATATTTGAGACAGCTTCTTCCATCACCAGATTCAGGCTCATCATGAAAGCGGTGCTTAATCCCAATTCTTCTCCAGCTTCCTCCAAGAACTGATTCATCATGGAAAGCTCATGAATATCGTTCTTAATGCGTAATGTTTTTTGCATATATCTGAAAATTTTGCGCTAAAGATATAAAAAAAAGAAATATCCTTTCCTTAAATTTGTATCTTTACCTTCGAATAGTATTTAAAGGTATAGAGTTATGGCTAAAAGATATTTAATAAACATATTCTTATTGATCGCCGTCTTATGCGGGTTCAGTAGTTGCGAGGAGGATCCGTATTATGATCCGTATGAGGAAATCACCTATGATTTATGTAATTATGTATGGACTGATTGGTTTGTCGTAGACGGTTTAGATTGTGAGCAGCAACTTACATTTAATCCGGATGGGAAAGGATGGGATACAAGAATTTATCATTACCCAAGCGGACGCATAGATCGAGAGGAAATTCCATTCTACTGGGACTGGAACAATTACTATACCGATATACTTTATATGGACTATGAAGACGGCCAAACAACACTAGAGAACGTATGGATTAGTGGTCGGACTTTTAAATGTCTATATAATGGCGAATGGGTAACGTTTAAGGCCTATCAAATAGGTCTCTAAAGGATATCTTTACGTACTTCCCCGGCAAAATCATACAATCCATCAAAAAGACAGGGATCTTTCCTCAATTGTTCGAACAGTCATACAAGTAGTCTCGCCGGGAATCGAACCCGGATCTAAAGTTTAGGAAACTTCTATTCTATCCGTTGAACTACAAGACCAACTCTTTTGAGATTGCAAAAGTATAATCTTTTCCTCAAATAGGCAACCGTTATCGGATGTTTTTCCCGCCTATCCGGAAGCTTCTCATTATTTCCGAAAAAACATGTACGTGTTTCCGGAAAAACATGTACGTCTTTTTCAAAAAACACGTACGTGTTTTCAAGAGCTAATATAACATCAAATAGATCAATCAAATAAGCTTTGCATCACCGATAACGATTTGATTTCCGGAAAATCCGGGAGATGTAGACGGTAATACTCAAGAATACGATGAATAATACGGGCCCGCTCTTGCCGGGAAAAACCATAAAGCGACATATTCTCAAAACTGATACGCAGCAAACGGGAAAAGAAAGCGCTCTCCACCTTATTTAAATAATGCCGATGCATCGGGATATGATCCGTAAACACCCCATTCAACATATCGAAATAATATCCCACCCTATGCGATTCCATATTCGGGAAAATACCGAGATGGTGGAGAAGACCTAACAAGAAAACCATATGAAAATTAGCGATACCTTTATCCGCATACTCCAATAGATGTATGGACTCGTATAAATAATCAAATAAACGGGGATCCGGCTCCGTATCTTTCACGACCCTAAAAAGAACCTCCGAGAGGAAAAGCGCCAATACATTCTTAACCGGATCACAACAAACATCATTCAGCGGAAAACAAATGCGGGTCTCCTTAATCCGGTGCAAGTCCCGCTTATTCAAGTGCTCCACCTCCATTTCCAGAACGGACAAAGGTATAAACAAAGCCTTCGATACCGTGCTTTTCTTCCCTCGGCTACGACTAACCAGATACGAGGCCCGGCCAAACGCCTCCGTATACATATATATAATAGAATATTTATCATTGTAAGGGATCGTATGCAAGACAATCCCCCTCGTTTTACACAACATAATTCGTATCTTTGCGACGATGATTAAGAACAAAGATACTCAAATTAACGTTATACATATAATTAAAGTATAGAATTATGTTGGACTTAACGACCCCTTCTTTATTATTTTCCGCCATATCATTGATATTGTTGGCCTATACGAATCGCTTCCTTTCATACGCCAGCGTAGTGCGTGCCTTGAAAGAAAAGCATCAGCAAACCCATGACCCCAAGGATATCGCCCAGATAGCGAACCTGCGGAAAAGGCTCTATCTGACCCGTTCCATGCAAATATTAGGAATACTCAGTTTGCTGCTCTGCGTGATCGCTATGTTCTTCATTTATGTATCGTGGCAGGTTTTCGCCGCATGGATATTTGGCATAGCCTTATTGCTATTAGCGGCGTCGTTATGTGTATGTATCTGGGAAATAAATATTTCCGTTAAAGCCTTGGAAATTCATCTGGAAGATATAAGTTCTAAAGAGAAGTTAAAACAGTGAGTAGTATTAAATTTTCCTTCGAAATGTTTTGCCAGTTCAGAGAGATCGTCTATCTTTGCACTCGCAATCGGGAAATCACTTTCTTAGAACGCTATAAGTGAGAGCTTTGACATTTTGGCCCATTCGTCTATCGGCTAGGACGCAAGATTTTCATTCTTGAAAGAGGGGTTCGATTCCCCTATGGGCTACAATAAACAGGATTAAAAAACAATAAAGAGAAGATCTAGAAATGGCAAATCATAAGTCATCAATCAAGAGAATCAGACAGACAAACGCAAGACGTTTGCGTAACAGATATTACGCAAAGACAGCTAGAAACGCTATGAAAGTTTTGCGCGCTACTGAAGACAAGAATGAGGCACAAGCTTTATTCCCTAAGGTATGCTCTATGTTGGATAAGCTTGCAAAAAAGAACGTTATCCACAAGAACAAGGCCGGTAATCTGAAATCTAAGTTGGCTAAGCACGTTAATGCGCTAGCATAAGCAGAAGGTAATTACTTTTACAAGTATAAAGCCGGACTCTCAATAAGCCCGGCTTTTTTAAACCTGATGGCCCATTCGTCTATCGGCTAGGACGCAAGATTTTCATTCTTGAAAGAGGGGTTCGATTCCCCTATGGGCTACCAATCAAAAGGAGAGAGATAAGTTTATGGCTTATCTCTCTCCTTTTTTACTACACCCGTCCTTTTTTCGCTATTTTCACATCCCCCACTTCGCTATCTCGATAAAAATCACTACATTTGTTAGATTTTTTTTGAGGACATAGATAATTACAGATTTTAAAGAAAGATAAACTCATGAGTGAAGAAATTAAGAATACTTCTACAGAGTACTCCGCAGATAGTATTCAAGTACTTGAAGGGTTAGAGGCAGTACGAAAAAGGCCATCCATGTATATTGGCGATACCAGCGAGAAAGGTCTCCATCACTTAGTGTATGAGGTCGTAGATAACTCCATAGACGAAGCGCTAGCCGGATATTGTACATACATCGACGTGGTAATCAATGAGGACAACTCGATCACGGTTACCGACGACGGCCGTGGTATCCCCGTGGATATTCATGAGAAAGAAGGTAAATCAGCCTTGGAGGTAGTACTGACAGTGCTGCACGCCGGCGGTAAGTTCGACAAGGGAACCTATAAAGTATCCGGTGGTTTGCACGGTGTGGGTGTATCTTGCGTAAACGCCCTCTCTACTTATCTGAAAGCGGAAGTTCGCAGGAACGGCAAAGTACATATGCAGGAGTTCTCTTGCGGAAAGCCGTTGCACGACGTACAGGTTATCGATAATACGGATAAAACAGGTACTACGATCTCTTTCAAGCCGGACGGTTCTATCTTTACGGTCACGGAATACAAGTATGATATCTTGGCTACCCGTTTGCGTGAATTAGCATTCTTGAACGCAGGTATTACGCTACGTCTGACAGATAAGCGAGTTCTGAAAGAAGACGGTTCATTCAAGTCCGAGGTATTCCATTCGGATGAGGGATTGAAAGAGTTTGTCCGCTATATCGACCGTTCTAAAGAGAAACTGATTCCAGACGTAATCCATATCGTTACCGAGAAGCAGGGTATCCCTGTCGAGGTGGCGTTAACTTATAATACTTCTTACAACGAGAGCGTATTCTCTTACGTAAATGATATTAACACGATAGAAGGTGGTACACACTTAGCCGGTTTCCGCCGGGGTCTGACCCGTACGTTGAAAAAGTACGCCGAGGATTCTAAATTATTGGAGAAAGCCAAGGTGGAGATTCAAGGGGATGACTTCCGTGAAGGTTTGACCGCCGTTATCTCTATCAAGGTAGCCGAGCCTCAGTTTGAGGGACAGACAAAGACGAAGCTGGGTAATAGCGAGGTTACCGGTGCCGTGGATATGGCGATCGGCGAGGCGTTAGGCTATTATTTGGAAGAACATCCGAAAGAGGCGAAAATAATCGTCGACAAGGTGATCTTGGCCGCTCAAGCCCGCCATGCCGCTCGTAAGGCTCGCGAATTGGTACAACGCAAATCTCCGCTGACAGGAGGTGGGCTCCCCGGTAAATTGGCGGACTGTTCCTCTAAAGACGCAGCGATCTGCGAATTGTTCCTTGTCGAGGGAGACTCCGCAGGGGGTACGGCTAAGCAAGGACGCGACCGTAACTTCCAAGCGATCCTACCATTGCGCGGTAAGATATTGAACGTGGAGAAAGCGATGGATCATAAGATCTTCGAAAGCGAGGAAATCCAGAACATCTATCGCGCGATGGGCGTAACCGTCGGTACGGAGGATGACCCGAAAGCGTTGAACATGGAGAAGCTGCGTTACCACAAGGTGATTATCATGACCGATGCCGATGTGGACGGTAGCCACATCGCCACATTGATCTTGACCTTCTTCTTCCGCCGTATGCGTTCCTTGATCGAGAACGGATATGTGTATCTGGCGACTCCTCCCCTCTATTTGTGTAAGAAAGGTAAGGTTGAGGAATATTGCTGGACCGAGCAACAACGTCAGCAGTTCATCTTAAAATATGGAGGAGGCAACGAGAACTCGATCCATACACAACGATACAAAGGTTTGGGAGAAATGAACGACCATCAATTGTGGGATACGACCATGAACCCGGAAAACCGTACGTTAAAGCAAATCACGATCGACAACGCAGCCGAGGCTGACCAAATCTTCGCCATGTTGATGGGTGAAGACGTAGGCCCTCGCCGCGAGTTTATCGAGGAAAACGCTACATATGCTAACATAGATGCTTAAAATCATGAAAGTCCGTCGTCCGAATCTAGAGGCCCTATACAAAGAAGTTGATAATTATATACCGGCTAAAGAAAGCCTTCAACCTCCCCGAATAGGAATATCCGCTAACCGGAGAGACGGACTTTCCTGTATAGCGGAGACCTACGTGCAAGCCGTGCTGGATGCGGGGGGAGCCCCGGTACTTATCCCGGTGATCACGGATCTGAAAGCATTGACCGTACTGGTTTCCGAACTAGACGGATTAGTTATGAGCGGGGGTGGAGACATCAATCCGCTCTATTTGCATGAGGAGCCTATCCCGCAATTGCAAGACGTAGATACGTTACGTGACGAATACGATTTGATCTTGCTTCGCTTGGCCGCTAACCGACAAATTCCGATCATGGGTATTTGCCGGGGGCATCAGATCATGAATGTAGCGTTCGGAGGAAGTGTCTATCAAGACATCCATTCACAAGCCAATCATGCTCTATTGAAACACAGCCAGACATTGGCTCGGGAATATCCGTCGCATACGGTAACACTCGAACCGGGAATGAACCGCCTACGTACTATTTTCAATGGAGATGAACAAATCCTTGTCAACTCTTTCCACCATCAAGCGGTAAAAGAGGTCGCCCCCGGATTTAGAGCGACAGCGACCGCCCCGGATGGAATCAATGAGGCTATGGAACATACGGAGAAAACGATATTCGGTGTACAATGGCATCCGGAGGCCATGGCTCCGCAAGGGGATGAGGCCATGAAAGCCCTATTCGCTTACCATATCGAGAATGCCCGCCGTTTCGCAAAAGCCAAAGCGATCCATCAACGGATCGTGACGATCGATTCCCATACAGATACCCCAATGATCTTTCCCGGTGAATTTAATATCGGGGAGAAAGAAGGAGGGAAAGTGAATCTTCCTTTTATGGAAGAAGGGCGTATCGACGCGACCTTTATGGTCGCCTATATCCCGCAAGGTAAACGAGATGAGGCATCCTTACAGGCAGCGACAGCGTATGCGATAGAACGGCTGAATCAAGTAAAACGCCAGCAAACCTTACATCCGGACCGGATGGTTATAGCGACTACCCCCCAAGAGATCCGGACGATTAAGGCGCAAGGGAAAAAAGCGATCTGCCTCGGCATCGAGAACGGGTACGCTTTAGGGAAGCTGGTCGAAAACCTACGAATGTTCAAGGAGATGGGAGTTTCTTATATCACCTTATGCCATAATGGGGATAACGATATTTGTGATTCCGCTAGAGGAAAACAGGAATGGAAAGGACTAAGTCCTTTCGGTAAGGAAGTGGTAAAAGAGATGAACCGATTAGGAATCATGGTTGATATCTCGCATGCGGCGGAAAGTACCTTTTATCAGGTACTGGAAGTGAGCGAGACGCCAATCATAGCCTCCCACTCTTCCGCACGTGCGCTTTGCGATCATCCCCGCAATTTAACGGATGATCAACTGAAAGCGCTGGCCGCTCAAGGGGGTGTCGCCCAAATCTGCCTATACAAAGGATTCATCAATAAGGAAGAGGAAAAAGCTTCTTTAAGCGACGCTATCCGCCATATCAATCATATCGTGGATTTAATCGGTATCGATCATGTAGGAATCGGCTCGGATTTTGACGGAGACGGGGAACTGATCGGTTGCTCGGCTACCAATGAGTTGATTAACATTACCGTCCGACTTTTAGAAGAAGGATATACAGAAGAAGATATACGGAAAATATGGGGTGGGAACTTGCTAAGGGTTATGACCGCTATACAAGATTTTCCAAACAAATAGCAAACGAAAACAACTACATATTATGAAAAATATCTTATACACAGCAATATGCGCCTGTAGTATCTTATGTGGAGCACAGGCACAGACACCCGGATCGGAAGTCCCCAACTTAAAAAAGCTATATGAGTTGACAGACTCTTGCGATGTAAACGTGCGGGCACGATTCTCCCCATTGATCGGGATTTCCGCCAGTATCTCAAGTGGTGCTTCCCGGGTAGGGGCCACCTATATCCAATCCATCGTAAAGGCAGGGGGAACTCCGATTATCATCCCGGCTGTTACTGACGGTAAAGTACTCAGGAATATCGTATCGAATTTAGACGGGTTAGTTCTTATAGGAGGAGCGGATGTAAACCCTCTATGGTATGAGGAGGAGCCTCGGGAAAAGCTGGAGGAAGTCGATCCGGTACGCGATTTGTATGAGTTGAAACTAATCAAGATGGCTACCGATCAAAATATTCCCGTCTTAGGCATATGCCGGGGATTGCAACTGTTGAATGTAGCGTTTGGCGGTACGCTTTACCAAGACATCCCCTCACAACGTGGCGATCATTCTGTCAAGCATAGGCAAGATTTACCCAGTTCGTATGGCTCACACCGTGTCTTTGTTGACGCGAACTCACAGCTAGCCTCTATTCTAGGGAAAGATACCTTAGCCGTAAACTCTCTTCATCATCAAGCGATCAAGGAGTTGGCGCCTATCTTCAAGGCTACCGCTTATGCGCCCGACAGTATTATCGAGGCTATCGACGCTTATCCGAATCGATCCATCATGGGAGTTCAATGGCATCCGGAAGCGTTGACTTACGGAGGCGACACTACGATGTTAAGGATATTCCGCCATCTGATAGGAAAGGCCGAGACTTTCCACCAAGCCAAAGAGATGCACAAGCATTTCCTTTCCGTAGATACACATACCGATACTCCTTTCTGGTTCAAACGTGCCGGATTCAGCATCGCGGACCGGGAACGTAACCGGGTAAACATCCCTAAGATGCAAGAAGGGAAACTAGACGGGGTGTTCCTTGCGGCCTTCATCGGACAAGGTAAACGTGATGAGGTCTCTTTACAAGAAGCCGTACAAAAAGTAACAGGCTTGATCGAAGGTATTCGCAAGCAAGCTGAATTGAATAAGGATTTATGTGGCATCGCCATTACGAACCAAGACTTCATCCGCTTGAAGAATGAAGGGAAAAAAGCGTTCTTTATCGGTATAGAGAATGGATACGGCATTGGTAAGGATCTGGCGAATATCGCTAAGTTCAAGGCGATAGGTGTCAATTATATCACGCTCTGCCACTCCTACGATAACGATATTTGCGACTCATCCACCCATACCAAGAAAGAATGGGACGGTTTAAGTCCGTTTGGTGAAGAGGTTGTGAAAGAGATGAATCGCCAAGGTATCATGGTGGATATGTCTCATGCCTCTGAGAAGTCATTTTGGGATGTTATCAAATTGTCCAAGGCCCCGATCATCTGCTCGCATTCCTCATCCATGGCGATGTGCAAGCACGACCGTAACCTGACCGACGAACAACTAAAGGCCCTTGCCCAAAATGGAGGCGTAGCGCAAGTTTGCTTGCTCGACCGCTATATCAATGAGGATTATAAAAACGCGAGCCTTACCGACGCGATCGAACATATCGATCATATGGTGAAAGTCGCCGGTATCGATCATGTAGGTATCGGCTCTGATTTTGATGGCGGTGGCGGAATTATCGGTTGCGAAAGTGACAACGATTTCATACAGATCACTGTTAAATTAATAGAGAAAGGATATACAGAGGAAGATATCGCCAAGATATGGGGTGGAAACTTGATGCGTGTATTAGACGAGGTTCAAGCGACTGCCTCCGTAAAAACATTATAAACAAAACAGATTTATGATCAGATTATTTTTTGCGTTATTGAGTTTTGCTCTTTTATCATGTGGAGCCAAAGGAACCAAAGAGACAGGTAATATGCCGGAGATCAAAAAACAACCGATCGCCTCAGCTGTTCCCGATTTCAACGCAGACAGCGCTTACGCCTATGTAGCGAACCAAGTCGCTTTTGGTCCCCGTGTACCTAACACGGCGGCTCATAAAGCATGCGGGGATTACTTAGCATCTGAATTGAAGCGCTTTGGCGCCAAAGTCTACCAACAGGAAGCGATACTGACCGCCTACGACGGAACGAAGCTGGAAGCGAGAAACATCATAGGCTCGTTTGATCCGGAGAATAGTAAACGTGTTTTACTATTCGCGCATTGGGACAGCCGTCCCTATTCGGACCACGATCCCGATCCTTCCAAGCACCGGACCCCATTGGACGGGGCGGACGATGGCGGTAGCGGCGTAGGTGCCTTATTGGAGATCGCCCGCCAAATCGGACAAAAAGCCCCGGGTATCGGCATCGATATTATTTTCTTCGATGCGGAGGATTATGGTACGCCGGAGTTCGTAACCGATTATACACCGGATAGCTGGTGCCTAGGTACCCAGTTCTGGGCAAAAAATCCGCATGTCCCTAATTATACGGCGGAATACGGAATCTTATTGGATATGGTGGGCGGCAAGAACGCCACGTTTTTCAAGGAGCAACAATCCTTACGTGCGGCAGCCCCGATCGTCGAGATGGTATGGAGCGCGGCCCGCGATCTGGGATATGGCAAATATTTCATTAACGCCGCAGGTGGAGCCATCACAGACGATCACCAATATGTGATTAGCGGACGTAATATCCCGAGTATCGACATCATTAACTACGACCCTGAGTCTAAAACAGGTTTCGCCAGTTATTGGCATACTCAAAAAGATAATATGGAGAATATAGACCGTGAGACTCTAAAAGCTGCCGGTCAAACCGTACTGGAAGTAATATACAATCGATAAAATACTGATAAAATGACAATCAATGAACTTCAAGACAATGTAATCGAAGAATTCTCAGTCTTCGATGATTGGATGGATAAATATGCGTTATTAATAGATCTGGGAAACTCCCTTCCCCCGCTCGATGAGAAATATAAAACGGAAAGCAACTTGATCGAGGGTTGCCAAAGCCGGGTTTGGTTCCAAGCGGATTATGCAGATGGAAAGATTATTTTCCAAGGAGAAAGCGACGCCGTGATCGTAAAAGGTATCGTATCCCTTTTGATCAATATCCTATCCGGCCATACCCCGCAGGAGATACTGGATGCCGATCTTTACTTTATCGACAAGGTAGGATTAAAAGAGCATTTATCCCCTACTCGTTCCAACGGGTTGGTAGCGATGGTGAAGCAAATGCGTCTGTACGCAATGGCTTACCGGGCAAAGGAACAACAATAAAAATAGGTGTTTTCACACGTATATAGGCACGAGCCGATACGTATATACGTGTAAGCCTACACCGATATAGGCATAGCCTCATACGTATATACGCATAAGGTTATGCCTATATACGTATTAAAAACCTAGTGTAAGCTGCTCCGGTAAAAGCGTGAATGTCTTGCGATGATAAGGCGTGATTCCGTGGGTACGAATCGCTTCCCTGTGGACCTTGGTAGGATAACCTTTATTGTCCAGCCAATGATAAGCGGGGTATTCCAAGGCCAATTCATTCATATAATCATCACGATAGGTTTTAGCCAATATAGAGGCGGCGGCGATACTCAGGTATTTGCCATCGCCTTTTACTACGGTCGTATGCGGAATATCGGGATAAGGGGTAAAACGGTTTCCATCGATCAATAAATGTTCCGGCCGTACTTTCAGTTGCTCGATCGCACGATGCATAGCCAAGAAAGAAGCCTTTAAGATATTAATCTTATCGATCTCTTCCGGACTGACGATGCCTACCGCCCAAGCGATCGCCTCACGTTCGATGACAGGACGAAGCTTATACCGTTTCTTCTCGCTTAATTGCTTGCTATCGTTTAAATCCTCATTCTTAAAATCTTCCGGAAGAATCACGGCGGCGGCGAATACCGCACCCGCCAAGCAGCCTCTTCCCGCCTCATCACACCCGGCCTCTATACGCCCGGTTTCCATATATGGTAATAACATATCCCAGTTTATTATTTATCGTATATATAGCTTTGTAGAGACGGAGCACGCCCCGTCTCTACAAGGTTGTACATTATTTTTGCTCATTCACAATCCAAGGGCGAAGCACGAACCAAGCGAATGCCGTAGCGGCGATCACCCCGCAAGTATTCGCCAAGAAATCAAACCAATCCCCACCCCGGTACGTCGTACAATATTCTTGCAATATCTCAATAATCCCACTCATAACGATCGGGCATAAAACTGCCCCGATCCAAGCATGCCATAATACCGTCTCATACTTCCGGTGATTCCGCAAGAACTCCAGCCATAGCATACCCGACATCCCCCCATACATACAGAAATGAACCACCTTGTCCACACCCGGGAATAAAGGGATATCATCCATCTTCGGCGGCTTAAAGAACGACAAGTAAATAACGACCAATATAATCGCCAGTGAAAACGGATATTTCTTAATATAATACATCATACTCAAAACATCTTCCGAACTCGTTCCACACCTGCGATGAACGTATCGATCTCCTCTTTCGTATTATAAAAGGAGAAAGACGCCCGCACCGTACCCTCGATTCCTAAGGCATGCATCAAAGGCTGGGCACAATGATGCCCTGTACGAACCGCTATTCCCAGACGGTCCAGCAACATCCCCATATCGTAATGATGGATATTACCCACCAAAAAAGAAAGCACCGCTCCTTTATGATCCGCTTGTCCAAAAATACGCATCCCTTCAATCGTATTTAATCCAGCGGTCGCATATCGTAGAAGCTCATCCTCATAAGTAGCTATATTCTCTATACCGATCCGGTCTACATACCGCAAAGCTTCCGCCAACGCCGTACTACCAATATAATCCGGAGTTCCCGCCTCGAACTTAAAGGGAAGTTCATTAAAAGTTGTCTTCTCGAACGAGACCGTAGCGATCATCTCGCCTCCTCCCTGATACGGAGGAAGTTTATCCAACCACTCCTCTTTACCATACAAGACCCCGATACCCGTCGGTCCGTAAATCTTATGCCCGGAGAAAACATAGAACTCCGCATCCAAGTCCTGCACATCCACCTTCATATGCGGAACGGCTTGAGCCCCGTCTACCAACACCGGTACGCCTTGTTCATGAGCGATCTCGATCATCGCCTTTACCGGATTTACCGTACCCAAGACGTTAGACACATGAGTCACGGAAACCAGACGAGTCTTATCCGAGAATAATTTACGATACTCATCCAGATTCAACTCCCCTTTCTCATTCATCGGGATCACCTTCAACGTAATACCTTTCCGGGCCGCTTGTATCTGCCAAGGAACGATATTGGAATGATGCTCCATCACGGACACGATCACCTCATCCCCTGCCGACATACATTCATCCGTAAAGCTGGAAGCGATCAGATTGATGGATTCCGTAGTTCCCCGGGTAAAAATAATCTCATTCGAGGAACGGGCATTCAAGAAATGCTGTACCGTTTTGCGAGCCTCCTCATGCGCCTCTGTCGCCGCTTGGCTCAAGAAATGTACGCCTCGGTGGATATTGGCGTTTACGTTATAATATCCATTCTCTATCTTTTCTACCACTTGACGAGGTTTCTGGGTAGTAGCGCCATTATCAAAATATATCAGCGGTTTATCGTATATCTTATGATCCAAGATCGGAAAGTCTTTTCGGATCGCTTGAACGTCTAACATAGTCTTACTTCTTTTTGTCTTAAAATTACGAGAGCCAAAGATACAAAAAAAAGGCTTTCTCGCTGAAAGAAAGCCTTTTTTATCATTACCTAACAGATATTACGCCTACACTTTATTCTCTTCTCGCACGTTTACTTTTCTCTTCCAAAGTCAAAGTACGGAGACTCTGTGCGGGCGTTGTCCATCAAGACTGCCAGTTCTTTTACCTTATCGGGATATTTCTCCGCCAGATTCGTATCCTCGTGTATATCATTACTTAAATCATACAGTTCCAATATAGTCTCACCCACGATCGGTTGCCGGATTAGTTTCCATTTACCGGAGCGTAATGCTTCCCGGCCATTCAACTCGTGAAATTCCCAATATAAATAATCATGGGCCTGTTGATCTTTCTTTGATAACAAGGTTGGTAAGAAAGAGATTCCATCCGTCTTCTCGGGCAAAACCGTACCTGTAAGTTCTGCCAATGTCGGCATGACATCCCAGAATGCGCTTATATGATCCGATTGGGCTCCGGCCTTGATCGTACCCGGGCACCATGCCACCATAGGTATACGGATGCCTCCTTCATATACATCCCGTTTGATCCCCCTAAAAGGTCCGTAACTCTTGAAAAAATCGGGATCAGCTCCACCCTCATGATGCGGGCCGTTATCGCTGGTAAAAATCACGATCGTATTCTTATCCAAACCCAACTCTTTCAATTCAGCCATTACATCCCCCACGTATTTATCCAACCGGGAGACCATGGCGGCAAAGGAGGCCAAGGGCTTCTCCGAGGTGTTATAACCGCCATACACTTTATCAAACTTACCAATATAAGGAGTCTCCTCGAATGAGTTCTCGTACATCTTATAAACAGAATCATGCGGAAGATTCAATTCCGCATGAGGCAGCGTATAGGTAAGCATCGCGAAGAACGGTTGCTCCTTATGATCCCGAATGAATTTCAAAGCTTGCTCATGAATCAAATCTTGTGAATATGTCTTGCAAGCATTGTTCTCGTTTTCAGGAAAAAGAACCTTCTCCTCATTATGCCATAAATGATCCGGATAGAAGGAATGCGACTGGCGTTGGCAATTATACCCATAAAACTCATCGAAGCCCATCTTATTGGGAATGGAGACAGAGCCCGGATTTCCCAACCCCCATTTACCAAAGATACCGGTCGTATAACCGGCCGATTTCATTAATTTACCCAACGTATAGGTATCTTCCCGCATCGGCTGTTGGCCTTCGGGCGTGATCTCCCGGTTTCCCCGGACTTGCGTATGTCCCGTATGCAATCCGGTCATCAAGGAGCAACGGGAAGGGGCACTCACCGTACATCCGGCATAATGCTGCGTAAACAACATTCCCTCCTTCGCCATCCGGTCTATATTGGGAGTCTTGATAATCTGTTGGCCATAACAGCCAACATCTCCATAGCCTAAATCATCGGCCAAGATATACACAACATTCATAGGACGCTCCAGAGTTTTTTCGCAACCGGACATTCCGACAAGCAGCAATGTCCCGGATATACATAAAGTCAATTGTGTTTTCATATACCTTTAAAATAAATAGAAGTGTTAGAAACCAATTACAATCTTCTGATCCTGATTCGTAGACAAGCGGTTCGTCCGTACCTTAACCCTTCCCATACGATCCGAGGCATCGAAGTACCAGCCTTCTTGTCCGGCATTGAACGCTTCGGGGGAGATGGCAGATAGGGGCTTTCCGGCTAGGGTTACGTTTGACGGGCTGGACTCCGAGCGGACATCCAATAGGTAAGTACGCTCTTGGTAACGTCCTTTATAATCTCCTTTCGCTTTCGCTATATCCACGGTGATCGTTCCTTTCTCACCTTTTGGGGAGGAAACTGAGATCAAGGTACGGGCAAACTCGCCTTTCTTATAATCACGGGTGAGACCGTCATCCTCATATAAGTTGAAAGAGGTGTTTCCGTAGGGATATAAGTCCAAGGTCAAGACATCCGCAGGTTTCTCGCCTACATAATTCATATCCGGATACATCGGGATAATGGCGCCTTGACGGATAAATACCGGGCAAATATCCAGTTTAGCCTCATATTTATCCAACCACTTGCCACCCTCGTATTTCTTTCCGGTCCAATAGTCGTACCATTCTCCGGCAGGGAAGTAGATACTGTCGCGTACGTTCTTCCGGGTATATACGGGGGCAACCATCATCCACTCACCACTCATGAACTGGTATTGGGTAGTCGTATCACAGGTAACCACGTCGTCCGGGAATTCCAGTACCATCGCACGAGCCATCGGTACACCGGTCGTATGCGCCTCATGGCAATAGGTATAGGCGTACGGGTTCAGACGCATCTTCAGCTTTAAGAATTTACGGTTGATATCCGTGTACGGATGCCCATATACCCAAGGCTGACGGTCGGCATCCGCCCAGCCGCTCATGGTCATAAAGATCGGGGTGAAAACCTTCCATTGCAAGTCGCGGGTATAGGTTTTCGGGGAACCGCCGAAGATACCGTCCACATCGCTAGTAGCGGCGTTCATGGCGGAAAGGCCGGCACCCGTGATCGTCGGGATATGGTAACGGATATAATCCCAGTTGCTCACTTGGTCACCGCTCCATACCGTAGAATACCGCTGGGTTCCGGCCCAACCGCAAACAGCCCATACGAAGCCCCGTTCGTTCGTATTGCTCTCGATACCCTCGAATGCGGATTTACAGCCGTTCAAGGCAAACTCATAGCCTTCTCCAACCCAAGCCACATCCAATTTACACAGGCGGGTACCACATTTACCAACCTCGTAGGCAATCTTATCCACACCATTCTCTGTCCACAAGCCCGTATGGAAGCCTCGTTTGCCTAATTCCGTCACAACAGAATCCAATTTCACATAGCCGCAACCATAGCCATCGTTCGGCAAGATCCAGCCACGGGGCATATCATATTCCACATATTTATCGGCAACTTGGCTGATTACGTCCGGGGTGGATTGAGGCCATCCGGTGCGCTGTTCCCCTTTGTTATAGCAGTCGGCGTCTCCCATCGTAAGCATCCACATCGCCGGCATAAAAGGTTTTCCGGTGATATCCGTATAGTCGTTCAATAGGTCTTTCAAGGAAGGGCCGTAGAAGTAGAACGCGTCAAAGCGATTCTCGTTATGCGTCAACTGACTGGTGAAGCCCATCAGCTTAAAGCCATCATCATAGTTCTTGTCCAACATCTCCGTGCCGTTGAAGGCATAATGTCCCGGGGCAAACGTATTGCGGAATACGCCATATCCTTTCGTGGACATATAGAAGGGAGCCGGGTTAGAGGATTGATCCTCATCCCAACCGGTCACCTCGATATCCGCTTCCTTCCCAGCGTATGAGAAATTACCTTGTTGCATACCGCAACCGTAGAAATCCTCATCACCGCTACGGCGCATCGTTTGGGTCGTTTTTAGTCCGAAGGCAAGTGGTTCGGCCTCCTCGTAGATCACGGCACGGTTATTCTTGTCATACATGGCGAAACGAATAGGGTTCTTATAGACACGTACGACACATTGGGGAGTCGTGAACTTATAATAGCTGCCGTTGTCGGCCATGGAGACTCTCGGGTTCTTTACCCCATAATCCACAACGATCGAGTTTGCCGCCGGATTGGTATATTCCCCATCCGGTGCCAACCAGATACGGAAGATATCATCCCGGTAAAACATCAACTTAACCTTAGCGTACCCGGAGACGAACTCATATTCCGTGTTGCTGATCTTATTGAACTTCGTCAACTTACCCAAGTTCATACGGGCGGCGAACAGGTTCGCTTTTAATACGTTGTTTGACGAACGCTCATCCTTCGGGTATTGGATAGCGAACTCTATTTTATAGGAGCCCATCTGGGTGAGGTCGGTAGCGGGGAAAGCTACCTCATATTCCTCTTGTTTAGCGATCGGATGCCCGGAGGCGGTTACCGTGGCGGTTAGTTTCTGACCGTTGTTCAAGGAGGCGGTTACCGTGAAATCCTCGTCTACGGGCTGGGAACCAACGTTCTTCAGCTTCACTTTCAACACGTCTTCCTTCGTGAACGTATTCCCGGTTTCTTGGTGTGAGGTCACTTTCTCCAAGGCCAAGTCATGCGCGAAAGGCTCTGTCAGCTCAATATCATCGACCATCCAATACCAAGAGAAGATATCCCGCCAGAAGAAACGCAAGTAGACGGTTTTCTGATTCGCGGCTACCTCGCTGATGTTGATCTCCTCGTTCACCGGGGCATGAAGCTGGGTAGCGGCGGAGATCTTATCCATCACGTTATACTCTTTCCAATTCACCCCGTCGTTGCTGACGCCTACCCAAAGGCCGGCACGTTTTCCGGTGAACCAATTATTCCAACGAAACAGGTGCTGGAATTTCAATACCACATCGTTCTTTCCCGCGCAATCGATAGCGCTGGTCTGGAAATAGCCGTTCGGGTATTCCTCCCGTTGATTCCACTTCGTGATCTCCTCCCCGGTGACTACGCCCGGCCGGAATTGCATATGATAGCCACGGCTCGTAGATGCGATGGGAGGTGCTTGTTGCTCGAACTGGAAAGAGCCGGGATAAGGCTGATCGGTTACAATCCATTCACACTTTGCCGATTTCGTTGAATCGACAATCATCCAGCCGTCGGGTAATTTCCCGGCGGAGAAATCTTCTTTCCAAAAACTTTGTTGTGCGGACAGGGAGGAAACGCAACCTGTCAGAAACATGGATACAATTAGACTTTTTATCATTTGAATTAGTTGATTAGATTTAGGCAGTAAAGATAGTCTTAATTTACGAGGGTTCGCAAACGTTCGCGTGATTTTTATTCCCTTTTCGCCGGGCGAAAGCGTGTTATTATCAATGGAATCCTTCTATCTTCGCGTATGTACAACCTTGTCATATAAATCAATAAACATATATCATGAACAGACATTTATTCTTGAGCCTTTTACTGGCCCTTTTCGCTTCCAGTACGCTTTCTGCCGATAACCTTAAAATCGAGCCGGCCTTCTGGTGGAGCGGTATGAAGAACCCGGAACTCCAGCTGATGGTGTATGGTAAGGATATCGCCGGATATCTCCCTAGCGTGAAATATCCCGGCGTACAGTTGAAAAGCTCGGTAGCGTTGGAAAGCCCGAATTACCTATTGATCTATCTGGACGTGGAAAACGCCAAGCCCGGCAGGTTTGATATCACGTTCACGAAGGACAAAAAGAGTTTCAATTACTCGTATGAGTTGAAGGCCCGTAAACCGAACGCCGATCGGATCAAGGGGTTTGACTCTTCCGACGTGCTTTATCTCATCATGCCGGATCGTTTCGCGAACGGAGATCCCTCGAACGATCAAATCCCGATGCGTACCGCTTATAAGGTAGACCGTAACAGCCCAAACGCCCGTCACGGAGGCGACTTGGCCGGTATCGAACAGCATTTGGATTATATCGAGGATCTGGGCGTTACCGCTATCTGGCTGAACCCGGTATTGGAGAATGACATGGAGGGAGGCTCTTATCACGGATATGCCACGACGGATTATTATCGGGTAGACCCACGCTTCGGCACGAACGAGGACTACGTCCGCTTGATCGAGAAGACGCACGAGCGGGGCATGCGTGTCGTAATGGATATGATCTTCAACCATTGTGGAAGCGATCATCCTTGGATGAAAGATATCCCTAGCCACGACTGGTTTAATAATCTCGATAACTACGTGCAGACCAACCACGATAAAGAGGCTTATTTCGATCCTTACGTGTCGGATTATGATAAGGAGACGATGCTGAACGGCTGGTTTGTCCCGAGCATGCCGGACTTGAACCAAAAGAACCCACATGTAGCCAAATACCTTATCCAGAACTCTATCTGGTGGATCGAGTATTGCGGCGTGGATGGTATCCGTCAAGATACGTATCCGTATGCCGACGTGGACATGATGCGGAATTGGTGCACGGAGATCATGAACGAGTATCCGGAGTATAACATCGTAGGCGAAGCGTGGATGAACTACACGATCGGTTCCGCTTATTGGCAGAAAGGCAGCCGGTTGAACTTCGGGCAGGATACCGAGCTGAAATCGGTAATGGATTTCCGCTTGATGGGTATCGCGAGCAAGGCGTTCCATGAGGAGACTGGGTATTCCGGAGGCTTACACACGATCTTCGAGCATATGTGTTATGATTATGTATATCCCGATATCTATAACGTATTGCGTTTCTTGGAGAACCATGATACGGATCGTTTTCTTCCCTCCATGCCCGAGTCTGTCAATGATTTGTACGCGTTCAAGCAAGGGGTGACATTCTTGTTGACGATCCCCGGTATTCCCCAGCTCTATTACGGGCAGGAGTTGCTGATGAATGGCACCAAGGAGAAGGGAGACGGATATATCCGCTTGGATGTTCCCGGTGGCTGGCCCGGCGACAAGGTGAATCAATTCGAGGCATCCGGTCGCAGCGAGGTACAAAATGACGCGTGGAATTTCCTCCGCACTTTATTGAAATGGCGCAAGGGCAACGCTGTCATCGCTAAGGGCAAGATGAAGCATTTCATGGTGAACCAAGGTGTCTATGTTTACGAGCGCAGTCTGGATGGCCGGAGCGTATTGATCTTGATGAATGGCAGCGACAAGGAGGTGAACCTCCCGTTGGCCCGCTATGCGGAAGTATTGCGAGGTAAAACCTCCGGAAAAGAGATATTAACCGGAAAGGAGATTCCATTGGGAGACGAATTATCCTTGGCACCGAAAGGGATCTTCGTACTGGAAATGTGATGCCATTAGCCCCGATGATTTTTCATTCGAGGACCTATTCATAGATTACTAATAATTAAATCGGGAGGCCTTAAACCTCCCGATTTTCTTTTCATATATACTATTTTAATCGCTTTTCAAGAATCAATTGATGCCTGCATTGAATGCAGTTCTCCCAGATAGGCTCGGCATAGTTCCGTACGAAATAATCGCGATCTACGGCAACCAAGTCGAAGCCTTCCTGTTGATAAAGCATCATCGGGCCGGCGGCTGAGGTTCCGGTGCAAATACGCAAAAGCTCGACATCTTGAGCCGGAGCCCATTTATTAGATACATGCCGTAATAGTTTCCGGGCGATTCCTCGCCGACGGAAGATATCCGCCACGGCAAGATTCATGATCTCCGCCTTGCGACCCTCCTCCTTGCGAACCACGATCACGCCGGCAACCGAGTTTCGTACCGTAGCGATAAAGCAATCCGAATCCTTTAGGTAAACCTCTACTTTCTCCCGATCCGGATCGGCTTCCAGCAGTAACTCATAAGGAGGGAATAAAGCTGCTTGTATCTCCGGCTCCCCGTTAGCGACGATCTCTACGATATTTCCGTCAGGATCTCGGATCACGCCCTCATAGTAACCATCCCCGGAAACGCGGGTCTCACCGGCGATCGTGTATCCATCCATCCGGAAACGTTCGATCATTTGATCCACTTGCTCCTTCTTATCCGCGTGAAAGGCCAGATGAGCCAAGCCGATATGATCCTTGTCGTAAGCCTCAGTAATATCCTGCCGTTGCATGATCTCCAAGGCAGGGCCACTCTCGAAAGAGACGAAATAAGAGGCGAATCCTTTTTTCGAATTCACATATTTCTCATTACTCTTACCATTAAAATACTTTACATAGAAATCCCGTAAACGTTCCAGATGATTCGTCCATAGGGCGATGTGTGTTAACTGCATAAGTTGGAGGTTTTAATTTGTCACTGCCAAAGATATAAAAAAATCAGACATGGTTCCCTACATTATCGTCGGGATAATCCATGCCTGATTATAGTTTTCCTCTTATTCGCGCTTATTTACAAATCCGGCAACCGGCGCATTTAGCCAGCTCACCGCGGAAACGTTTCTCTACCAGTTTATGCAAACGGTCTTTCAACGCCTCCAAGCGTACATGGTCGATCACGTCGGAAGTGAAAGCCACGCTCAATAACATACGGGCCTCGTCACGTGGGATACCGCGGCTTTGCATATAGAACAAAGCGTTCTCATCTAACTGACCGGTCGTCATACCGTGCGAGCATTTTACGTCGTCCGCATAAATCTCCAGTTGCGGCTTGCTGTACATACGGGCCTCACGAGTAGCGCACAGATTACGGTTCGTCTGGTAAGCGGCGGTCTTCTGGGCATCCTCTTTCACCAAGATACGTCCGCTGAAGACACCTACGGCATGATCATTCAGTACATTCTTGAACAACTCGTTGCTGGTACAATTCGGAACCGCATGGGTAATATGGCTATAGGTATCCATCTGTTGCTCCTTGTCCAGAACGGACATACCGCATAAGGTAGACTCGGCATACTCGCCATTCAGTTCCACGTAATAATTGTTGCGAGTCAAGCCATTCGTCAACGTAATACCGTTTACCAAGACATTGGTCGAGGCCGCCTGCCTTACGTGTACGGAGGAGAAACGGGTCGTGGACACACTGCTTTCCTCCAAATCATAATAATCGAAGCGAGCGCCTTCCTCTGCGAAAATCTCAACCACTTGAGTCGCCAAGAATTTCACGTCGTCGATACTATGGTCGCAAACCAACAACTTCGCCTCCGAATGAGGTTCCATAATCACCAGGACACGACGGTTCGCCATCGTATCCACATCATTACGGAATATATTCACTAATTGGATAGGACGCTCAACCACGACATTTTTCGGTACATACACCACAAAACCATCTTGAGCCAACATCGTATTCAATGCGATAATACCATCCTTGCTACTCGGCGCCGCCTTTCCGTAATACTTGGAAGCGATCTCCGGATATTGCTCCGTAAAAGCCTTCAACCCTCCAGCATACACGCCTTCCGGCAAATGTGCTTTCGGTAAGTCCTTATCGTAAAACGTATCGTTCACGACAAAGTATAACGATGTGCTCAAGTTCGGTACGTCACAACGGAATACGTCATAAGGATTCACCGGGATAGCGACCCGGTTGATATTTAAACCGTAATCCGGAGCGAACGCTTGGGCTACATCCGTATATTTATAATCCTCGCTTCTCGTGGAGGGGAATCCGAGTCGCTCAAAGTTCGCCAAGGCATCAGCCCTAAGGGCATTCATCACCGGCGTACTATGACGACATACCAGATCCTCACATTGGGCGAAAAGATCGATATATTGTTGCTCGGCCTTCATATTACTCATCTCCCATCTCTTTCTTGATCCAGTCGTAACCTTTCTCTTCCAGTTCCAAGGCCAATTCCGGACCGGCGGTCTTCACGATACGGCCTTTGTAAAGCACATGAACCACATCCGGCTTGATGTAATCCAGCAGACGCTGATAGTGCGTGATTACGATAGCGGCATTCTCCGGAGTCCTCAACTGGTTCACGCCATGCGCTACGATACGCAAGGCATCGATATCCAAACCACTATCCGTCTCATCCAAGATCGCCAATTTCGGCTCCAGCATCGCCATCTGGAAGATCTCGTTCCGTTTTTTCTCTCCACCGGAGAAACCTTCGTTCACGCTACGGCTGGCCAGTTTATTATCCAGCTCGACGATCGCACGTTTCTCACGCATCAATTTCAAGAAGTCCGTAGCCGAAACCGGTTCCAGACCGTTATATTTACGGTGCTCGTTCAACGCCGCACGCATAAAGTTCACCATACTAACTCCCGGGATCTCGACCGGATATTGGAAGCTCAAGAAAATACCCTCACGGCTACGATCCTCGGGAGAAAGATCCAGCAGATTCTTACCGTTGAAGATAACCTCTCCTTCCGTTACCTCAAAAGCGGGATTACCTACCAATACACTACTTAACGTACTTTTTCCGGAACCGTTCGGTCCCATGATAGCATGTACCTCACCCGCTTTCACCGACAGGTTGATACCTTTCAATATCTCTTTGCCATTTACGTTGGCATGTAAATTCTTAACCTCTAACATCTTTTCTAATTGAAAATTGAAAGTTGAAAATTGAAAATTATTCTATCCTACGCTGCCTTCCAGCGAGATCGTTAGTAATTTCTGAGCCTCGACGGCGAACTCCATCGGTAACTTATTCATTACCTCACGAGCATATCCGTTCACGATCAAACCGACAGCCTCTTCTACCGAGATACCCCGTTGTTGGCAGTAGAACAATTGCTCCTCGCTGATCTTACTCGTCGTAGCCTCATGCTCCACGATCGCCGTCTCATTCTGAATATCAGCGTAAGGGAACGTATGAGCTCCACAAGTAGAGCTTAATAGCAAACTATCGCATTGGCTATGATTACGGGCTCCTTCCGCACGGGCGGACACCTTCACCAACCCCCGATAGCTATTCTGGCTATGACCGGCAGAGATGCCCTTGGATACGATCGTACTTTTCGTATTCTTACCCAGATGGATCATCTTCGTACCCGTATCGGCCTGTTGGTAATTATTGGTTACGGCAACCGAGTAAAACTCACCTACCGAGTTATCACCCGCCAAGATACAGCTCGGATATTTCCAAGTGATCGCCGAACCGGTCTCTACTTGCGTCCAAGAGATCTTGCTACCCTCACCTTTGCACAAACCTCGTTTCGTCACGAAGTTATAGATACCGCCTTTACCTTCCTTATCACCCGGATACCAGTTCTGTACGGTAGAATACTTCACCTCGGCACGCTCGTTCGCCACGATCTCCACGATAGCGGCATGCAATTGGTTCTCGTCACGCATCGGTGCCGTACATCCTTCCAGATAACTTACATACGCCTCATCGTCTGCGACAATCAAGGTACGCTCGAACTGTCCGGTATTAGCGGCATTGATACGGAAATACGTACTCAACTCCATCGGGCAACGTACGCCCTTCGGTATATAAACAAACGAACCATCCGAGAACACGGCCGAATTCAAGGCGGCAAAGAAATTATCACGATAACCAACCACGCTGCCCAAATACTTCTGCACCAAGTCCGGATGATGTTGTACAGCCTCGCTGAACGAACAGAAAATAATCCCCTTCTCCGCGAGATTCTCCTTGAAAGTAGTCTTCACGGAAACACTATCCATCACGGCGTCTACCGCCATTCCGCTTAAATGCTTCTGTTCTTCCAAAGGAATACCCAGTTTATCGAATGTTTTCAACAACTCAGGATCTACCTCATCCAAGCTCTTTGGTCCCTCTTTTTTCTTAGGGGCGGCATAATAGATAATGTCCTGATAATCGATCGGCGGGATATTCAAGTGAGGCCATGTAGGCATCTCCAACGTCTGCCAATGGCGAAAAGCCTTCAAACGGAACTCGAGTAACCATTCCGGCTCGTTCTTCTTGGCAGAGATAATACGGACCGTCTCCTCGTCTAATCCACGATGGATCACCTCCGTATCAATATCGGTAACGAAGCCATATTTATAATCTCCGCTCGTTACCTCATTAATGATATGATTTGAATCCTGCATAATTATAAATTAACCATTGATAAAAGCCCTTCATTCTCCTAATGAAAACAAATTATGTGGGAAAATTGTTGGTACTATTTGCTTCACGCTATAATAAAAACGAGATTCTATCTTCGATTGGCGATGAATCAAGACCGATCCGCGATCCACGAACTCCAGCGCATTCAACAGCAAACTGGTAAAGACCAAAACGACCAGCAACCCGAAAAAACCCCCAAACAAATGGTTGATAACGCTCAACGGTGTCGCCCCTACCACCTTGGTAACCAGTTCACCCGCTAGGATAAATACCCCCATAATCAAGATAAAACCCGCTATATAACTCAAGATCGTAACCCCTTCTTCCGGAAACCAACCCAACGCCAAGATATATCCTTTCAGCCAAGCCGCCGCTTTCCCGCAGAAAAAGATCGCGATCACTAGGGCTATAAGCGAAACAACCTGTTTGATGATTCCATCAAACAGGCCTTTCACAAATCCTATCCCTGCCAGACATAGCAATGTAATGTCCAACCAGTTCATCGTTATAACGTCTTCTTTATTTCTGTCTCTTCGTAAGCCTCGATCATATCGCCCACTTGGATATCGTTGAAGTTCGTAATATTCAAACCGCAATCCAAGCCAGCCACGACCTCTTTCGCATCGTCCTTGAAACGTTTCAAAGAACCTAGCTCACCGGCATAGATAACGATACCGTCACGTATCAAACGGATCTTGTTCGTACGTTTGATCTTGCCTTCCTTAACCATACATCCGGCAACCGTACCGACCTTGGTGATCTTGAATACCTGCTGAACTTCCACATAAGCGGTAATCTCCTCCTTGATCTCCGGAGAAAGCATGCCTTCCATAGCGCTCTTCACCTCCTCGATCGCATCGTAGATGATAGAATACAAACGGATCTCCACACCTTCCTTCTCGGCGTTTCTACGTGCTTGCAAAGACGGACGAACTTGGAATCCGATAATGATAGCGTTCGAAGCCGCTGCCAAAACCACATCCGACTCGGAAATCTGGCCAACCGCCTTGTGAATTACGTTTACCTGAATCTCCTCGGTAGACAAACGGATCAAGGAGTCGGACAAAGCCTCTACGGAACCATCCACATCACCCTTCACGATCACGTTCAACTCTTGGAAGTTACCCACGGCGATACGACGTCCGATATCATCCAAAGTAAGCATCTTCTGCGTACGAAGACCTAACTCACGCTGCAATTGCTCACGACGGTTAGCTATCTCACGCGCCTCTTGCTCAGTCTCCAATACATTAAATGTATCACCGGCCTGAGGAGCACCATTCAAACCGAGGATCAATACCGGCTCGGAAGGACCGGCCTTCTCCACCCGTTGATTACGCTCGTTGAACATCGCCTTGATACGTCCTTGATGAGTTCCCGCCAAAACGATATCTCCCATCTTCAACGTACCGTTCTCCACCAATATGGTAGATACATAGCCACGTCCCTTGTCCAAAGAAGACTCGATGATAGAACCAACCGCACGTTTTTTCGGATTCGCTTTCAAATCCAACAGGTCGGCCTCCAACAAGACCTTCTCCAACAACTCCTCGACACCGATACCTTTCTTAGCGGAGATCTCCTGACTCTGGTACTTACCCCCCCAGTCTTCCACCAAGTAATTCATATTCGCCAACTCCTCCTTGATCTTCTCAGGATTAGCATGTGGCTTATCGATTTTATTAATAGCGAAAACAATAGGAACACCGGCAGCCGAAGCGTGATTAATCGCCTCGATCGTCTGAGGCATCACGTTATCATCAGCGGCCACGATAATAATCGCGATATCCGTCACCTTTGCGCCACGGGCACGCATAGCGGTAAACGCCTCATGACCCGGAGTATCCAAGAACGTGATACGGCGGCCATTCTGCAACTTCACGTTGTAGGCTCCGATATGCTGCGTGATACCACCGGCCTCACCGGCGATTACGTTCGCGCTACGGATATTATCCAATAAAGAAGTCTTACCATGGTCAACGTGTCCCATCACCGTTACGATAGGCGGACGGGCTACCCAATCCTCCTCGTTATCATCTTCCTCATCAGCGTTGATCGCCTCGACAACATCCGCGCTTACATATTCAGTCTTATAACCGAACTCCTCAGCCACAATATTGATCGTCTCCGCATCCAGGCGCTGATTGATCGAAACCATAAGGCCGATGCTCATGCAAGTACCAATAACCTCCGTTACAGATACGTCCATCATGTTCGCCAAGTCGTTGGCCGTAACGAACTCGGTCAGCTTCAATACCTTGCTTTCCAGTTCTTCCTGTTCCATCAACTCGTGCTCACGTTTCACAGCGGCGTCACGTTTATCACGACGGTATTTAGCCCCCTTATTATTCTTATTATTCTTGTTGGTCAAGCGAGCCAAAGTCTCCTTGATCTGCTTTTGAACATCCTCTTCACTAACTTCCGCTTTCACCGGCTTCTTCAAGCGAGGCTTACGGTCGTTATTCGGACGATCGTCACGATTCGGGCGCGGATAATTCGTACCCGGCGTATTATTCACGTCTACCCGATCTTTCTTGATACGTTTACGCTTCTTCTTAGCGTCACCTTCCTCACCCGGTTTAGCAGGAGCGTTCGGTTTAATCAAAGTCGGCGAATTCGGACTCTTATGAGGAGCGCCCGGACCGTTGCTATTATTACCCGGCCGATTGTTATTAAACTTTTGCTTCTCATCACGCTCTTTCCGCTTCTCCTCCTTCGTTTTCTTTTTCGGACGAGTCGATTGGTTAAGCGCATCCAAGTCAATCTTACCGGTTACCTTGATCTTTGACTCCAATTTAACCGAGTTCAAACGGAAAAGATTATCATCCTTTTCCTCGGTCTTCTCTACTTCCTGTTCCGGTTTCACACTTTCCACCTTAGGTTCCGCAACAACCGGTTGCTTCTCTACGGTTTTTTCTTTTTCCACTTCCACTACTATAACTTTTTCTTCTTTTTTCTCCGTGGGAGCCTGCGCAGGCTGCGCGGGTTTAACAGGAGCTTGAGCAGCGGGAGCGGCAGGCGCTTCCTTCACTTTCGGCTCTTCCTTTACCTTAGGCTCTTCTTTCACCTTAGGCTCCTCTTTAGCCTTCGGCTCTTCCTGCTGTTTTTTATGTTGTCCACCATCCAAATCAATATGACCCTTCATTACGATCTTAGGTCTGAATTCTTCCGGTATCACTGTCTTTATTTCCGCGGTCTTCTCTTCTTTCACAGAAGGAACCTCTTTCCGCATACGATCCGCCGCAAAATTACGATCTTTCTCTGGCAGATCCTTTCCAAACTCTTTTACGAGCAAAGCATACTGTTCATCACTGATCCTCGTGTTGGGATTATCCTCAACCGAGAACCCATTCCGGTGCAGGAACTCAACCACCGTGTTGATTCCCACGTTCAATTTTCTCTGTACTTGAATTAATTTTATAGGCATATCTAACTTTGTCGTAATACTTATTCGTTACCTTCATCTTCAAATTCCGCAGATAAGATAGCTAAAAGATCGTCCACGGTCTGTTCTTCCAGATCGGCACGTTCAATAATCTCATTGCGGTCCATAGCAAGGACACTCTTCGCCGTATAGCATCCTATATTCTTCAGTGCGTCGATCACCCAGCTGTCGATCTCGTCGGAGAACTCATCCAAGTAGATATCCTCCTCGTCCGCTCCTTCGATATCACGGAATACGTCAATCGTATACTCAGTCAACATACAAGCCAACTTAATATTCAGACCGCCCTTACCGATCGCTAAAGAAACCTCCTCCGGACGTAGATAAACCTCAGCTTTCTTTTCCTCCTCATTCACACGGATAGAAGAGATCTTAGCCGGGCTTAAGGCACGCTGGATAAACAAAGAGAGATTTGAGGTGTAATTAATCACATCAATGTTCTCGTTTCTCAACTCGCAAACGATTCCGTGGATACGAGAGCCTTTCATACCTACGCAAGCGCCTACCGGATCAATACGGTCATCGTATGACTCGACAGCCACCTTGGCACGCTCTCCCGGGATGCGGGCGATCGCCTTGATCGTAATCAAGCCGTCATTAATCTCCGGAACCTCCAACTCAAACAACCGTTGCAAGAAGACCTTATCCGTACGGGAAAGAAGGATCTTCGGGTTGTTATTATAGTTATCCACACGTTGAACGATCGCACGTACGGTCTCTCCCTTACGATAGAAATCGGTCGGGATTTGCTCGGATTTCGGCAGTAGCAACTCATTACCATCGTCATCCAGCAACAGGATTTCTTTCTTCCACACCTGATAAACCTCAGCGGCGATGATGTGGCCGATTTTATCCTTATACTTAGCGTACAAGCTGTCTTTCTGCAATTCAAGTATCTTTGAAGCCAAAGTTTGGCGCAAGTTTAAGATCGCACGGCGTCCGAAGTCTGCGAAATGCACCTCGTCGGTCACTTCCTCGCCCACCTCACAGTCGGCATCGATTTTACGGGCCTCCGTCAACGTAAGCTGCAAGTTCTCATCCTCCAATTCATCATCAGCCACAACCGTACGGTTTCTCCATATCTCGAAATCACCTTTCTCAGGGTTGATAATCACGTCATAGTTCTCATCCGTGCCAAACATCTTGGCGATCACGTTACGGAACGAATCTTCCAAAACGCTAATCATCGTATCTTTATCGATATTCTTCAACTCCTTGAACTCCGCAAGGGTGTCAATCATACTGATTGTTTCCTCTTTCTTGGCCATAATCTTACTTGAATCTTATTAAGTATTTTGTATATTTTATTTCATCAAATGTATACGACTCATCCTCCACCACAGTCACCTTCCGCTTAGCGCCTTCCGGTTTCACCTTCTTCTCGACAGAGACAACCACACCGTTCTCGTCGGCAGATTTCAACACACCGGTCAGCTTCGAGCCGTTTTTCAACAGCATCTCCACCTCGTTTCCGATGTTCTTGACGTATTGGCGAAGTACCTTGAAAGGAGAAGTAATGCCGGCGGAGCCAACCTCCAGCTCATAATCCTCGACGTCACGATCCAGATGCTCCTCCAAATACCGGCTCAACTCGGCGCAATCATCAATGCTTACCGCTTCATCGTTATCAATTTCAACGACTATCAGGTTTCCCGGTTTAATCACCACGTCTACTAAATAATTGCTTGAAGAGGCTAGTTTTTCCTCTATTAATTGGCTTACCACTTTCTTTTCTATCATACACATATCTGTTAAGAACAAAAGAAGGGGACTACCCGCCCCCTCCTCAACTTCACTTAATCGCCCGCAAATATACAAAAAATCAATGAGTTCTCAAAATATCCTCATCTTTTTACAGAAAAAATTAATACGACACAAACCGGATTACTATCCATAGTAATCAGAATTAATATCTATAGAAATCCGATTTACTATTGACAGTAATATTTATTAACACTTTTATGCCTATCTTTGCTGCCGAATACGAAGGGGTGCTCGCAAAATCCTTCACGAAAGGAGCGGGCTGAGATCATACCCATAGAACCTGTACAGGTAATGCTGTCGTAGGGATTCATGCTTCTCCGATCCTTTCTATTCATCTATTTAGTTTTAAAGCAAAAAGATGAAAAGATGAAAAATGTATTGGTTATCTTGGCCGGCTCCTTACTGGCTACAACCGTCAAGGCACAAATGCCCAGTCCGGTCGACTCCTTGAAAATCTCAAAAGACGTATCTTTGGATGAAGTAGTTATTACCGCTACCAAAGTCGGGAAAGAAACCCCGGTAGCTTATAGCGACATCTCCAAACAAGAGCTAAGCAGCCGGAACAACGGGCAAGGTATCCCATTCCTTATCTCCCAATCCCCGTCTGTTATCATGACCTCGGATGCCGGAACAGGTATAGGTTACTCCGGTTTTCGTATCCGGGGTACAGACGCGAACCGTATCAATATCACGATCAATGGCGTACCGGTTAATGACTCCGAGTCTCATACCGTATTCTGGGCTAATATGGCCGATATAGCCTCCTCGGTAGAATCGATCCAGATCCAACGAGGTGCCGGAACCTCTACGAACGGAGCCGCGGCTTTTGGCGCTACGGTCGCCATGCAGACCGAGAAACCGTCCTTAAAGCCTTACGGCGAATATTCCGTATCAGCAGGTTCTTTCGGTACGCTGAAGCATACGGTAAAAGGCGGTACCGGATTACTTTACGATCATTTCGCTTTCGACGTCCGCTACTCCAATATCCGTAGCGACGGCTTTATCGATCGTGCCTCCGCCCGTATGAGCTCTTACTATGCCTCCGCCGCTTTCTATGCCGATAATACATTGATTAAATTCCAAGCCTTCGGGAACAGCGAGAAGACCTATCAAGCATGGAACGGTGTTCCGTCTTATTTACTTGACACAGATCGTAGCTATAATCCATGCGGAGAATATGAGGAAGATGGAGTGAAGAAGTTTTATAACAATCAGACGGATAATTATTGGCAACACAACTACCATTTAATGGCCAGCCAGCGTATCGGAGATTTCTGGAATATGAACCTGACCCTTCATTACACCGATGGTAACGGATATTACGAGGATTATAAATCGAAAGCCAAATTCAGCAGTTATAAACTACCGGAATATATCGATCCGGAGGGTAATACCGTAAAAAAGACGGACCTTGTGCGCCGTAAATGGCTCGACAATTATTTCTATGGAGCCGTTTATAGCGCGAACTATCAACATGACAACACCCGCCTTACGCTGGGAACCGCCGTCAACAACTACGTAGGCGACCATTTTGGCCGGGTAATGTGGACCAAAAGCGCAAACGTCTTGCCACAACCGGATTACGAATATTACCGCAATACCGGTAAGAAATTAGACTACAACGCATACGCAAAATTGACCCAACGTCTTTCCCCTCTTTTCACCGGCTATCTGGACTTACAATACCGTGGGATCCATTACACCATTAAGGGAAACGATGACAAAGCCGAGGAAGAGCTGGACATTCATAAGAACTGGAACTTCTTCAACCCGAAAGCCGGTATAAACTTCCATAACAACGGCCATAACGCATTCGTCTCTTTCTCCGTCGCAAACCGGGAACCGAACCGTGACAATTTCACGGAGGCAGGCCCCGAAGAACGTCCTACCCACGAGACCTTATATGATTACGAGGCCGGTTATAGTTTTGGTAACAACCGTTTCCGGGTTGGAGCCAATCTCTATTTCATGGATTACAACAACCAATTGATCCTGACCGGCAAGATCAGCGAGATCGGTGAGGCCCTCACTTCCAATATAAAGGATAGCTACCGAATGGGCATCGAGCTTACCGGAGGTGTACAAATCACCTCTTGGCTGAATTGGAACGCGAACGTAACCCTCAGCCAAAATAAAATCAAGCATTTCGTGGAATACGTGGATAACTGGGATACCGGAGTACAAGAGATCAACGATCTAGGTACAACGAATATCGCTTTCTCCCCAGACCTAATCGCAAACAGCATGTTCGATTTCGCTTACAAAGGATTTATCGCTAGTTTCAACTCGCAAGTAGTAGGCCGCCAATACATAGACAATTCAAGCAGCAAGGATCGTTCCATCGATCCCTACTTTATCAATAGCCTACGTATCGGTTACGCCTTCCAGCCTAAGTTCATGAAAGAAATAACCCTAGACGTGACTATCAACAACCTCTTCAACGAGAAGTACGAGACCAACGCATGGGTATACTCTTATATCGAAAACGACACACGTAAAAAGGATGACGGTTATTTCACCCAAGCCGGCACGAACGCCATGGCCAGGATCACCTTCAAATTCTAACTTAATTTTCAATTACTAAAATGGTTTGGCTAGAATACTTCGGAGTAATAACCGGTCTACTCTATCTCTTTCTAGAGATTAAACAACATAAGGCCATGTGGGTGGTGGGATTCCTCACCTCCCTCGTGTATGTATTTGTCTTCCTGTCCGCTAAGATCTATGCGGACATGGGATTGCAAACCTATTACGTAGGAATCAGCATATACGGTTTCTATCAATGGACCCGGAAGAAACATGAGATACACACGGAAAACGACAGTCTTCCCTCCGACTGTATCCTATACACCCATCTGAGCCTTCCGCTTTTCGTGGGGATTATCGGAACATTGGCCGTTGTATTCGCCATCTTATGGTATCTCCTTCATCAATTCACGGACTCTCCCATCCCCGTAGGCGATGCGTTCACCACGTCGGTAGGCATTGTCGCTACTTGGATGCTGGCAAGGCGAATTATCGAGCATTGGATTTTTTGGGTAATCGTAAACCTCGTTTCCGTATATCTTTATTACCTTCGGGGCTTGTATCCGACGATGCTACTCTATTTTTGCTATGCGACACTAGCCATAGTAGGCTATTACAATTGGCGGAAGAAAGGGGAAGAGTTTTGAATTATGAATTTTGAATTATGGGAGATAATATGGAAAGTCTGGAAGGAGGATGTGTGATCGTAGCGAATGGGAGATTTCCTTCCGCTGAGTTACCCTTGAGATTATTAAAGGAAGCGAAAACGATTATCGCTTGTGATGGAGCCGTAAAGACACTTTATGAAAAGGGTATTCATCCGGACGCTATCGTAGGAGACTTGGACAGCATACCCGCCGGCCTGCGCGAACGCTACGCAGACCGAATCCATCATGTAGAGGACCAAGAGATCAACGACCTCACCAAATCCGTCCGTTTCGCCCATACCCAAGGCTATCGAGAAGTTCTTATATTAGGTGCTACCGGATTGCGTGAGGATCATACATTGGGAAATATATCCCTTCTTATGGACTATGCCCACTTATTCAAGCGGGTGGAGATGTTATCCGACTATGGCCTTTTCACTCCTATCTTAGAAACAACAACCTTCGCTTCTTATCCGGGACAACAAATCTCCATTTTCGTTCTTTATCCCGAAGGGGAGATTAGTACGGAAGGACTCCGTTGGCCCATTCGCCGACGAAAGCTCACCTCATGGTGGCAAGGAACTCTCAACGAGGCTTTGGGAGACCAATTCACTGTCACTCTCTCCCCGGATTGCCGGGTAATCATTTACAGGGAGGCATCCCATACAAAAGAATAGTCCTGAAAAGTATCACTACTTTCCAGGACCCTTACACCCCTCAACTTTACATGCTTAAATAAGAAGCGTTCGCTTCCTTATCAAGCAGATAATTTTTTTAACTCATTCTCTTTCCATTCGGAAAAACCTTCTACCCTATCCCTTATCTGGAACTGTAGCTTATCGTCGGCAACCAACTTCAGCACAGCCGTGGGAGAAAGCGGCAAATACATATCATTCACGGCGAAAAAAGCTTTCAGTAAGACCACATCATAGTCGCTGCGGATCACTTCTTTCTTTAATACAACCGGTACCTCCATCTGAGTCAGATAATAGGCTGAACGTTCGTATGCGCACCAAGCATCTCCTTCCAGATACAGATAGACACTGTTTGGATTATCTACCTCATGAGGCAGAACCAACTCTACTACATCTGATGCTTGTTCCATATAAAAGAAATTATTATTAATATTTGTCTTCATGACATTTACAAATTAAGTGCCTTCTGCCCTATACCTAGGGAGGAATAGCTATCATTTTACAGCGTTGAAACTATCAAATACCGCATTATCCTCTATTTTCTTGCGCAATTCCTCTAAATTTATCGCCGCGGCCTTTACACCCATATCCTGAGCCTGCTTCAATAGGGTCTCCGCTTCTGTCAAATCACCGGTCAACATACTTAACACTCCTTTTGCGTGAACCGCCTCCGGAGCGTTCCCCGCCTTCGCCAAATAGTTCTTAGCGGAAGCATAATCACCCTTGCCCATAGCGATATTCGCAGCGTTAAGATTCGCTACCGGATCATTCGGGAACATACGGACAGCAATATCAAATACATTATCATATTCGTCACTACCGATCTCATAGCTGTTAGCCACCGCGAACATCTCCCCTAAACTTAGCTGTTGCGGACGAGTCTTGATGATCTCACGCCCCTCATCCACCGTAAACTCACGCACCGTATAATCAATCTTATATTCCGAACGACGTAACGAAGGGAAAATATCTTTCAACACATAACGGAAAGCGGCGCCACCACCCAAGGCACGTAACTTAGCCTCCTTGCGATCCGGATCATCCGAGCTATCGATAATCGCCAATACCTCGCTACGATTCGGCACATTCGGATCGGCCTCTACCTTTTCCTTAAAACCGACCCAATCTTCCGGTTCCGAGCTCATCGTGAAAAAATCAGCCTTGAAGTCATTCTTCTGGCGGATATAGTCACGTAACGCTTTGACACGATTATCCGCCAATTTCTTATTACTAGCGTAAGAGCCTTCCGGTGAGGCATATCCTTTCAGTACGATACCTGTCGGTTTCACGTTCTTATCCTCTGTAACGGTACGGATCGTATTATTGATCTTCGCCAACTCCACCGCATTATTACGGAAATCAGGAAGAATCTGATATTTACCCACTTGGAAGTCCAAGAAAGCCGTACCAACTTCCGCACGATGCTTCTCCGTCTCTGCCATCGGCGTGATATAAGAGAATGTAGGCTGAACCTCATAGCGCTTATCCGGACGACGACGAATCTTGTCCGCGATCAATAACGGACTACCGGCCTCTTCCTTACCGCAACCGCATAGATTCGGGTCTAACACGACACGTGCGTCTTTCATCCAATCCTCAAAAGGCACGGCGGTTTTATAACTTACCACTTGATCTTCCTTCCCGGCTTTCAAGATAGTATAATGAGGTACGTCGTTCAAATTATCCAAGGCGACCTCACGATTATATACTTTCTGGCGGATACGTCCGTTCACCAAAATAGAAGGAAGCCCCTCTTTTTGCGAAGCCGATTCCAAGACGGGGGTCAGTTCCAAATAGCTACGGGATTTCACCGCATCGCTACTTACCGTCACCACGGCATCGATATATACCGAGTCGCCCTTCTGTACCACGTCGTTACAAATCACTTTAACCCCATCCGAGGCAGTCTGTCCCATGATTGCCGGAGACACGACGGCCATCATAGCCGCCATCATATATGCATTTATCTTCTTGTTCATCGCTTGGGTCATTTAATAAAGTAAATAATAGAAATAGCGGCTTTCGTAACCCCGAAATAATCTTTCGTATCACTTTTCAATACGGTTCCGCAAGTGGCACAAGGATATTTATCATAATCCAGATGCGCCCAACCAATACCCAACACGGCTTCCATGCTCCACCGATCGCTTAACAACCACTGATAACCATAAGAGAGTCCAGCGCCATACAAATTACCTTGATAACGGTGATTCTCCATATTCTTGCTCAAGAACTTTAGGCCTCCAACATTGTAATCCGCATAATGCGCATGCAAGCCGAAGAAATGTCCATTAAACTTCTCACACAACCAATAACGAGCTTCTGGTTGTACCAGCCAATGTTTCATACGAGCCTCATCACCAAACTTCCATCCATTATAGTTGCCGGATAGATCCAGCGACCATTTTTTAGCCAAGCCAACCTCTACGCCCAAGTTGATCGTAGCAGTCGCATCATAGAGCAAGTTCGACTTCACCGCGAACTTCTGGCCGTAAACGCCTGTCGTAGCTACCAAGAGCAGGACTAGGAAAAGAATTCTCTTCATATCGAATATTTTTTCGTTTTTATTATACATACGTGAATGCCTTCACTTCGACGAGCTCACATTCAACTGTTTAAGTAATAATTTACCGGGCTTAAACTTCACGCTTTTACGAGCTCTTATCATATAAGCCACCCCATTCTTAGGATTTCTGCCGATCCGTTCGGTTTGTTCCCAAGCGGAGAACGTCCCAAAGCCCAATAGCATCAAAGAACCATCACTTTCCAAAGCCTCTGTCGTAGTCTCTTCCCAAGCTTGAACAAAGCGCATCGCCTCCGCTTGCGTAACCGACAATTTATCAGCCAATGTTTTCACGAGTTCTCTCCTATTCATCCCTTTCACTTTTAATTTGCATCACAAAAATAGATTATAACATTTCTTAGCACGATAGGTGTGAGTTTCAACTTTAAAGGGTAAACCTACCAACTATCCTTGATTGATAAGAACACCTATTCATTTCAAAGAAGGTGATAGGAACACCGACACTTTATAAAGACAGCAAGGGGCAGACTTGTGTAAGCCTGCCCCTTAGCTGTTATACCATATCATCCACATCTAACACTTAATCTCTTCCTTGCGAATGAGATTCTCCAGATCGTTTATCTCCTCCAAGGAAAGCCCCGTACATTGGGCGATCACAGAGGGATCCAAGCCGATTCTTTTTAAGTTCAAAGCGGTACGTAAAGTAATCAAGCGGCTACCTCTCACCTCACCTTTTGCCTCAGCATTCTCCACCGCATACTCCATCGTCGCCTTCCAATCCCGGTAGATCTTCAGGTTCTCGTCGTAGATGGCACGCTCCTGCGGGGTGAGGGCACCCAAGTTCGCCACGTCCAGCAAACGGCGGAAGTGGGCCTCTTTCTCCTTTAAGGGAGACATATCAAACAGGTTCATATTCTTCAGTACATAAATTGTTTTTTCTAACGGAGTAACGCACTCCTCGTAACGCAAATCGAATCGTTCGAAAGAGACATAGATCTGTTTCAGCCGAATCCGCCCTGTTTGCTCATTTGCCAGAACCACGTCCGTTCGCCATGAAGGGAACTCGGGAAGGCTGAAGTTCAAAAGGTAGATTCCATATACCGGGAGCAGGTCGTATTTCCACTCCGGGCCCTTCTCTCCTTGACGGGAGATCATACGGCAAATATAGTAAAAACTGCATCACCTCACGCTCGTCGTACAAGGCGGCCTTGAAGCCACTATCCAACATGATATTCACGTAATGTTCCATAGTTCGTATGGGTTTTGATTGATTAATACTTGACAACGTATCTATGCCGTAAAGGTAAGGACTATTTTCCGAATAAAAAATCTCGTCTAGATAAAATAAGCCATTCATAACACCAACTGTACAATTGGGCATCATAAGCGGTTGTGAATGGGCATTCTTACACTGTTATACCCCAGCCGTAAGCCTATTTTTTTCTTGCGTATTTGGAGGCTAGCCGTAAATTGGGCGGAAAAAAGGATTCTCCGGGAGTTAAGGATACAAAGTGTTAGATTGATTTCAGTTAAATAGAGAGAGACACAGCATGATGCTGTGTCTCTACAATTAGATATATATTAAAACCGTTTTTCGCAGCAATTGATTCTACTTTTTCTGGATTTTAATTCTATTTGTAATTATCTTTTACACAACGGATAAATCCAGTATATCCAGTCTTCTCCACTAAAGAAATATGTTCGTTAGCAAGCAACCGATAAGCATGTTGTCCGGATTTTCCATTTTTAGCAATGCCACTATATGAAGTACGAGCAAAAACGGTTTGGCCTTTTAAGCCATTAAATTCATTTTTCTTATATGATCCATATGCACTCGCATCAGTTCCAACTAGATAAATAACAGACAATTCCGCTTGATTCGGCATACGCCAACCATGCTCATTCATTATACGATTACATGGATTCGTAAGATTTGTTTTTGCCTTCCATGTTCCACCAACTTGATTGCTTGACACACTTCCCCTAACAATACAAAAAGACTTATAAACCCTGTTTATATCATTATCACGTTCATTATGTGGGTCCAATTCATTCATGGAAGGAGCCGGTTTTAATGAATTTGCATTCAAATAGTCAAACGTAACAGTAAGTGCCTTAGGATCAACAGAAGATATTTTGAAAAGCGTTTCAGGTGCCTTTTTTCTATCTAAATTATTCTCATCCATTCCTTTCATATTCAAATCTCGTATACACCGATAGTTTCGTATCTTTCCTGTCGTATGACTATCATCATTACCTATTGTAATTCCTTCTTCTGCCCAAAACACAACTTTGCCATCATTATTACTTGGTATATAATGATATTTAGCTGGAATATTTTTAGCAAAACCCTCTTTTACCCAATCATCTATATTAAAAAGTGAAGATTCCGCAGATAAAGACGAGCGCCCCAGCCATAAAGATATATATTGCCCAGAAGAGGCCAAATACCATTTTTTCTCTTTTGAGTCTATCACTCCATCCCCATTCTCATCTCGATTTCGTTGCAAACAAGCATAATACGCATTTTTATAATCGTCCTTCATCTGATTAGAGTTACTTTCTTTTGAATAATCCAAAAAAGTGCTCCAACCTTTACCACTAAAGTCTGGTAGATTTAAACGGCCATAAGCAATATCCTTGATTTTACTTGGATTAGTTGTTGTATTTAATAATCCGGTCTCGTTTATAGTCTCAATCCCCCAAGCGTTATAATCTTCTCCTTTGTTTAAATCATATATTGTCTGGATAGAATGTTGTTTAATCACGAACGAGGCATCTGAAGTAAGAGTACTATTTCCTCCAGATGTCTGTTTCTGTGTTTTATCCATAATAAAGAATTCACGATCAAGTGTATTAACAAACTCTGGCCACATTATACTTTGATAATAATACTCATTCACAAAACAAACAAACTCGATAGCTCCCTCATTTGTGGGAGCTAGAAGAGAATTCTCTCCTTTTGCCCATTTATTCAACTCAGTCAATAATTCTTCAACAGAAAGCAATTCACTCACGTGCTTCTCATCAGGATATTTATAGGTTTCTTCTACAGGCACATCTTTTAGAGATTTAAAAGAAACCCAATTTTTTGACTCCTCCTTTAATTCCGAGAATTCTGTTAATTGGAAATTAGTCAGAGGATCTTTTACGTAAACTCTCAAATCTGTAGTTTTAAAATCCGATTTATGAAACGTTATTTTTCTTGCCTCAAAATGAGCGTCTAATTGAATTGATTTTCCTTCTCCCGAAACCGTTACATCTCCTTCTTGCCGCCAAACATTATTATCGGTAGCTGTAACTTCCGTTTTTATACTTTCAACTCCTTCTATCTGAATATTATATGTATAATTCATATTACGCTTTGTTGAAAAATCTTTATGATCAACCTTATCGCTACTCCCCGCTCCTAAACCTAAATGAATACAATATACAACTTCCGCACTCGTTTCTTTTCCGTCTGTATCTTTTGCGTAGTAAGAACCTTTCAATAATACGTACGTAGCCGGCTTATCGACATATGTGAACACTCTTCCTTCCGGGGGTGAATTTCTTAAAGACCCTTTCGATAATTTTTCACGATCATCCGCAGAATTACAACCCTCTTTTCCATTAGCTATATTTTCAGGCATATAAAAAGTAAAAAATCCTTCATCTCTTGAGATTGTCAATTCCTGAGTTGAATAAGAAACAATCTCTTCTGAAGTAGAACCTTCCCATACATTTACCTTTTTAGGAACTTCACAAACTTGGTAACTTTTCAATTTAAATTCCCGGCCATCTGCCACTTCAATTTTAAAAGTCACCTTAGCCGCTACTCGCTTTAAGTAAATTTTGCCTTTCTCAACCAATGTCCCATCCACTTTGACAGTACAATAATCTTTTGTATCATCCTCATTATTCCATAATCCACTTACCAATGAGGTAGTATTCGCAAACTGGACCGCTTTATCTCCTCCAACTTCCGCTAAAAGAGAAGTCAAATCAGATTTTGAAGGATGATTATTTCCCAACCACGACTCTAATCTTTCCGAAAGTCCCGGAAACATATCATAATCCACATTTCCTATCGCAAAAATCCGTTGTTCTCCGGACAAGGTAGAGAAAGATATGGTAGATCCGGAAAGTTCCGTATACTTTTGAGCGGTTATAAACTCATCATTATCCTTTTTAAAGGAAAACACATATAAATCAGCAACACCACTATCAGAAAAAGCCTTTGTCTCAATCTTACCGCTCATAGGAATCGTCACAGATAATTTCACCACCGTAGGGATACCTTCTTCTACTTCTGTTCTTTGAGCCAGATACTCATCGTTTGTGCAAGCGCTTAGGATTAATAATCCTAATAAAAACATAATATATTGTTTCATCATCTTGATTTTTTAGCCATTAGACATACTTTCTATTTATTCAAAAGGGTCAAGAGCGACATTCTCGTTCCCAACCTCTTCTAAAATCCATTCTATTTCCGTAGAAGGTTCATATAGACCTTTTATCTCGTAATAGTTGCCCTTTATAAACTTATTGGCAGGAAAAGAAAAACTTTTTATCTCTGACCCATTTTGTTGTACACTCAATAGAATATTTTTATTCGCGTCACTAATTTCATACGTATAGAACGTCGTCGGCTTATCTTCCGAAGGGTAAGTCAATGCCTCGAAAACTCCATTTTCCACAGAAGAGGTATTAAAAATAGCGACTTGCGAACTAGCATTTAAGCCTTCCACATTTATTAATGAGAATTGATCGTTAATCAAGTCATTGTTATTCTTATTATAGATCCCTTTATATTCTATTTTAGCACTTAGCTGAATCAATAAGACTCTAATAGCTTCATTAGTCCCATTATATTTTAAAGTAGTATTCGATTTTCCTATTTTCACCAACTGAGAAGATTGAAAAGATGTTGTTTGTATTGTTTTTGAGGTATAATCAGCATAGGTAGCACAGTCGTTAAATAATGAATTATCCGCATTTGCCACAACCAACACCGACACCGCTTTATCTTCCTTGCCGAATGTACGCACACCAACCAACCCCAATTCATAACCCGATAGATTATCGATAGCTTTCATATCTCCCATATTCGCAAAATCCTGAAAATGGATACGATTTCCATCCGTGTCAAAAACAGCCACATGGCAATTCTGAATCATGATTTCCTCTGTAGTGGCATATTTGTAATTAGGAGCCGAAGCCTTCGTCTGTATATCCCCCATCAATAAAACTAAAGACATATCTAAAGTCTGAGAATCTATCGGCTCTTCGGAGGAGCAGGCAGATAATCCACCCAATAAGCCCAACGTCAACATAAATAAAATTACTTTCAATCTCATAGCTCAATATTTTTATTTATTACCCTATTATTTAAAATGTAAACTCAAATTCATGATCCTTATCAAAAATCCAATCCTGTGTCACACACTGCACCGTTACATCAACAGTAGCATTCCTAAGCGTCACCTCTAACTTATACAGATAACCAGCCCATACAGCTATACTAGGATCAGAAGTCTCACTCAAACGGGACTTTATCGGGAAGCTACAACTTCCTGTTTCTCCATTATTATACACATAATCAATCTTCAATGTTGTTGGCTGACTAGATGAGGTATTTTCATAGCTATACAAACGTTCTGTAGTGCCATTAACGGATTGCATTCCGTATAATTTCTCACCAGAAGAAACCTCACCCGCTACTTGACCTATAGTCTTAGAATTCAGCAAAGATAAACCTTTGATTTCCACATTATCATACTCAGTCCCATCAGACTTTAGAATCTTAAACTGCTGCAACATGATAGCCGCCGTACGTTGGATAAGTTTTACCTCGACAGGCGTATTAGCGGGTTGATCCAAACCCAGAATCTTCTCGGATATGTTCACGTAGACACCTCCTTTATTATCCGGGTAGGTTCCTCCATCTCCCTTTGCTATTTCAGTTTCCCCTACTTTTACAAAAACATTAGGAACCTCAACCAAGGTCTTACCCTTTAAATCCGCATAAGAAATCTGGCTAGCTGAAGCTAAGCCAGATCTGGATACGGACGCTGCCGCATTCGCGATTACCACGATCTTGAGATCCGTACGCTCTGATTTATCTTTTGGAATCTTAAAAATTAGGGATTCGCTTATCGATCCGTTCGAGGAATAATAAGAAGTTAAAAAGTCCCCTACATTCTTAGTCTTGGAATCATACTTAAAGATAGCGATGTAACAATCAGAAACAGATCTCTCATCCTTCGTCATATTCTCCTCAGTTCCGTCAGTTGGCCCAGTAAGTTCAGAGCTTTTCGTAGTAACATTCGAATTCCTTACAAGGAGAGAGAGATCTAATGAGGCATAAAGCTCTGTGGCATCGATACCTGCAGGTCCTTTCGTATCCACACCACTCAAAATATCGTCTTCCATGGAGCAAGACACTCCGATGCAAAGGAAGCATAATAATGCTAGTATATTCTTTATTTTCATAATGGATTGAATTTTTCTCTTGTTTTACACTAGCAAAATTAGAGGAATCCATTATTCGGCACGATAGGCGTAACTTTCAACTTTAAGGGGTAAAACTAGCATATTGAATATAGGCATTTGAGGGTGTGGCTAAAGCTATCTTAGGCGATAGGGATACCTATGCAGGGCGCAAATCCATCCATCATAGGACAAAAAGCGGAGTCCGGAAATTCCGAACCCCGTTCTCGCTATTAATCGTTATGAAAGAGTTTTATCAATTCACGTCTGTCTCAGTTTGCGTGATGAGTGTCCAAGGCTCAACCTTAATGCTAAAACTGATACAAGCGTTCAACTCGCTTGTGTCGGGATCCTTAGAGCCTTCACCGGTTATCGTAGCGTATATCTTATAGATGGTATTACGTTGTACACCAATAATGCCACTAGTCGCATCTTGCTTAATTGGTATACGGTAGTAGCGATCTCTTTTAACCATATCATTACCGAGTCCTTCCGTTTTTCCATTTGGATACCAATTGCCCCGAAGAATTAACATGGTCTGTATCATTCCAGATAGAGAATCACCGTTATTCGGATCATCTGCAAACATCTGTTTATTCCCCCTCATTTCAAACACATAAAATTGAGGCATCTCTTTATGTCCATATTCATCACCACTAACCGTTTGATCATCAAAAGAGAACCAACTGTCACCATTATAATTTATGGAACCATCGCCGTTCAAATTAGAAGAATGACTATGACCCGTCATTTTGATGTCTACCCCTCCATCCATTGTCCAATGTAAAGAAGCTACATCATTCTTACCTTTCACTAAGAAATAGTCATCCCGCTTATAGCTACAACCATGAGAATATGTGGTAGCATTGTCCAAACTATACGGTTTTGCGTCAGCATAGATAAGAGAAGTATTGCTAGCGTTCGCAATATATACATGTGTCAACTCAAATGACGCATCAGCATAATTGTTCTTGAAGTCGCAATCAATAGCTTGAAGTTGGACACGGGCTACATGGCGGGTTAATGGGATTTTATCAGCAGCTAGAATATTTGCCGGATCATAAGAGGAACCATTTTCAGTCCATTCTGCCGCTTCACTTTTTTTCTCAATCTCATTATGTGCTGCACCTACTGTCGCATTGTTTGTATATATAATAGAAGGGGCCGTAGATCCTTTCACCCAGTTATCATACTTTGTCCCAGCAAGCAACTGATGCTCACCTCCACCAATCGTAACTATCTGGCTGAACATCGGCACATACGTTTGCGTAACACCTGGCGCTGGATGCACATGCGTAAAATCAACGAGATCTTCAAGTTCGGCAGTTTTCACATCCCCCAAATTAGAAGGAGGCGTAGCAAGTTTCGTATTCGCTAAAAAGACCACCGCCAATTGCGTATCAGAAAGTTCGCCGGCCGCCGTAGCTTTTACCTTAACGACAATATCTTCAATAGTCTTTACGGAATTACCATCAGTAGAGGATACCGTCTTCATTGCGGCGAATTTGTATGCATCCTCGTTCTCCCCATTGTCTACATAAAACAAATAGGCGGTTAGTTCATTAATAAATTGCTCGTTATTACTGCCAGATTCTAGCACAGCATCACCGCCCTCTTTCGTTGCACCTTTTGTCTGTATCCCATCCAAAGCCGTAGCGGTAAGAGAGACATTCGCATCTATCATCTGATAGTTCTCTTCCGGTATCTCGATGCCATTCGAGCTATCGTCCGAGCAGGAGGCAAAAGTGCATGCGGCGAAAGAGGCTAATAATAAATGTCTTAGTTTCATATCCTTTTGTTTTTTCTTGTTTATACTAAATTTCATTCCCTATGATTCCATTACTTAGTCTATTACCGGATGCTGCATTACCGGGCCCCAGCCTACTACCTGCACGGCTATATTCAAGTTGGTATCTACCTCGGGTTCCGGATCCGGACCTGGGCCCGGGTCTGGCGTTACGGGAATATTGTCGAAACTTTCGCCGTCAAAATAAATACGGAGACGGTAAACGTAGTTGCGACGGATGAAATTATGATCATAGCCGTTCTGCAAGCCACCCGCATTGATCACCGCCGTGAAGATTTTCGTATGGTCTTGATAACTGGAATTCCCCTGCAAGGTAGCTTTTACGGCGATCATCGTGTGATCGTCGCTTTTCATATTTTCCATTACATAATGAACGAATGGCGTATTGGATATCGAAGCGCCATCATTTACCAACAGATCCTCGAACGAGGTATCCTCCGAATTTCGCACGGCATCGGGAGCCTCTGTCTCTCCCCAATCCGCCTCACTGAAATAGTAAGACTTTGTCTTCATATTGTAGATACCTACCGCATCGATTCGCACCTCACGTCCGGCGAACGGCGTTCCGGCAAAACGAGTGGATATATTCACCAAATCAATACGTGCGGCTACACGGGTCAAAAGGATCGGGTCGGAGATGCCATCCACATTCTGATCGCCAAGATCCGTATATCCTAAATAGTTATCTTCCTCAGATAAAGCGGATTTTGTAACGATCACTTGACTACTCATCGTTAGGTTCGTTTGCGATTGCGAGGAGAGGTCTACCAAGCGAGTCTGGAACTCATCGTAGGTAGAAATGGTAGATAATAAATCTCTCGGCACGTTCGCCAAGACAATGATCCGTGCCCGGACAGCCTTCGTTGTCGGCACATCGGCTATTATGGCGGAATGTTCCGCCCCGGAAAGAGCCTCCCATTTATAACCGAGCAGTTCCGTGCCGGTCTCATTAAATACTACCACTGCCAAATTATTGATATAAGCCTCACCCTCCAACTCATTCACGTCATTGGGGTTATAGGCTTTCGTAGCCGTACCGGACGCCTTGACAGCGACGGACAGCTTAGCGCCTTCTAAGGAAAGAACCGGATCCTCATCTTTAGAACAACTCACACAAGCGAGAATCGCCAAACCGGATAAAAATATGTTCGCTAATAATTTCATGTTCGTATCGTATTTCTTAATTATATATGATGAGGTACCCTTTAATGCATCGGAATATCTTCTTCCACTACTCCCCAAGGACGAACGGTTGCCCGGACGGATAAGGTTCCGCCCTCACCCCATTCAAGGATCAGATGGGTATTCTCTCCCGCGCTCGTATAAATAGGATCACCGTTCTCGTCTACCTTGGCCGAGCCTAACGAGACTCCATTGGCGCTTATCGACACAGCCATATCCTGTCCCGGACAAGCGGTTTGCATAGTAGGGGTTATCCATTCAACCCCGGACTCGTTCCACGCACCTTCCGGATTATAATATACGCTATCGCCAATCTGCGTACCACGGTAATCAAAACCACTTAATGTATTATTCAAGTAGAAGTCGCAATCCACGGAACTTCTCAACCCCATCCTGCCGAGTTGCTCTTGCAACCCTCGGGTCTCGATCGTGACCGTACCCACTTTCGGACGAATCACGATCTCAGTCTCCTTCGCTACGCCTCCGGCTTTTGTCAACACTTGTTCGCTACCATAATAAAGGCTGTCCGGGGTAACTGCCAAACCATCTTGGCTTTTCAACATCACTTTCAAGTCCTCTATGGTCTGGGCCTCCGATACGGATTGCTTTTCACCCAAGGCATTCACGTTGCCCCATGCCACGATACGTAAACTACGATCGGCGGTATAGCCATCCAAAACAATCTCATTGCGAGAACGGATAAAGTTCTTATCCAAGCGACGTTTCTCCAAGTAATTCAGATTCTCGTCGAATATATACAGATCGGTAGATTCCATCCATCCGTATTCCGTTATATCGTCTCCCTTGATATTCTCGACCTTCAGTTTGAGCGTATAGCATTGATCCAAATCCTCCTTGATGCAGCTAGTCGCTATAATAGCGAACAAAGCCACAACCAAGAGAAGCAATTCCTTTGTAAACAGTATGTGTTTCATAATCCTAATTTTTTCTTATCAATTATTTTACCCTATATTGCTTTATTCTACTTCCTCATGGATAGTCTTCACGTTCCATGGCTCCACTTTCACGGATGCGCTCACATTGGTGGAGATCATCGGGTCGTATGGGATCTCGGAACCGGGGCCGATAATCGTTAAAGAGATCTCGTATTTGTAGTTACGTTGGACGTAAAACTTACTCCTTTTTTCCGTGCCATCAATCGTCACTTCTTCTCCGACAGGAATCGCATAATAACAATTCTCTTTCGTAATAGATTCTTTCGCACCTTGCGGGAGATAGGTATAATCACCTTTTACGATCAATAAGGTATGGTTGGCATAAGCCTCATTGACGTTAGATTCACCGGACTTCACCTCACCCTTTGTATTCTCGTAAACATAAAATTCATGATTCAAAGCCTCATCACTTGTTGTATTTTCTTGAACTAACATCTCTTTTAACGCCTGAGCCCCTTTCTTGTAAGAACCTTCGTCAATATTCTCTGAAAACTCTCGACCAACCATATATTTTACATATCCAAGAGCCGGATCTGTAAAATCAATTATTTTCTCTATCGCTCCCCACTCTTCTTTAGAAGCCACACTTGAAACACCTTTAGCGCTAGCGATAAAGACCTCCTTTAAAAGGAAGGATACACTTTTATAATTTGCGTTTTCCGGATTGCTTGTCTCTACTTTTTTTAAAGCGATCGAAGCGACATTACGAACCAAAGGAACGGGGCCTCCCCCACAAATTTCCTTACCTGAAGTCTCATTTATCGTTATTATATCACCAATATTCTTAGCATAACCGATATAATTGATGGTATTGGCTATTAGCGTTACGGTAAACACTTTACTACTCATCGTCAAGCCTTTTGTCAAAGTCTCGTCAGACAGATTGATTGTTGTTTCAATAAAGTCAGTTATATCCTTAGCCTTTGCCAATTCGGTTTGGATAACAGGGGCAGCGTTCGCCACAACCACTACATGAGCTTCACCCGCATACACTTCTTGCGGACCGACATCCTTTGTCCCATCAGAGTTAGGAGTAGCATCTTTTGTATATATCACACTCCATCCATCAACTCCAAACACCCCAACCGTTAGCGTATTCACGTCCGCATCCGTTGGAGTAGTTTCTCCGGCCTTCGTAACCGCCCCTTCCTCACTCTTGATAGCCAAAGCTAGTTGAGCTTTCTCTAAGACAGGAGCCTTTGGAATTTCTATTTCATTATCATCGGAACAAGCGGCAAATCCGCATAGCACCAACGATAAAAGAATGTATTTCTTGAATCTCATAGTATAATATTTTTTGTTCTCACATTAATATGTGACAAAAATAGAAAGGATATATCGTGGTGCTGATAGGCAGAACTCTCTATAATAAGAGACAAATGTATCAATTTCATAAAAGTGATAGGTTTCCCTACCTTTTGCAACTTTCACCTACAAAAACAGGCTCAATCCGTGTATTTTATGCTACCGGGGTGGTACTCGGATCATCCTAGTAACAAATATACATAATCACTTAAATTCAGCAAAATCATGGCAAGAAAAAAGAATGAGATGAAAGCGAAAGAGCCCGTAAAGCTCCGGTTCAAGAAACTGTCGAACGCGAACCTGTCCATATATCTGGACATCTATTACAAAGGGAAGAGGTATTATGAGTTCCTCAAGCTCTACCTCACCCCGGAACGTTTCCCTGAAGACCGTGATAAGAACCGGATCACTTTGCGCTTGGCCAATAGTATCAAGGCACAACGGATCATTGATCTTCAGAACGAGATTTACGGTGTCCGTATGATAAACGGGCTCGGGAAAAAAACACTTTTAGAATTCCTCTCGGAATTGTCCACCGATAAATCTGCGCATGGCGACAAAGCCTATTCCCTACGATTAAGAAGTCTGGCCAATCATCTTAGAGACTATATGCCGCAATGCCTGCTTAAGGACATAGATACCGGTTTCGTGAAAGGTTTCATCGCTCACTTGCGTAAACAACCCTACCTCAAAAGCGACTTCACGATTCACGGTTATTACCGGCTCCTGAATGTCACACTCAATAAGGCGGTCAAAAAAGGACTGATCCTCTCGAATCCTTGTAGTTTGCTGGATACAGACGAAAAACCTCACAAACCTACCAGCCTGCGTACTTATTTGACCCTAGAGGAACTAAAGAGGTTAATCCGGACAGATTGCGTATGCCCAGAGGTAAAAAAGGCTTTTCTGTTCTGCTGTTTCTGCGGACTCCGGATCAGCGACTTGACCGCTCTTAGATGGGAAGATATGCAAAAAGAAGGAAATGATAAATTCCGTTTACAAATCATACAAAGAAAGACGAAAGAGGCTATTTATCTCCCATTGTCCGAGGAAGCGATAAAATACCTTCCCGCAAGGGAGAATGAGAATGACAATGACAGGCTCGGCTTGATATTCCATCTACCTAGCCTCACGATTATATGTCAGGTATTAAAAGGCTGGACTTTAGCCGCCGGCATCAAGAACAAGAAAGTGACCTTTCACGTAAGGAAACACAATGCTTTTGCTATCTAACTGAAAATTAAATAGTTCTCTTGTTATTTTTATTTAATAGGTAACTATTTAGAAACGAGCGAAATTCAGTGGCTTGTTTCATCTTGCATACATTCAAAGGACGTTTTTGTTATGCAAAAATAAGGTTTTCAAGTGAGAAAAACAAAATATCCTTAGGCTTTATCTCCTAAAAACTACCAGTAATGGGGGGCTGGAAAACAATCCTCCTTTTGAAGATATTTCTCTTCTTTTATGTACATATCCGCGTATGCTTTGCGGAACAAATGTCTTTTTCTATTATTAATATTCATCATTTCCTTTTTTGCCAAACGCATCTTACTATCAGGTCTGTCCTTTTTTCTATAGTTGTGTCCCTGGCATAAGACTGTCCTGCCGGGTTACGGGTATGGAAGTGTTCCTCTTCCCCTTTGTCTGGCGGTTGCATCTCAAAGGTTCATCCCGGGCAAGGCAGCCGGTAACACAAGCAGGGCGGTCCGTCGGAGTCCACGTAATAATTTCACATTTTCTGTGTTTCTTTCTGTAAGGCTTCCTTCAGCGTCTGCTTGTCCAGTGTTTTCTGTTTCGACATGAGCAGCTGCAGGGCGCAACGGCGCACCACGTTGGTTATGGAAGGAAAGGTAAAAATAATAAAAGAATTGATTCGCTTCAATAAAAATCCAGTTTTTTTCATATCGGACATTATACCTTTGTTGTTTCGGGTATATTAAAAGGCGTGCCATAAGAAACTTTACAAAAGTATTAGGACACAAAATCAATCTTTTCTATGCAGATATATGCTGAACTGATTAACCCAAAGGTCGGAGAAGATACGGACAAAATTTTCGATAAGATTAGTTTCATATATCGCTTAGCTAATTAGAAATGTATTCTACATAGAGATACACTTGGCACAAAAAACATCGTAAGATATATAACTTGATGCAATCCTTTCCGCACAGCCATGCAAGCGTCGGAACAAACAGGCGGGATATTTGACGTAACTTGTGCACCGCTTATCAACCTGTGGGGATTTGGCTTTACAAAGTTTGACAGCATCACTCCGCAACTCGTAGACAGTATCCGCCACTTTGTAGGCTTCCGAAAAGTGCGTTTACAGGGCAACCGTGTGATGAAAGACGATCCCCGCATCCTGCTCAATTTCTCGGTGCTCGGCGGCGGTACTATCTGTAACATAATCGCGTGTTTGTTCGACCGCAAAGGCATATCGAACTATATGATAGACATCGGCGGCGAAATGATAGCGAAAGGAAAGAACCCGCAAGGGTGGAATTGGTGCATTGGCATTGTCAGACCGAAGGATGACAGTACCGGAACAAACTCCGAGCTTGAACAAATTGTGCAACTGTCGGAACGGCTGGGACTCGCAACTTCCGGCAACTACCGTAATTTCTATCTGAAAGATGGAAGGAAATACGCTCATGCCATCAATCCGATAACAGGATATCCGGTTCAAAAGGATATATTGAGTGCTACAATTATTGCCCATCAGTGCATGCTTGCTGATGCCTATGCAACGGCCTTTATGACGTTGGGGAGCCGCAAAGCCCGTCAGTTGTAGAAAGAGCATCCGGAAATTGACAATTTCATTATCTATACGGACAGTTGCGGAAACTACCGGACAGAGTACTCGCCGCGAATGAAAAGGTATCTGGCAGATTAATGTTTTCTATATTCCTGCGGAGTAGAGCCGGTGAACCGTTTAAAGAATTGGGTGAAGAACGCCGTATTTTCAAATCCCAGCGAATGGGCTATCTCCTTTACGAACATATACGCAATTACTTCGGCGTGAAAGTGACAAAGGGAGTCGCTTTCCAGTTTATGGTGAACAACCTGTTGAGCAAGGAGTGCGGCTATCGTTCGATAACATTCATGGTGAAATTGGATATTACTTTTTAACAGTAGAAGGATAATAACCAGGAGCCGTAATGGAGAGATTATTTTCGTTACGACTCCTTTCGCATGCCGTCTGCATGATTTTAACGTCTCAACTCTCTTATTCACAGTCGTTAGACCATGTGTAGCCATGTGTATCGCATTCCACATCATTGTAGAAAAAATGCCCATCAGACATTTGCATTATGCAATATGAATAATTCATAAGGGTCTGTTTTACAGCAATATGATAAATATCCATTTATTTGGCACGGTGATTGTCTATTCTTTAGCGTAAGACGATAAGATGTTTAACAATTTAATAATTAGCATTATGAAAAAGGTATTGTTTGCAGTAGCACTGGTAATGGGATTAGGTAGTTCAGTAGCATTCGCTAACAACATGGCATCAGATGTTGAAATCGTTGCAATGGTGAACGAGTTTAAACCGATTGATATAAAGGAACTCCCGCAGGCAGTTCAGGACGCCATCAAGAAAGACTATGCTGAATCCACCATTAAGGAAGCAGCCGTAGAAGTGGCAGAAGATGGCGTAAAGACTTATAAAGTAACTTTGGTTGATGCCGTCGGAACCGAAAGCGTTGTGTTTTTCAACGAAAAAGGTGAAATGCTGAAATAATTCTGAATGGTTATTTAGGATAACAGTTACATTTGCACATAAAATAAACAAGGCTGTCTCAAATAAACTTTGGGATGGCCTTTTTTGTGTCTGCAAAAAATCGGGTAAGCCCTAACTTCGCTCAGCCAGAACTTGCCCATCTCCCTAATTTTTTGTATCTTAGGGCATCAAGTAAGATATCCCAAAGATAATGTTTAAAAGTTACACATCCAACGATAATCTGCTTTTACCTCCATGTTTAGGCGATTTTATTCCCCGGAACGATCCGGTCCGGGTTGTTCACCGCATCATTGAACAGATAAACCTTGAAGCACTTTACCGTAAGTATTCCCCTAAAGGCTGTTCTGCGTACCACCCACGCATGATGCTTCAGATTCTTGTCTATGCATTTGCGTAATATCTATTCCAGCCGTCGCATAGAAGAGTTCTGTCGTAATGACATACGCTTCATGTGGCTTACCGGCAATGTAACTCCTGACCATAATACCATCAACCGTTTCCGCAGCAGCCGGCTAAAGGATGTGCTGAAGACGATATTTGCAACCATTGTAAAGTTTCTCGTGGCGGAAGGTTTTGTAAGTCTGGATGTGGCCTGTACTGACGGGACGAAGATGGAGGTGAACGCCAACCGTTATACGTTCGTCTGGGGGGCAAATCTATACATACCCGCATATCCAGAATCGCGGAACAGCTTGAGGAGATATGGCAATACGCCGAGTCCCTCACCAAGCAGGAACTGCGTGATTCCGCTCCGGTTGCCTATCAGGATATCACCCCGGAGAAAGTGGAAAAGGCACTCGGGCAGATAGATGATGCCCTGAATGGAGTGGATGCTGACAAGAAGATGAAAGCGAAGGTAAGACGTGTAAGGAAGTCATGGCCTGAACAGCTCAAGAAATATGAATCGCAGGGAAAGATACTTGACGGACGTAACAGCTACTCAAAGACAGACAATGATGCTACTTTCATGCGCATGAAAGATGACCATATGAAGAACAGACAACTCAAACCCGGATACAATCCCCAGTTCAGTACCAATAAACAGTTCATTCTGAACTATACCATCCATCAGTGTTGGGCGATACCTCCACCTATCCTCTGCATATGGATGATTTCCATTCCCTCTACGGCAGATACCCTGACGTGTCTGTCTGTGATGCCGGATACGGAAGTGAAGAGAACTATCTGTATGCTTTCAGACATGGCATTGAAACCTTTATAAAGTACAATTATTTTCATAACGAAGAAACCGACGGCATGTATTGTCCTACGGGACAGAGAATGGAAAGACTCTCCGATGCAAGGCGGGTAACAAACAACGGTTTTGTGCAGACCATATCAAGATACAAGGCACGTAACTATAAGGACTGCCCGTTAAGATGCCGGTGCTACAGAAGCCGCTCGGAAAGGATTGTACAGGTAAATCACCGTCTGAGGAAAATCAAGGAAAGAGAACGTGAAAAGCTACTCTCTGATGAAGGTCTGAAATATCGCAGTCAGCGACCACAGGATGTGGAAGCCGTATTTGGAAACCTCAAGAACAACAAGCACTTCAAGAGGTTCCATCTTCGTGGATTTAAGAAGGTTGAAATTGAGTTCGCCCTGCTAGCCATAGCATATAATCTTGCAAAAGTAGCCTCTTAGGAGGCTTATGGCAACGAAAAAGCAGTTTGAAAGGATGAAATCTTCAAAAGTAAGTTTGTAAACACCTCTTTTGAGACAGCCTCTCCTTTTTTAGTAAATTTGTATCTGTCTAATTTTTAAGCCCCTATATCCATACTCAATCTAACCAAACATCGCATGAAGTGGTACTGCTTCATCCAAATGCAACTGATAGGCACGTTCGTACATTATTTTGTGCTTGATTGTATCGTTATATCCATTGCAGCCATTATCTGTAGTCCATTTGTATCCATGACCCATTACAGACAGGCGTTGTTCAGTATGACTTATTTTTCCTCCCTGGTGTTTTTTATGGAGTATACATTGTGCATTTTGCGGCACCGGCCAAATATCCGGATAGAGGCATAAACCGTGCACGATGGAAATATATTTTTTCATTCTACGGTTTGTGGGCTCCGTGACCATTTTCCCTTATATGTTAACCTATATGTATTGGGATACGAATATTGTCCATGCCATTATCCTCCTTTACATTTTTATTATTGTCAAATAGATAAGATACTCACGGAAGAGTGGGTTATGGCCTATACTGCCTGCGGCATCATGGTCTGTTTTTCTGCTTGTACTATATAGAGCTTAATGTACAGCTTGAGGATTTCAAAAAAATTGTGACGGGCTTTGGCAGGCAGTAATTCTAAGACTTTTAATGAAGAAAAATTAAGCCACCCCTTAAAAAAGGAGATATTTCCTTTGAAAGAATTCATTTCTTTTATTACATTTGTATTAGTCTTTTAAAAATAGAAGATTTATAGTAAAGCGTTAAGGCATTATCCAAGTTCAGGAAATCCCCAATTTCGAAACAACAATTGGATAATACATTGGACGCTCCACGTACTATTTATATAGATTTTTGTTATATATAGGCGTGGGGCTTTGTGTATTATATGTTGTTGAGTATGGGGATACTTCTGAACGGTAATACCAAAGTTCCCACGCTTAACTTTATATAAACACAACTCCAGGGAACAGGGTTGGCTTATTATAAACATTATGAAAGCAACTTGTTTTAAAAGCGAGACAACTGTCTCCAACGACTTCCCCCCTTCGTTTGTTACTGTCTTTTGTGGAATATTCTATCCTTTCATTTCCATCCTGTCTCTTTCGGGACATACCGTTCATTATCATAATCATACAAATTACATGCCAAGACACTTTTCTGCCTTCTCCTTCTATGGTACTAGATAATAGTAACTCCCCCTGTCACACAGAGGAAGAACTTTGGTTGCAGGTACTTTCTCTATCAAGAGAGTTGCAGGACTGTAAAGCTAGTCTGCACCATAATACTTTGGACTGTATTTCCGATAAGATTGAAGGAATAGAAAGAGAACTGGATATCTTATTGGATATTCTGCAAGGAAGACAAGACAAAAAGACACCATAGCACTATTTTTTGTGACAATTTGTCTATGCGGATAAGTATCCTATTATTTAAGCCTCGTTTAAGAATTCCGTTTTATGGGTTACCCACAATCGAATGGAATTTTTATATACAGGGAATAACACATAATATTAGTAATGGATTTTCAATATTCAGAGTGATAATGGATAAACGAATAGAAAACGCCATGAATGAGTTGATCAATACAGAAATATGGTCAACCGGTTTATACCTGTCATTGCAGGTCTATTTTGAAGATGAACGGCTTCCAATACTTAGCTCCTGGCTAAACTCCCAAGCACAGGACAATATGAACAAGGTTTATCAGATGATGAATCGGATATGCCATGATGGAGGATGTGTTGCAATCAATGAAATGAAACGGGATACACATGAATGGACAACGCCATTGAATGCCCTGAATGAATTGCTTGAACACGAGCAGTACATATCATGTCAGGTAAACACATTTCTCATATTATGCCGGAATGTGAACATGTCCTTCCATTCTTTCATCAGCGGGCTGTATGCAGACCGTATATATGTAAGTACGGTATTTATGGAATTATTACGTATCCTCGCCAAGGAAAACGAACGGAGACTACCTTATTTTTGACGGTATGGATTTAAGATTGATATTCTGCAAAATTTAATATTGCAGAATGCTATCTGGTATGTTTTTTGCGATATAATAATCGACAATAAAATATATGTCATCATGGATATATTTGTATATATAACATTGTGTTTCACTTCGCTATTCACCTTGATGGACCCGCTTGGAGTGATGCCGGTATTCCTGCAAATGACTGATGGAATGGATACGAAAGAACGCAGATGTATCGCCTTGAAAGCATGTACCATTGCATTTATCATATTAGTCCTTTTTACATTATCGGGCAGGTTCCTGTTTCATTTTTTCGGCATCTCAACAGACGGATTCCGGATTGTGGGAGGTATCATCATCTTTAAAATCGGATATGATATGTTGCAGGCACATTTCACCCATGTGAAACTGAATGAAACTGAACGAAAAGAATATTCCAAAGATATAACCATCACACCTCTTGCCATTCCGATGTTATGCGGTCCGGGAGCGATTTCCAGTGGAATAACATTGATGGAAGATGCTTCGGAATATACTTTCAAAATAGTATTGCTTGGCGTAATCGCTTTGGTCTGCATTCTTTCATTCTTTATTCTGTGCGCGTCCACCCAGCTTTTAAAAATCTTGGGAGAGACGGGAAACAATGTAATGATGAGACTGATGGGACTTATTCTGATGGTGATCGCCGTGGAATGTTTTATCAGCGGGATACGTCCGGTATTAATTGAAATTTTGAAACAAGCCCATGCTTGTTCTTAAAGAAGAGAGATAATTTGGATTTATTATTAACATTAAAAGTTTGATTCGTCATGACTGAAAAATTGCAAAATGCCCTGAATGAGCAAATCACAGCAGAATTATGGTCTGCCAACCTGTATTTATCGATGTCTTTTTATCTGGAAAGAGAGGGCTTTTCCGGAATGGCTCGCTGGATGCAGAAACAATCTGCAGAAGAGATCGGGCATGCATATGCCATTGCTGAGTACATGATTAAGCGTGAGGCAACCCCGAAAGTGGACAAGGTCGATGTGGTTCCACAAGGTTGGGGTAACCCTGTTGAAGTATTCGAACATGCTTTGGAGCATGAAAAACATGTTTCCAAACTGATTGATGAATTGGTACAGGTAGCATCCGAAGAGAAAGACAATGCCACTCAGAACTTCTTGTGGCAATTTGTTCGTGAGCAGGTAGAAGAAGAAGCGAATGTACTCAATATTGTTAGTCGGCTAAGGAAAGCCGGAGACAGTGCTATCCTTTTTATGGATGCAAAACTGGGTGAACGGGAGTCATAAACCAGAATAATCAATAAAAATAAATAAGATGAAAATAGTAGATTTATTGGGAGGACAGGCTGAGTACTACCTGAACCATACATGTAAGACGATAGACAAACAACTTATCCATATTCCGGGACCGGATATGATAGATAAGGTATGGATGAATTCCGACAGGAATATACGCACCTTGGAGAGCCTACAAGCCCTGTACGGGCACGGGCGTTTGGCCAATACCGGGTATGTCTCCATCCTGCCGGTGGATCAGGGGATAGAACATTCTGCAGGAGCGTCTTTCGCCCCCAATCCGCTTTATTTCGATCCCGAAAACATCATAAAGCTGGCCATTGAAGGAGGATGCAACGCCGTGGCATCCACATTCGGAGTTCTGGGAGCTGTGGCACGTAAGTACGCCCATAAGATTCCTTTCATCGTGAAGTTGAACCATAACGAGCTGTTGACTTATCCGAACAGCTACGACCAGGTAATGTTCGGTACGGTAAAAGAGGCATGGAACATGGGTGCTGTAGCTGTCGGCGCTACCATTTATTTCGGTTCGGAACAAAGCCGCCGCCAGATAGTAGAAGTGTCACAGGCTTTTGAATATGCCCACGAACTGGGAATGGCTACTATTTTATGGTGCTATTTGAGAAACAGCAGCTTCAAAAAGGATGAAACCGACTATCATGCCGCTGCCGATTTAACAGGACAAGCCAACCATATCGGGGTTACCATCAAAGCCGATATCGTGAAGCAGAAGCTCCCATCCAATAACGGCGGTTTCAAGGCTATCGGATTCGGAAAGACAAACGAGCGTATGTATTCGGAACTGACCACTGACCATCCGATAGACCTTTGTCGTTATCAGGTGGCGAATGGCTATATGGGACGTGTCGGATTGATCAACTCGGGCGGGGAATCCCATGGGGAATCCGACCTGCATGATGCCGTCGTAACGGCAGTAGTAAACAAGCGTGCAGGTGGTATGGGGCTGATCAGCGGTCGTAAGGCTTTCCAGAAACCGATGAAAGACGGAGTTCAACTTCTGAACACCATTCAGGACGTATATCTGGATTCTTCAATAACCATTGCATAAAGGAGAAGTATCCATGAAAAGAATAGTGTTATTACGTCATGGCGAAAGCCTATGGAACAAAGAAAACCGTTTTACCGGATGGACGGACGTGGATTTAAGCGAGAAAGGAGTCGAAGAAGCCTGCAAGGCAGGCGATGCATTACGGGAGGCCGGATTTTCTTTTGAGGCAGCTTACACTTCTTACTTGAAACGTGCCGTAAAAACGTTGAACTGTGTCCTGGACCGGCTGGATGAAGACTGGATTCCGGTTGAAAAGACCTGGCGGCTGAACGAGAAGCATTACGGCATGCTTCAAGGACTGAATAAGAGTGAGACGACGGTCCAATATGGTGAAGAACAAGTACACATCTGGCGAAGAAGCTATGACGTGGCTCCCGCTCCGGTAGGCAAAGATGATCCCCGTAATCCGGGCATGGATATCCGCTATGCCGGTGTGCCAGATAGGGAACTTCCCCGTACGGAATCCCTGAAAGATGCTATTGGGCGTGTCATGCCTTACTGGGAATGCATCATCTTTCCCGCATTGATGTATAAGGACAGCCTGCTGGTAGTCGCCCATGGCAACAGCCTGCGCGGAATCATCAAGCATCTCAAAGGGATTTCCGATACGGATATTTCCAACCTGAACCTGCCTACGGCGGTTCCTTATGTCTTTGAATTTGACGACAGACTGGTTCTTGTCAAGGACTACTACCTTGGAAACCCGGAAGAGATACGGAAACGGACAAAGGCTGTAGCCGAACAAGGTATGATCAGACGATAAAAGTCAGTCAATCAGACTGGATTGTATTGTCTTTTTGAATATTTTATTTATTAACAATTAAAAAAGGAGGTAAAAATGGTACCTGTAAAAACAAACTCAAACTGGTTGCCGAGTATTTTTAACGATTTCTTCGAGAATGAGTGGCTGGCAAAAACGGGAGTTACGGCTCCTGCCATCAATGTCATTGAGAATGACAAGGACTACAAGGTTGAAATGGCGGCTCCCGGAATGACAAAGGATGATTTCAAGGTGAATGTTGACGAGAACAACAACCTGACAATCTGCATGGAAAAGAAAGAAGAGAAGAAGGAGGAGAAGAAAGACAAGAAGTATCTCCGCCGCGAATTCTCATATTCCAAGTTCCAGCAGACCATCCTGCTGCCTGAAAATGTGGAGAAGGATAAGATCTCCGCAAAAGTCGAACACGGGATTCTGTCCATTGAAATCCCGAAAATGAAGGAGGAAGAAAAACAAAAAACTTTCAAGGCTATCGAGGTTAAATAATTCCAGATCTGGAATGTCGTAAGGTCGGACAGGCTTTTCTTGTTCGGAAAAGCCGTCCGACCTTTAACAGACACTTCCGGAACAGGGAACCGGCACAACCGATGAAGGAATTCAATTTTGAAAAAGAACTACTTGGCGTACAGGACGAACTGTTCCGTTTTGCGTACAAACTGACAGCTAACAGGGAGAAGGCGGAAGACCTGTTGCAGGATACCCTGCTCAAGGCAATGCTTCACAAAGAAAGTTACAACAAGAACACGAATTTCAAAGGGTGGCTGTTTATCATCATGCGCAACACGTTTATCAACGGTTACCGGGCGGAGGTCGGTCATACCCGCCTGTACATATCCTCCGATCCTGCATATTATTCGCGGATCATGGACGAGTCCCGTACAGAGGAGGTGGACAAGAACTATGACCTGGAAAAGATACGTAATGCCATCAAAAGTGTACCGGAGTCACATTTCATACCTTTTGAGATGTACCTGTCAGGATTCAAATACCGTGAGATAGCGGAAAGAACCGGCGTGAGTTTGGGAACTATAAAGAGCCGTATTTTTCACTGCCGGAAAAAACTGAAAGCTATATTGGCAGAATGAAACAAAACAAGAACTGAGATAGATGAAAAAAGATGAATATATAGGAATTCTGACTTCCGGAGGGGACGCTTCCGGAATGAACGCGGCTATCCGTGCCGTGACCCGCGCCGCTATTTTTAACGGATTTAAAGTGAAAGGAATTTATAGAGGTTACGAGGGGCTGATTGCCGGTGAAGTGAAAGAACTCACTACGGAAGACGTAAGCAGCATTATCCAGAGGGGAGGTACCATACTGAAAACAGCCCGCTCCGAGACTTTCATCACTCCCGAAGGACGCAAGAAAGCTTATGAGATCATACAGAAAGAGAACATCAATGCATTGATAATTATCGGTGGAGACGGTTCCCTGACGGGAGCCCGGATCTTTGCGGAGGAGTATGATGTGACGTGCATAGGATTGCCCGGCACCATTGACAATGATCTGTACGGCACCGATTTTACCATAGGATATGATACGGCCCTGAACACCATCGTGGAGTGTGTGGACAAAATCCGGGATACGGCCACCTCGCACGACCGCATTTTCTTTGTCGAGGTGATGGGGCGTGATGCGGGCTTCCTGGCACAAAACAGCGCAATAGCTTCCGGTGCTGAAGCGGCCATCATTCCGGAAGACCGGACGGACGTGGACCAGTTGGAAACATTCATCGGACGTGGATTCAGAAAGACGAAAAACAGCAGCATCGTAATTGTGACCGAAAGTCCTGAAAACAAGAATGGAGGTGCCATGTATTACGCCGACCGGGTAAAGAAGGAATATCCCGGATATGATGTCAGGGTTTCTATCCTGGGCCATCTGCAACGGGGTGGCGCTCCGAGTGCCAATGACCGCATACTGGCAAGCCGGCTGGGTGAAGCCGCAATCCAGGCCTTAATGGAAGGCCAGCGAAATGTTATGATAGGCATACGGAACAACGAGATTGTTTATGTTCCTTTTGTCCAGGCAATCAAAAAGGACAAGCCTATTGACAAAAGCCTGATCCGGGTCCTTAACGAATTATCGATCTAAAATAACCGTTAATATGTCAGAAGTTGCTCCTTTAATATCGGATCTTGCCATAATTCTGATTATTGCCGGTATTGTAACCGTCATTTTCAAGTGGCTGAAGCAACCGGTCATATTGGGCTACATTGTAGCCGGTATTATGGCGGGTCCTTCCGTTTCCCTGGTCCCGACTGTTTCCGATCCTGCCAATATCAAAATATGGGCGGACATCGGTGTCATTTTTCTGCTGTTCGCGATGGGACTGGACTTTTCGTTCAAGAAATTGATAAATGTGGGCATTACGGCTATCGTTGCCACTGTCACTATTGTATGTGGCATGATGTTCATAGGCTATACAGCGGGGAATGCAATGGGGTTCTCCCACATGAGCAGTATTTTTCTGGGTGGAATGTTGTCCATGTCGTCCACGGCCATCGTATTCAAGGCCTTCAATGACATGGGACTTCTCCAACAGAAATTCACCGGCATTGTCTTGGGGATTCTTGTCATCGAAGATCTGGTGGCGGTAGTGATGATGGTTATTCTTTCCACGTTGGCGGTAGGCAAACATTTTGAAGGGAAGGAGATGCTGGAAAGTATATTGAAGCTGGCCGCTTTCCTGATTTTCTGGTCGGCATTGGGTATCTATCTGATACCTACCCTGCTGAAGAAGATACGCCGTTTCACCAGCAACGAGATTTTATTGATAACCTCTCTGGGACTTTGCCTGGGAATGGTGATGATTGCGACAAAAGCGGGATTTTCTGCCGCATTGGGAGCCTTTGTCATGGGGTCCCTGCTGGCAGAGACCGTTGAAGCGGAAAAAATCGCACATATCGTACAGCCGGTAAAAGACCTGTTCGCTTCCATATTTTTCGTGTCGGTGGGAATGATGATCGATCCTGCCATGATGTGGGAATATGCCGTCCCTATTCTTATCCTGACATTGCTGGTACTGTCCGGTCAGGTCCTGTTCGGGAGCTTTGGTGTCCTGCTTTCCGGCCAGCCGTTGAAAATTGCCATACAGTCCGGCTTTTCACTGACACAGGTCGGTGAGTTCGCATTCATCATCGCATCTTTAGGCGTCAGTCTGAATGTCACGGACAAGTATCTCTATCCGGTTATAGTGGCCGTATCTGTCATAACGACTTTTCTTACCCCCTATATGATACGGCTTTCGGAACCGGCATACCGGTTTATAGACATCCACATGCCTGGATTCCTGAAAGATTATCTCGTACACTATACGTCCGGGGCAATGACTGTAAAACACCAGGGCACTTGGCATAAACTGATCCGGTCTATGCTGGTGTCTGTCACACTCTATCTGGTCGTATGCGTTTTTTTCATCACTTTATATTTTTCCTATGTGCATCCTTTGATTAGGAAAAGTCTGCCGGGAATGGAAGGGAACTTGTTGGGCTTCATCATCATCTTTCTTGTCATATCCCCGTTTCTATGGGCCATCATCATGAAAAAGAACAATTCAGCCGAGTTCCGTAAACTCTGGACGGACAACAAGTTCAACAGAGGGCCTTTGGTATCAATCGTACTTGTCAAAATACTGATTTGCACGATTATCATGATGAGTATCATTACCCATCTTTTCAATGTTGCCTTGGGAGCCGGGCTGGTAGTTTCTTCCCTTATCATTGCCGTCATTTATTTCTCCAAGCGGATCAAGAAACGGTCGCTGACTATAGAGAGACAATTTATGGCAAACTTTCAAGGGACGGATGGGAATGGACTTTCTACAGAAAGTGATACAGGCTCCACCCTTGGCAGCAATATCCCGTTCAAGGAATTACATTTGGCGGATTTCACAGTATCCCCTGATTCCATATATGTGGGCAGAACATTAAAAGAAAGCAGCCTGCGCACCTTGTTTCAGATAAATGTGATTTCAATCACCCGTGGAGAAAAACGCCTGGATATACCACAAGGGGAAGAGCATCTCTATCCATATGACAAGGTTACGGTCGTAGGTACGGACCGGCAGTTGGAAAGCTTCCGGACATCCATGGAGCAAAAGAAGGTAGAAAGGAACGGGAACGGAACATCCTCGCAGGATGAGATGGAAATAGGGCAATTTCCTGTCGAAGGAGGTTCACCATTGATCGGAAAGACGATCCGGGAGGCAGACATATCGGATAGCATCATTATCGGAATAGAGAGAAGTACCGTGAATATTATGAATCCAGACCCTGATACAATTTTCAAGGAGAATGATACGGTATGGATTGTCGGTAAACGAAAAATAATAAAAGGATTGAATAAAGATTAGAACTTATTTAATTTAATATAAAATGTCATGGAATATTCAAGTTATAATGTAAATACCCCTCAATGGAGGGAGATTACAGTAGGTTCACATCTTCCTGCAGAACTGCGGAAGCTTGCAGAAATCGCACATAATCTCTGGTGGACATGGAATGATGACGTAAAGAAACTGTATTGTGATTTGGACCCGGGACTTTGGAAAGAGGTGGAACAGAATCCGGTATTGTTTCTGGAGCGGATAAATTATGAAAAGCTGGTAGCGCTGGCACATGATGAGAACTTTGTCTATAAAATGGATGCCGTCTATTCCGCCTTCAAAAAATACATCGATGTGGAACCGGACCACCAGCGCCCGTCAATAGCTTATTTCAGCATGGAATACGGCTTGGATGAAGTTCTTAAGATATATTCCGGTGGTTTGGGAATGTTGGCGGGGGATTACCTGAAAGAGGCGTCGGACAGCAATGTGGACCTTTGTGCCATAGGACTTTTGTACCGTTACGGTTATTTTGACCAGTCGCTTTCCATGGACGGCCAGCAGACAGTCAATTATAAAGCGCAGAATTTCGGGCAGCTCCCGATTGAAAAGGTAATGCAACCGGATGGGAAACAACTGGTAATCCACGTCCCCTATGCCGACAGTTTTGTGGTACATGCCAATGTTTGGAAAGCCAGTGTGGGGCGTATCCCCCTTTATCTGCTGGATACGGACAATGAACTCAACAGCGAGTTTGACCGCCCTATCACTCACCATCTGTATGGAGGTGACTGGGAGAATCGGCTAAAACAGGAAATTCTGCTTGGCATAGGCGGGATGATGACGCTGAAAGCTTTGGGTATAACGAAGGATGTATATCACTGTAATGAGGGGCATGCCGCATTGATCAATATCCAGCGGCTTTGTGATTACATAAATGGCGGCTTGAATTTTGGGCAGGCCATGGAGCTGGTACGTGCTTCCTCACTTTATACCGTACATACTCCCGTACCCGCTGGTCATGATTATTTTGACGAAGGGCTTTTCAATAAATATATGAAGGGATATCCTGGCAAGTTGGGTATAACCTGGGATAACCTGATGGATCTCGGGCGTCACAATCCGGGAGACAAGGAGGAACGTTTCTGCATGTCTGTCTTCGCCTGCAAGACCTGCCAGGAGGTAAACGGCGTCAGCAAGTTACATAAATCGGTATCCCAGCAAATGTTTGCGCCGATCTGGAAGGGATACTTCCCGGAAGAGAACCATGTGGGTTATGTAACCAACGGGGTACATCTGCCTACCTGGTGTGCGGCAGAATGGAAAAAGCTTTTCAAGGACAATTTTGATGAGAACTTTTTCTGTGACCAGTCCAATCAGAAAATCTGGGAGGCTGTCTATGGCATCCCAGATGAAGAGATATGGAATACCCGGTTAAAACAGAAAGCAAAATTGCTGGACTATATCAAAAGCAAATGCAGCAAGGACTGGCTCAGGAGTCAGGTTGATCCGGCATTGAGCGTTTCCATTTTTGAGAGATTCAATCCCGATGCCCTTCTAATAGGTTTCGGACGCCGTTTTGCTACATATAAGAGGGCTCATCTTCTGTTCACGGATATAGACCGACTTGCTAGGATCGTGAATAATCCGAAATATCCGGTACAGTTCATCTTTGCAGGCAAAGCCCATCCCAATGACGGTGCCGGGCAGGGACTGATCAAGCAAATCGTGGAAATATCCCGGCGCCCGGAATTTTTAGGTAAAATCATATTCTTGGAGAATTACGACATGGACCTGGCGCGCCATCTTATCTCGGGTGTGGATATCTGGATGAATACCCCTACGCGGTTGGCAGAAGCTTCGGGTACGTCGGGCGAGAAGGCATTGATGAACGGTGTGCTTAATTTCTCCGTGCTGGACGGTTGGTGGTATGAAGGATACCGCAAGGATGCCGGATGGGCACTGACCGATAAAAGTACTTATCAGAATGAACAGTACCAAAACCAGCTGGATGCCGAAGCCATCTATTATTTGTTGGAGCATGACATCCTGCCACTATATTACGAGCATGGGGGGAAGAACTATTCGGAAAACTGGGTCAAGTATATCAAGAACTCAATCGCACAAATCGCTCCCCATTTTACCATGAAAAGACAGTTGGACGACTACTATGACAGGTTCTATAACAAGCTGTCAGAGCATTTCCATATTCTGGCAGCCGACAACTTTGCGAAGGCGAAAATGATGGCTGACTGGAAAGCAAACGTCCGGAGCAGATGGGATGCCATAGAAATCAAATCCATAGAGGCTGGGAATGGGCTGAATGCCACGGTTGAAGCCGGAAAGGAATATGAGGTGACGGTTGTCGTTGATGAGAAAGGCCTGGATGACGCAATCGGAATAGAATCGGTCATTATCAGGCATGAAGGCGGTCAGGATCACATATATGAGGTAATTCCCCTTTCGTCAGTTTCCAAGAATGGGAATTTATATACCTTTAAGGCGACATCCGGCATTTTCAACGCCGGAAGCTTCAAGCAGGCCTTCCGTATGTATCCCAAGAATGCTTTGTTACCTCACCGGCAAGATTTCTGTTATGTACGATGGTTTTAATGAACAGTAAAAGGATATGCAAAAACAACGTATGAGCGGGCAAAATCAAAAAACAGATAAACGGATAGCATGGCCGATCATCATCATGAACTTCACGGGAGTGTATGACTACGAGGCGTTTGCCCGGAACAATAAGTTTATATGGCTGGACTGTCGTCATCTTTATGGTACAGAGGGCTACTGTGACAGGGATGGTACTTTGGCTTTGAAGCGGATGATTGCTGATTATCCGGCGGAGGGAGTCCATTTCATCGATTCAGGCAATTATCATTATTTGACTAAATTCTGGACAGACAAACTCGAAACTCCGTTTTCGCTGATTGTGTTCGACCACCATCCCGATATGCAGCCACCGTTGTTTGACAACATACTTTCTTGCGGAAGTTGGGTAAAGGATATATTGGACCATAACAACAACTGCAAGAAAGTAATTATCGTAGGTGCTTCAGACAAACTGATACAGGCTGTGCCGAAAGGATATGAAAGACAAGTCCGGTTTTACAGTGAAACTACGCTCATGCACGAAGAGGGTTGGCAGGACTTTTCTTCCGGACATATCAACGGGCCGGTTTACATTTCCATAGACAAGGATGTCTTGAATCCGGCTTCGGCAGCAACAAACTGGGATCAAGGTTCTCTCAGCTTATGGGAATTGGAGAAACTGCTGGCTGTTATTCTTCAGAAAGAACAGGTAGTGGGCATTGACATCTGTGGGGAATGCTCCACAACACTCAATCTTTTTGAAGAAAAACGGGAAACCATCATGGATAGCCGGGCAAACAAAGAATTGCTCAGACTTATCCGGTCATCCTCCGGCCTTCAATAGAATTAGTTTTTTCTTGTTATTATAATTTATCATATAAAAATAATTTAGCTTTATGAAAACAATTGTTCGAAGAATTGGGCTTGTTGCACACGATGCAATGAAAAAAGACATGATAGAGTGGGTTCTCTGGAACTCGGAACGTCTGATAGGACATAAATTCTATTGTACGGGTACAACCGGTACACTAATTAAAAAAGCCCTTGAAGAAAAACATCCTGAAATCAAATGGGATATCACAATCCTGAAATCTGGTCCTTTAGGAGGTGACCAGCAAATTGGTTCGCGGATCGTAGAAGGAGAAATAGACTATCTGTTCTTTTTTACAGATCCGATGACACTACAGCCGCACGATACGGATGTGAAAGCATTGACCAGACTGGCTGGAGTTGAAAATATTGTTTTCTGCTGTAACCGTTCGACTGCGGACCACATTATTACGAGTCCTTTATTCACTGACCCAACTTACGAACGTATTCATCCGGATTATACCAATTACACGCAGCGTTTTGAAAACAAGGGAATCATATCTGAAGCAGTGGAGCAAGTGAAAAAGCGGAGGAATAAAAGTGAGAATAACATTTCCAAATGAACTGTAATAAGTAGTAGCATATTTATAAGGCTATCTAAGAAACAAGTTGTTTACATCTTTCAGAACTGGTATCTACTGAATGGTAATCTGCTTCCACCAACCAGAAGGGTTGGTGGAAAGAAACCACTTATAAAATATTTCGCTTCCTTTATGCATCCCAGTCGAAAAAGGACAAGGGCATTGCGGGTGTACATCACTCCTTTCACCTTCTTGTTTAGTCCTTCCAGCAAAGTCTTGCTACCAGTTTTTTCTGGAACTACCTTGTGAAAAATTATGCGAAAATCGCCTTTCTGTGCCCGGATTCATCCGCAGGATCCCATGCCAAAGGGACATGGAACATGCCGGTAGCTTATCCCCCACGACTCCGGAGCATCAGGGGGTAGGGACGGTTTGGCGGCAGGTTGCCGTTAAACCGTACGATTTTCGTTTAACGAAAACACAACTTGCTGTCCGCAGGGGCGGACCATGTTTCTCCAATAATTATTGTGTATCAGACCATTGTGTGGCTATTTTCCTGTGGTTTGTGGGGCTTTTCCATCAGATATTTGCCGGCTGTTCTCCCCATTAAAGGATAGATATATCTCCATGACCATGTGACTTACGCCCATAATTCGGGGATAAGGAGGCGAATATACGGAAAATCTGCCCTTTACATGCCCTATTGTCCATTAATGGATTGCTACTTCTACACTTCTGCAAATGGAGAATAACAGGTAACCGTATACGCCTTATTGTTTTTTCATCGTCTCCATTAATGGATTGATACTTCTACACATCTGTAAATGGAGAATAACAGGTAGCCGTATACGCCTTATTGTTTTTCTTCATCGTCTCCATTAATGGATTGCTACTTCTACACATCCGCAAATGGAGAATGACAGGTAGTCGTGTGTGACTTATGTTTTTTCTTTATAATCTCCATTAATGGATTGATATTTATACACTTCTGCAAATGGAGATTTTGAGATATCTATATCCGGAAGGATGCGTGCTCCCTTCGCTCCCGGCTATCCCTATTTTGATATCCGGCTATATCGCAATTCTGTGATAGCATTATCCGGATAGCGTATCATACGGCTATATACAAATATGGCTACACTATAATTCATGGTTGTGATGGAGATGGCTTTTCCCATCCGGTAACAGACCATGATGCCACGAGGAAAAAAGCGACAGCCGCAGAGAAAAAACGGATGGCAGGAACCATTATGGAATCTGGTAAATAGAAAATCCGGTACATGCGAATTCAGGCGATCATCCCGGATGGTAACCTGTCAAAGAGGCTTTTGAGACATTTGAAATACCGATAATAAAAAAAACGAGATCAGGTATTTTGGCGGATGGCGGCAGGATTGCCGCCTCCGGCCCTTCCGAGTTTGTACGCGTCCTGCGTGAGGGCAGCTGGTTTGACAGCGGGTGCACCGACGGGGAGTACATGGTGAATTTCTCCGGGCGGTACAGGGAACTGCACGGGGTGACGGTGAGGACCGACACGCCGGAGCATTTCATGGACGACCTGAAAAAGTACGGTTACATCAAGGGCTGAACAGTCCGTTCCTTTATTATTACACTCCCTGCCGGTTTGGGGTCGCTTCACTTCCGGTGGGGATTTTTCTTTTTTCATCGCCGTGACGCACCCGTCCTTCAGGTTTTCCAAAGGGGGTCGTGAAAACCGACCGGCTACGGAGTATTTTTCCCGCGCCATATGACAAAAACCGACTATCCATGACTATTCCTGCCAGTGTACCGGTCGCGCTTGCCTCTCATGGTTTCTTCCCTTATATTCGCACTGACATTTAAACAAGTTGAAATTATGGAAATATGCTACATCGAGGCCGGTGTCCTTGAGAGGATGCTGGCACGCGCCGAGAACCTGTCCGCACATGTGGACAGATTGTATGAGAGAAACCGCCGTAAGGAACCCGGAGAGTGACTGGACGGCCAGGATGTCTGCCTGCGCCTTGACATCTCGCCGCGTACCCTGCAGACCCTCCGCGATACCGGACGGCTGGCGTTCACCCGCCTCCAGCGCAAGTTCTATTACAAGCCCGAAGACGTGGAGAGGCTGATAACCTACGTCGGCATCAGACGCAAGGAGAAGGCTGTGAGAGAGGGAAGAAAGAACGGAAACCTTTAAAGAGCGGAAGAGATGGAAGGCATTATCGACAAGGAGAACGAACGTGCCCGCAGGTTCTTTGCCCTGCTGGACAACATGGAGAAAAAAGTGGAACGTCTTGCCCGTGACAACCGTCCTCCCTTCAACGGGGAACGGTTCCTGACCGACAGGGAGCTTTCCGGGACGTTGAAGATCAGCCGCAGGTGCCTGCAGGATTACAGGGACCAAGGACGGATTCCCTATATCCAGCTTGGCGGGAAGATCCTGTACAGGCAGTCGGACATCGAGAAGCTGTTGGAGGAGAACTATCACGCAGCATTGGTATAATATCGTATTCAAGTTTAAGGATTGCCGCCGGAATCGTAAATACAATTCCGGCGGCAATTTTTATTTAGCCTGCGGCTTCCTTGCCGGCCGCAGGCTTTCTTCTTTCCATCAGCCGGTCCATGTCCGAGGATATCTTCCGGTCGGTGACCTGGGCGTAGACCTGCGTGCTGTCGATATTCGTATGGCCCATCATCCTGGCGATGCTCTCTATCGGAATGCCCGCGGTCAGTGTCAGGGTCCCGAACGAATGCCGGGCCATGTGGTAGGACAGGTTCTCTTTCATGCCTAATGCCACGCCCATTCCATGTACCTCGTACCAGAGGACATCGCGGACCGGCAGCGGGAATACCGGCCTGTCGTCATCCGTGGTGTTGTAAAGATCCAGTATCTGTCCGGCTATGGGATGCAGCGGGATGAACGCCTCCACGTCCGTTTTGGCGCGGCGGATGCGGATATACCTTCTTCCTTCCGAGGTCGTTCCGATGTGACGGGGATGGAGAGCCCTCGTATCCGCGTAGGCCAGACCGGTCAGCGAGGAGAAGATGAACGTCCTGCGCGCCAGCTCCATCATCGGGTCGGGCAGCGGGGTTTCCATCATCCGCTTCAGTTCACTGCGGCTGATATGCCTTAGTTTAGGTGCTTCTTTCCTCTCGTATGCCACGTCCTCTATCGGGTTGGCACGCAATACTTCCCGGTCCACGGCGATGTAGATGAGCCGGTTGAGCCAGCACAGGCAGTGGTTCACGTGTCCGTTCCTGTGTCCCAGCTCCTTCTTGAGAAAGACCTTGAACGATTCGGCGAACTCTTCGGTGATGTCCGAAAAGGCGATGTCCTTCATCCCGCGGGATTCGATGAACTGCCTGAGGTTAAGCTGCGTGGTCTTCGACTGGCGGTAGGTGGAGGTGGAATTGATCTCCTTGGAGCGGACCCTGAGCCGTTCGCGTTCCACCTCTCCGGCCTGCAGGAGGTATTCCGGCACGGAATTGGCACCGGATACGGTGGTCTTGAGCAGCTCGGCCGTGACCACTCCCTGGTTCCTCAGCAGGTTCCCGTACGCCTCTTCCAGCCGGTTGCGGAAGGCGGCAAGGCGGTTGTTCTCCCTGGCTGTTTTGATTTCCCACTTCTTGCTGTCCCAGTCTCCGGGTTTGCAATAGATGCCTGTCGTGACAGCCGATTTCTTTCCGTCGATGCTGATCCGGCAGAGGACGGCGGTCGTGCCGTCCGATTTTATCTTGTTACGGTTGATGTAGAATAAAAGCTTGAATGTACTGCGCATGATAATAATTGTTTAAGGATTAAAGAATAAGTTTCAAATCGCAGGTTGCCTCGACGAACCTGTCCATGTCCTCGAACAGTCGCTTCGGGGTTACACGGGCATATATCTGGGTGGTCTTTATGTTGGAGTGTCCCAGCATTTTGCTGATGGTCTCGATCGGCACTCCCTCCTCGAGCGTGACCAATGAGGCGAAAGAATGCCTTCCCATGTGGTAGACAAGGTCCTGGCTCAGCCCCGCCATCAGGTGCAGGGATTTCATGTTGGCCCTGAGCGTATGGTAGTCCTGCGGCGGGAAGAGGGTGATGCGGGTATCGTCACGATACTTCCCGATCAACGCGAGTGCTTCCGGCAGCAACTTGACGCGTCCGAGGTAGTCGGTCTTCTTCCGCCGGTATTTCAGCCAGAGGCTGCCCTCGTCATCCGTGAAGAGGTTCTCCCGGGTGATGCTTACCGCATCGGCATAGGCGGTGCCGGTGTAACAGGCGAAGAGGAAGAGGTCTCGGGTGATGACATGTGACCTGCGTTTTTCCGGTATCTCCAGATCACGCAGCTTCTCGAAATTCTCACGGCTGAGTGCTTTCGGTGTTGTCTCCTTCTGCTTGGGCAGCTTGAAGTGGCAGAAATGGTATTTCTCCGAGTGCCCCTCCTTGTAGGCGATGCGGCAGATCTTTTTCAGGATGGACAGGTAATGGCGCACCGTCTCCATTGCCAGTTTCTTCTTTTCCAGGCAGAAATCCTGATAGTCACGGATGAACTGCTCGTTGAGCTGTCCGAAGGCGAGGTCCGAGACCTTGAATTCCGTTTTGATGAATTCGGCAAGGGTGCGCCGGGTGTACACGTAGGTCGACATTGTCGTCGGTGCACGGTCCACGCCGACACGGGCCTTCATCTCCTCATTGTGCCGGTCGAGAAGTTTGAGCAGGGTCATCTGCATGCCCGCGTTACCCTGGAACATGTCCCTGACCGCGGCGGCATCGAAATCCTTTTTCCTTTCCATGAGGGAATTGAAGGCCGAGTGTACGGCAAGCAGCAGCCTCTCTATTTTTTCATTGGTCTCCACCGCTTCCCGGCTCTTGCCATTCAATCGGCTCTCACGCGCGTTCCATAGCCCGGGGGTACAGGAGAGCTTGCAGCTGAACTGCGCCATCGTGCGGTTGAGGGTGATCCGTCCCATGATCGGGGCCTTGCCGGTCTTGTCCGGCTCGCTCTTTTTCAGGTAGAGCAGCACCTTGAATTTTTCCACTTTCATAACGCTCTTTTTTAGGTTGTAAAAATACTCCTTTGAAAAGCGTCCTTTGGCATGCAAAACATTGATAAACAGTGAATACAAATCTGCTTTGTTCCTATCGGTAAAAATTCGGTTACCTGCCGTTGTTTTCGAAACAGGCGGCTAACAGTCTGGTAACTGAAACGTCGCAATATTTTGTTTTCTTTTGCAGGTCTGTCTGTTCTGCAAATCTTGCAAAATGCTTAATTATAAACGTTTTACGTTTAATTATCGTCATTCTGTTTTTTATTGCATTTCTAAATATTACTTACGTAAGCCGCCATACTTTCGCCACTCTTTCACTAGCTCTTGGCATTGACTTGTATACAGTATGTAAATTACTAGGACACAAGAACATCATCTCCACACAAGTATACGCGAAAATCATCGATGCTAGTAAAAGACAGGCAATAGACCGGTTTAATGGCGTATTAGACGCATGAGACGGATATTACTTCAGATTCGTATGGCACGGATCAAGAAAGATACTTCTCCCCAAGATCCGTGTCATCCGCTATAGTTTCAGTCCGCAACTGGCTTATCAGATCAGAGACTTTGTATTATTTCCAACGAAAGCCCCGTGCATTCGGTGATTAATGAAAGATCGACACCGGCTTTCTTCATGTTACGAGCGTTGCGTAGGGTAGCCAAACGCTCACCTTCTGCTTTACCTTTTGTTTCCGCCTCCTCCACGGCGTACTCCATCGTGGCCTTCCAGTCACGGTAGATATTCAGATTCTCATCGTACGTCGCACGCTCCTTGGGGGACAAGGCATTCACATTCGCTACGTCGAGCAAGCGTCGGAAGTATGCCTCTTTTTCTTTAAATGGGGACATATCAAATAGATTTCATATTCTTCAATACATAAATTGTTTTTTCCAGCGGAGTCTCGCCCTGACGGGAGATCATACGGCAAATGTAATAAAAACCTCGATTAAAGAAGTAACGTTGAGGGTAATTAATACTACTGAGTTGTTACTTCCCTTCACACAACAAAAGCCTAATCAACTAAAGAACAACCCCCTATAACCATTCCCCAATAGAACTTAGAAATTTATTATTCGGGACAATGATCGCTTGCGCGTTTGCGGCGTGTTCAAACGAGGATGATCCTATCGTAGGACCGGATCAACCGCAAACAGGGGAAAATAACGCAACACTGACTATTTCTGTGAAAAATGTGGCTAGAAGTTTGACTAAAGCTGCAGCGGAGGGGACACAGACTGAAAATGAAGCTAAAATTACAAACTTAACAGTTGCTCTTTATGATGCTGAAACTGGAGCGCTTGTCGCTTCAACCTCTGATATTGCCAATGAGGATGCTGCTGCGGATAATGATGAGGTTCAATTTGCCGGACTGACAGAAGGTGCGCAATTACGTGCTATCGCATTTGCTAATATGCCTGAAATCTCACTGGCTGGTACAACAATTGACAACTTTGTATCTCCTGTATATACGATGCCAGCTGCCGGATTCGCAGAAAACTATTTACCAATGAGTAGTGGTTTGTCTGATCCATTCACTTTACAAGCAGGTAAAAACTATTATGGATATACTAAAACAGCGGGAGAAGGTGAACATATTCTTGTAGCAGATCCCTTGTACTTGATAAGAAATGTAGCGCGCATTGATTTTACGGGACTTAGCTTAGACATGACTAGAGCTGCAAAAGATGTATACGTTGAAGGAATTGCGACGATTGTACCAGAATGTGTATTCATCATGCATGGGCGGACGAAGTCCAATGCAGCAGATATGGGTAATGGCAATAGCTGGTGGAATGTCGTTAGCAATACCGTATGGGGTAATGTGTCCGCAACTTATGCTGCTAATGCTACAGATTATGCTTCAGGTTATAGAGGAGATTTCGTGAATGATGACGCTATGTTTACGAATATGAGAGGTTCTATTATTGAAGGATACAAGGCCAGTTTACCAGCCACCGCATTGGTACAGAATATCGCAACTGAAGATGGTGTGTCTGCGACTATCACAATCGCCCCTAAATTCTATGTGTTCGAAAATCCCCAAGTTAAGGCTGCTCGTGAAATGAATGGTGCTGAAAATTTCAAACCAGAGGATCTTGCAACTGAAATTGTAGTTAAAGGTACTTATAAGCTCGAAAATGCTAAAAAGAGCGGAAGTGATGCAGTATACAACTATGCGGAGAAAACAGCATATTGGCCTATTAAAATTGCTGCGACGAATGAAATGGCAGCAGCTACGGCTGAGTATTTAAAGGATGGAAAGATCCATCGTAATATAATTTACAGTATTGACGCAACTTTAGCCGGTAGAGGATATGATGATCCTACTGTTCCTCCAACAGACTTTGTTGAGTTGTTTGTTAAGACAAAGGTTCTTGATTGGGGCAACGCAAATCAATCTTCAGTTGTCGAATAATATCTATTTTCTGAATAACAACCAAAAGGCATTCCTTTTACCGGGAGTGCCTTTTTTGCATATATAATTCTGGTTATAAATTGATTCGGAGACTACAAAATTTACTATCCTTTCCTTATGATAGCGATCCCATATGTCTTGAACCTAAGAGCCGGAATATTATTTCATGAGAACATCTACAATATCTACAATTCAACCTCATACTTATTGTAAATAAATATGTTATATAGTGGTTGCAGATGGAATAACATCTACAATTTTCATTCTGCATCTACCATGTTTTAATGGGAAACGCAAAAAAAATCACTTCTCAAGCTTGCGGACTCGTATATTTAGTATTTGACGATTTCATAAGAGACAGACAAAGGGATTAAAGCCAATAAGAGTTTCAATAGGTGAAGTTAGTGGTTTCATACTGAAGAAACTTTTATTTCATACTGAAGAAACAAAAGTTTCTCTATAGCAAAACTTTTGTTTTTCTATGCAAAAACTATTATTTATTGAAATACAGAATGTTATACATTATTTATCGTTAGTAGTAATTGTTCGTGCTAATCTTTCCGGTAACCTAATGATGGTAGATCGAAGTTTGTAGTGGTAGATGTTCACTATCTACCACCATAAGATAAATTATTTACAATCAAAAGATTACATAAATAATGGTAGATATGGTAGATGATTTAGATTATTTACACATAGAACGATGTCTGGTGCGTGTCCGGGGAGAACAACTTCTTAAACATAAATCTTTTAACTTTCTAATTCAGCCAACGGACATTGATATATATAACAAAAGGCATTCCCTGTTGATAGAGAATGCCTTTTGATTATTATTCAAAGAATAAGTATTATTCGATAACAGGAGCTTGAGTGGCTGTACCCCAGTTCATAACCATTGTCTTTACAAACAAGTCAGCTGTAGGATCCCCCTTAGGAAGAGTAGGATCTGCATAACCATTACCTGCGATAGTAGCAGAAATGTTATAAACCACGTTTCTATGTACCTGACCATAATATGTGTCTTCACTATCTAATCCATCGATCCCAATCTTTATCGGCCAATAGCGCAATACAGGAGTACTCTCTTCGCCGAATGTCCAAGATGTGTTATCGTTCATTATAGCTTTTATATAAACTTCACCACTGATTACCAATTCGGATGCCAAAGTTGTTTTATCCAAGACGGAAGCCGGGCCTTCTTCTTCCGGATCTTCTTGTTCTCTGGCCGCTTTTGTCTGATCATTAGGCAACACATAAAAATATAAAGAATTAGCAAGAGTAATTGCTTTACTTCCGGTAATAGCAGTACCATCCCAATTCTGAGTATATGTTGTTTCTGCTGTACTCAATGCCTTTATATAATTAGCAGCATCGACAGTTCCAGCAAAACGGCCGAATGAGTTACTAGAGTTAGTCCCGGAATAATAATCATCTCCATCAGCAGTTTCATAAGTAGTGGCAATATTACCCCAAACCTTATCTGGCAGATTGAACCACTCTGTATTACTTTGGCTTTGGTCTGCCACCTTAGCTTTTGTACGACCATGTAATACAAAAACATCCTTAGGCACAAACTTAATCGTTCCTGATTTGTATTTTTGACTACCATCAACCTTGACTTTAGTCATATCCAAATCAAGGGCACTCAATTCCACACGAGCCACATTTCTAATTAATCCTAAAGGTTTTCCAGATTCAATACTGTGTCCTCCTGTAGTGTTTGAGTAACCATAATAATTTTCACCTTCGGCAAGAGTGAATTTAGGGCTAATACCACTACTCATAGGTAACCCATTCGCTCCTTCTCCGGAAAAGACATAGTAAGCAGATGTCAACTCAAAAGAGTTAGCGGTTGCGGTAAGAGCATCCTTTGGAACATTCGCGAAAGCCAAAGCACGATAAGAAGCACCAGCCTTTAATCCCTTAAACTGAATCTCATTGTTTGAATCAGTAACCTCTTCATCCTCATTAGCTGTAAGATCACTAACTTGTAAGAATGTTCCGTCTTCATTATAAAGGGCTACAAATAAATTGTAAATCTTAGCTTCGCCTTCCTTGGCGTTCTCATCCTCGCCGGCTTTTGTCTGTGTGCTCTTTGTTAAGTTTTTCACCACAATCGTAAGATCAGCGGTGCCTGCTTCCGGTGTAGGTGTCGGATCCACGCTAGGGATAGGATCATCCTCGTTTGAACACGCCGCGAACACGCAAGCGATCATTGTCCCGAATAATAAATTTCTAAGTTTCATATACATATAATTTTATGAGTTAATAAATCTTTTATATAAACCTTTCTTTCTCAATTGCTTTTTAAGTTTTCAGTCACATAACAAGAACTCTTTGTTCAAATCTTCCCCATGACCAATCTGTTGTTCGTTAATGACATTGCAAAGGTATTTGGACGATAAAAAAAAGTAAATAGGTGTTACTTTCATAAATAAGAGGTAAAACTATAAATTTTCATTCGGGATATTTTCGGGCTGATTAGCACCGTTGTAAGGCTATCAAAAAGAGGTTGAAAAATATCGTTTCAAAAAACAAATAAAAAATTTTGCCATTCCCCGACGATTATTCGGGAAATGGCAAAACGATTAATTCTTACCCGGCAGATACTGTGAAGGAGTGACGCCGTATTGTTCCGTAAAACGCTTACGGAAAGTGGCGGTATCGTTGAAGCCGACCATTTCCGAAACCTCTTGGATAGAGTATCGCTGCATACTGATCAGCTCGGCGGCTTTCTTCAAACGTACCATACGGGTAAGCTCCAATATACTACTATCCGAGTAGAGTTTTATCTTTCTATATAATGTAGGGAGACTCATGTTTAAAGAATCCGCCAAAATCTTCGCCTCAAAACTAGGGTCATCCAAATGTTTCTCGATCGTTGAGATAACCGCATCCATAAAAAGATTGGAAGGGGAATCATCTTTCTTTACCGTTTTCTCTCCCTCGGGATGCGCACCTACAGAATTCGACGTATAGAAACGTCTCATCTCATCCCTACGTTTCAATAAACTGTTTACCTTACTTCGTAACACCTCTACATCGAATGGCTTGGTTATATAATCATCGGCGCCACATTCAATGCCGGCTATAACATCCTCACTCTCTACCTTTGCGGTTAGCAAGACAACCGGCACTTGCGCTAATTCTGGGATGCCTTTGATTTCACGACAGGTAGCAAGCCCATCTTTAACGGGCATCATCACGTCACATAAAATAAAATCCGGCCGTTCAACTCGCGCGATCTCTACACCCTCCTGGCCATTATGAGCTTCCGAAACATGATACTCACTGGCAAAAACATGACGCAGGAACCAACGGATCTGATCACTGTCATCAATCACCAACATTTTCTTCCCGGTCTCTTTCTTTTTCGGAACAACTTGGATCAACTCGGCGATCTCCTCCTTCTGCATCTCATTCAGCTTTACCAGATCACCATCTGGCTCGATGAATTCCACGGCACGTTCCATATAATGGCTTCTCCCCAATGGAATCAATATCGTATATTGGGTTCCCGTCTCGTCCTCCGATGAAATTCCTTCGAAAATAGCGCCGGAGGATTCTGTCATATCCACGATCTGTTTCAAACCCAAACGGGTACTTTCGCTTTCTCCTAACCCATCATCTTGGATAGAGAAAGAACAATAAGCCTTACCATTCGAGCGTACCACGGAAATATTGATCGAGATCTTTCCAAAGCGGTAGGTATTTTTTAACGCATTAGATAAAAGTACACGCAAGGCAAACTCCATCTTCCGACGATCTATCCAGACCCAAAGAACAGAGGTTTGGGTATTAATATGAAATTCCACATTATTCATGGCTATCCAGTCCACGAATAAATCACAAATCTGCTTTGTTATACAGATCATGTCATAACGAGCTATCCGAAGATGGTTTGCCACGTCATCTCCATGACGGGTATTTCGCAATTGCTCGATAAGGTCTTGAAGAGCCAAAGTATTACGGTAAGCAGACAATAATTGAGTCGCTTCACTAGAGTCAATATCATTTTTACGTTGCAACAACTCACTCAACGAACCAAGCACAAGCGATAGTGGAGTACGCATTTCATGAATCGTTTCAACAAAAAACGAATTATGGAGCTTTTCCATTTCCTCAAGGCGCTTTTTCAAATCCTCCCGTTCTACCTCATTATCCCTATTCCAATTATCAGTCTCACGGATTTTATTGACCAACATTTGTTGGATCTCCCGATTTTTTACGCTTAACGCATCGACAGACCGAAGAAGCTCATCGTTTCTCGCCATAAGCTCACCACCTTTGGCAATATTCTCTTTCTTCAACCTATACATATAATAACTCAAAAAAGCTATTACACATATGGACACTATCAGTAAAATGATAAAAGGTAGAATTCCTTGAGAGCCCTCCATTGTATCATTGTTCGCAGCAATATAATGAGCTTCAACGAACAAGCCCCAAAATGCCATCATAAATTTCGCTTTAAAACCTTTTGATCTCATATCATTGATTATTAAGATGTTATTTATATAAAACGCCAGTAAAAAACGTTCGTTTAAATCTTGCGTTTTTATCTTCAACTTTTTTGCAGCCTTACAAAGGTCAAAAATTTTATTTAAATTTCAGTTATTCAGTTGGATAAAAATAATAAAAAAATAACATGATTATCAATGAGACTTCATAATTTATGTACATGAAAACGCAAGATTTAAACGAACGTTTTTTACTGTCGTTTTAATAGACGTTAACAGCAACTGCATTCCTATCACACAACAGAGGCAAGGCTATCAATAAGGACCAGCGATGATATATTTACCACTCAAATTGACAGGAATAAACCCATTAACATTATTTAATCATCATCCGAAACATGCATCAACAGAGGAATATAGAGGTATAATGATAGTTTTACCCACTTTTTTGATAAAAATACCCATCACAAAAGATACAACCTATGATTTTTATACATACATTTGCGATGTAGTGATAAGGAAAGACCGTTGAGGGGCGGTCAAAAAAACCAAGTCACTTAGATTAAGGGTAAAGCATATAAAAAGTAGGGTCATGAAAAGGGGTAATTTTTTCGCAAATTGCGTATTTGCGGTTTCTGTTATTTTAACAGTTTTGTCATTCTCCGCTTGCACGGATGATTCAAATGACGTAGTAGCAACAACAAGTGAGGTTATTGAACAAGCCGAAGTACCATTCTCCGTGGTATTAAAAGCAATGAATTCAGATGGTAACGACATTACGACCAAGGGAGAGGTGAATGGAGCTACATTATTTGTCTTCGATCAAAACAACGATTTCTTCGAGCAGATTAATGTAAACAAATCTACAATTTTATCTCGCCGGGCTATAGACATTAACTGTCCGAACAGTAATGACATAACCGTGATCGCATGGAGTGGAATCAATTCTGGAAACGAAGAGATTTCAAACATGAGCAAAGCCAATATTATATCCGATTTGCAAGTCAGCCTAAAAGAGAATAACGGCATAGCTAATATTCCGAGCGATTTGTTCTATGGACAAGTTACGCTTCATAAGAACTCTTCAACAAAATCCACCGTATCAAACGAATTACAAATCATTCGCAAAACTTCAATTTTCCAGCTTTCAACAAAAGGACTGATCAAGTATCTAGGGAGTAATGCCGGAAATTTTGAATATCGAATTAAAAATACAAAAAGCTCATTGGACTACAATGGCAACCCAACAGGAGAAGAGGTTGAATTCGCTTTCCCCGCTTCTTTTGACGAAAAAGGTAATTTGACAACAGAAACCCAAGCCATTTTTCCGGCTCAAAATATAACGGTAGAGCTTTACAAGGACGGCAATCTTATTTTTTCTAGCGAAAAAGACAAAAATGGAGAATTATTCGCTGCAACCCCCGGAAAACGCACCGAGATCACTTTCAAGTACTCCGGAGAAGTTTCGGCTAATATTACAATTGCTGACTGGGCAACCGTTATCCAACATATAACAATGAATTAAGATACCCTCAATTTTTATATGCTTTGGCGCACGTCACGAGATTAGAGAATTTCGGGCGTGCGCTGTTTTTCTCTCAAAAACCGCATTCTCCGTGATAGGAATACCCATGATATTGACACGAACACCGTCTTAACTTTATTTAAACACTAACGAAAACCCGCTTCATCACAAGGTTCACTCCACCTGTTGATAGTTTTACGCACTAAGCTGATATAAATACCGATCAAATAAAGATACAACCTATGAATATTATGAATATATTCGCAACAGACATTAGGGTAAGCATATAAAAATCACAGCAGGGTCACTACATAAACAAGGGTAACTAGATTTAAATTTTATATGCTAAACGCACGCTTCAGATGATTTCCGAGGCGTGCGTTATCTATATGATAGAAATACATTCTCCTATTGAGACAAATACCATCACTCAAAACATTTAGACATACATATCTTTGTATTTATAAATCAAGCAAAGCAATTTGCGAAATTTTACCCTATGACCCTGCTTACATATATAATTACCCTTAAATTATGATGTAGGCAAACCTAATTAACATAACCGCGAGGTTACATAATTATTTTGCCTGAACAATCAAGATCGTTTACGAGAAAGATTGTTCAGGTTTTTTTATCCTCCCAAAAGACCATCTGATAGCAAAAGAAAAAAGGACATAAAAAAAGGAGATCGAAAAATCGACCTCCTTTTCTAGGTAGCGAGACCCGGGATTGAACCGGGGACCTCATGATTATGAATCATGCGCTCTAACCAGCTGAGCTATCTCGCCATCATTTTATTGTCACTGTTTCTCTTATTGACGGTGCAAAAGTAGGGGTTATTTTTGAATTACACAACATTTTCAATAAAAAAATTCGCTTAATTTTTAAGGTCTCCACCTAAACAGTTAGTTATTAGATACTTTTTTCATCATTAAAATTAGTCGTTTTCAAATCTTTTACGTATCTTGCGGCAAATATAAGGATAAGAACAATGAAGAAAGAGAAGTTTCATATCGAATACATTTTCGATAAAGTTTCACGACGAAGCCTGTGGAATCACCTAACCACCGCTTTGGGACTTTCCGCTTGGTTCGCCGACGAGGTCATTATAAATGATAATCTCTATACCTTTAAATGGAGTAAAGAGGCCCAAGAGGCAACAGTGATCGACTCCAAGCCGGAGAACTTTATCCGTTACCGCTGGGTAGACGAGGAAGATGAGAACGCTTATTTCGAATTTATAATCCACACGATCGAATTAACAGGTTCTACGGCACTTGAGATTACGGATTTCTCCGAACCCGGGGAGAAAAAAGATTCCATTAATTTATGGGACTCGCAAGTGGAAGATTTGAAGCGAACGCTTGGTATTTAGAGTAGTTTTACAGAAATCTGTGGGGTGTTATCGTTTTTTACACTACTTTTGCCACTTCAACCAGATTAGGCAATGTTGAGAATAAAACGATTATATACATTTATGCTGCAGACATTCCTGCCGTTGTTTCTTATGACATTCGGTATTTGTCTGTTTATTGTATTGATGCAATTTCTTTGGCGATACATCGACGATATGGTGGGAAAAGGCCTTGGTATCCCTGTATTAGCGGAGATGTTTATGTATGCGGCCTTGTTTCTTGTCCCGATGGCACTTCCCTTGGCTATTCTATTAGCCTCATTAATGACTTTTGGAAATTTAGGGGAACGTCTGGAATTACTGGCCATGAAGTCTGCCGGGGTATCATTGATACATATCATGCGTCCTTTGATCGTAACGCTCCTATTCGTGAGCGTGGGCGCCTTTTTCTTCCAAAACAACGTAATGCCCGTTGTCCAAGTCAAGCTATATACATTATTATATTCCATGCGCCAGAAATCACCGGAATTGGATATTCCGGAAGGTTCATTCTACAAAGATATTCCCGGATTCAACGTATATGTGAAGAAAAAGGACCCGAAGGACGGTTTATTAAAAGACGTGATGATCTATGATTATTCGGAAGGATTCAATAACGCCCGTGTAATCGTAGCGGACTCCGGACGGCTAAAGACATCCGCCGATAAATTATTCCTTGTCCTATCTTTATTTAACGGAGAATCTTTCGAGAACGTAGGTAAAAGCCAAGCCAACACGACGCAAGCGAGAACCGCCGTCCCCTATCGACGAGAATCATTCAGCAGCAAAGATATCTTGATTGAATTCGACGCGAATTTCAACCGTACCGACGAATCTTTCATGCAGAACCAATATATGGGAAAAAACTTGAAGGATTTACAAACCTCTATCGATTCGATGGGCGTACGCTTGGATAGCATCAAGGACGTGAACGCAAAAAGCATTTACGATGCCTCATACGTAAAAACACTAAAGTCCTTACGGGCTAAAAAAGAGAGTGAAGCCGAGGGGCAACCAGACGAGCAGCAGGAAAAATTGCCGGTAATCACTCCTACCATCCAGTTGGATTTCGACAGTCTTTACCTAGCGCAAGCAGCGAGTAGCCAAGCCGCCTTATTAGGTCGGGCCAAATCCTCGATCGAGAATATCAAGACCGACTATTATTTCCGCGCGGCCACGGTTGGCGACGAGGCCTATAAGGTACGCCGCCACTTGACGGAATGGCATAAGAAATTCACGGTATCGTTCGCTTGCATCATGTTCTTCTTTATCGGAGCGCCCTTAGGAGCCATCATCCGTAAAGGAGGGTTGGGCGTGCCGGTCGTTATCTCGGTAATCTTGTTTATCTTCTATTATATTATAGATAATATGGGCTTCAAGATGGCACGCGACGGCGTTTGGGACGCATGGGAAGGTATGTGGCTTAGCTCCGTGGTCCTAACACCTATGGGTATATTCCTAACCTATAAAGCGGTAAAAGATTCTGTTATCTTGAATGCCGACACTTACGTGAATGCCTTGAAGAACTTAATAGGTAAGCGTGAAGGGCGAAAAGTGGAACGGAAAGAGGTGATCATATACACCCCCGATTATGAGGCCACCCTCCCCCAACTGGAGAAATTGGTGGAAGAAAGTACGACTTATCTGACAAACCATAAACGTTGGATCAATTATCTGACATTTTGGAAACAAGGAGGAAAAGATAACACAGCGGAACTGTTAGCTCAAGACACGGAAAATATCGTGGAGGAATTAAGTAATTCCGACCAGAATTTGCTCTTGAATAAATTGATGGACTACCCGGTCATCGGAGGTTACAATAATAAGCTAAGCAAGCATATAAACGGGAAACTTGCTTTGGCTATCGGTATTTTCTTCCCACTGGGATTGCCGATCTACCTATTGGCTACGTACCAACGTAAATTGCTACGGCATGATATCGTTATGGTACAAAAGACCAGTAAGGAGCTGATCAATATGATATATTCATTACATTTGCTAAAAAAATAACTCGGATATAAATAATCAATAAATATGAGCGAGATTCAATTAAACACCATCGAAGAAGCTATCGAGGATTTCCGTGAAGGAAAGTTCTTAATCGTTGTAGACGACGAGGACCGGGAGAATGAAGGAGACTTTATCATCGCGGCCGAGAAAGTAACCCCGGAAAAAATCAACTTCATGTTGAAAAACGGACGAGGTGTATTATGCGCCCCGATCACGGAAGAACGTTGCCAAGAGTTGGAGCTGGATATGCAAGTTGCCAATAACACCTCTTTACTAGGAACTCCTTTCACGATAACAGTAGATAAATTAGGAGGGAAATGTACGACCGGCGTTTCCATGTACGACCGTGCGGAAACGATCTTGGCGCTGGCTGATCCAAAGACCAAGCCATCCGATCTGGGACGTCCCGGACATATCAATCCGCTCCGTGCCCGCTCCCGTGGCGTACTTCGCCGTGCGGGTCATACAGAGGCTGCCGTGGATTTGGCCCGGTTAGCCGGTTTATATCCCGCCGGAGCCTTGATCGAGATCATCAACGAGGATGGAACCATGGCACGTCTGCCGCAATTAATTGAGGTAGCCAAGAAATTCGATATCAAGATTATTTGCATCAAGGACCTGATCGCTTATCGCCTCCGGACCGAATCGATCGTAGAGAACGGCGTAGAGGTAGATCTCCCTACCGAGTACGGACATTTCCGTCTCATTCCTTTCCGCCAGAAAAGCAATGGATTAGAACATATCGCTTTGATAAAGGGTAAATTCGAAAAAGACGAGCCTATCTTAGTACGCGTGCACTCATCTTGCGCTACAGGTGATATCTTCGGTTCCATGCGTTGCGAGTGCGGAGAGCAACTGCACGAGGCTATGCGCCGCATCGACCAAGAAGGTAAAGGGGTTATCGTTTACCTGAACCAAGAAGGACGAGGCATCGGATTGATGGAGAAGATGAAAGCATACAAGCTCCAAGAGGATGGTTTGGATACGGTGGACGCGAACTTGCATTTAGGCCATCAAGCGGATGAGCGAGATTATGGTGTCGGAGCACAGATCTTACGTCATATCGGCGTAACGAAAATGCGCCTGATGAGCAATAATCCGGTAAAACGCGTAGGTCTGGAAGCATACGGACTTGAGGTAGTAGAGAACGTTCCTATCGAGGTGAAACCAAATCCATACAACGAATTCTACATGAAAACGAAGAAAGAACGTATGGGGCATGTGCTGCATAACATTAAATAGTTATCAGAACGTTGCAAGAATTCCGATTATTGATTACTTTTGTCGCATAATAATAAAACAACCTATACAAAAAGCAATGTCATGACACAAGTCTCAGATCGTTTAGCGAGTTTATCGCCTTCAGCAACATTGGCGATGTCACAAAAGAGCGGTGAGTTGAAAGCTCAAGGTATCGATGTTATCAACTTAAGTGTGGGAGAACCCGATTTCAATACTCCCGACTTCATTAAAGAAGCCGCGAAGAAGGCGATTGACGATAATTTCTCACGTTATTCTCCCGTAGCGGGTTATCCGGCATTACGTAATGCTATCGTTGCCAAATTGAAGAACGAGAATGGACTGGAATATACAGCAGGCCAGATCTCTTGTGCAAACGGTGCCAAACAATCCGTTTGTAACACGGTCATGGTATTGGTAAATCCGGGGGACGAGGTTATCATCCCTGCCCCTTTCTGGGTAAGCTATCCGGAGATGGTGAAGTTAGCGGAAGGAACTCCCGTTATCGTTCCGGCTGGTATCGAGCAAGATTTCAAGATCACTCCAGCTCAGCTGGAAGCCGCTATTACGCCTAAGACAAAAGCGTTAATCCTTTGCTCCCCCTCCAACCCGACGGGTTCTGTTTACAGCGCCGAGGAATTGGCAGGTTTAGCGGAAGTATTGAAAAAACATCCGGATATCATCGTTATAGCGGATGAGATCTACGAACATATTAACTATATTGGTAAACACAACAGCATCGCTTCTATCGAAGGAATGAAAGACCGTACGGTTATCGTAAACGGCGTTTCCAAAGCGTATGCGATGACTGGCTGGCGTATCGGTTTCATCGCCGGACCGGAATGGATCGTGAAAGCGGTTAATAAATTACAAGGACAATATACCTCTGGCCCTTGCTCCGTATCTCAAAAAGCGGCGGAAGCGGCTTATACAGGCTCACAAGAACCCGTTGAGGAAATGCGTAAGGCCTTCGAACGTCGTCGTGACTTAATCGTTAATTTAGCGAAAGAAGTTCCGGGCTTCGAGGTGAATAAGCCGGAAGGCGCCTTCTACTTATTCCCCAAATGTAGTTATTATTACGGCAAGACAGATGGAACCCGTGTAATCAACAACGCTGATGACTTAGCTATGTATCTCTTAGAAGTAGCGCACGTAGCTTGCGTAGGTGGTACCTCTTTCGGGGCACCCGAGTGTATCCGCATGAGTTACGCTACCAGCGATGAGAATATCGCAGAGGCGATCAAACGTATTAAGGATGCGTTGGCCGCATTGAAATAAGAAAAAATTAAACAGATATACTTACTTGGCAAAGTAAGATATACTGCATTGGACAAGTAAGTATATCTTCTATGGGCAAGTAAGCTATACTTCATAAAAAAGGCGATACATTGGGTTGTATCGCCTTTTTCTTTATATCAAATATGTTACCGCAATTACTCAGCACGCAAAGTGAAACGTTTGAACGCCAAGATTTGTAACTCAGGATCGATCTCCTTCATTGTCTCTCTTACAGTCTTCTTGCCATCCATAATGTCTTCTTGGTTCAACAAGCAAACCTCTTTCAAGAACTTGCCCAGACGACCCTTAGCGATATTCTCGATCATCTGTTGAGGCAAGTTAGCAGCCTTCTCAGCAGAAACAGTAGCGATGATTTCTTTAGCCTTAGCTACATCCTCTGCCGTAATCCAGCCCTTATCCATGTTACTTTCCATGTGAGCCTCGCTGTCTACATGTGAAGGATTGATACCAGCCTTCTTCAATGCAGCCTCTACAGCCTTCTGTACCTGCTCAGCCTTCGTCTTCTCGATAGCAACCTGGATCTCTTTCTCTTTTACAGACTCAGGAACACCAGCCTCATCGATAGCGATCGGGTTCATAGCGGCGATCTGCATAACAATATTGTGAGCGGCTTCCTCAGACTCCTTGTTGAAAGCGGCGATCGTACAAAGTTGGTTCTTACCCATATGGTTGTATACAGTAGTGTAAGCACCTTCAACTACGCAGTAGCCATCCAACTCCATTTTCTCGCCAGTGATACCACTACGATCCGTAACAGCTTCTTGGATAGTACCCTTGCCCATAGGCAAAGCTTTCACCTCGTCCAAAGTACGGCATTTGTTAGCCACGGCAGCGTCCAAGATAGCTTGAGTCAAAGCCACGAAGTCCTCATTCTTAGCCACGAAGTCCGTTTCGCACTTCAAAGCGATGATAGCGGCGAACTCGCCATCCTTCTTAGCCAACACACAACCCTCGGCAGCCTCACGATCAGAACGTTTAGCGGCGATAGCCTGTCCTTTTTTACGGATAATTTCCATTGCTTTCTCGATGTCACCGTCAGACTCTGTCAAAGCCTTCTTACAGTCCATCATACCAGCTCCACTCATTTTGCGCAGCTTGGTAATATCAGCCATTGTTACAGCCATAATCTTATTTCCTTTATCTTTAAAATGTTTATACTTTCAAAAATTGACAATGGACAGTTGCCAATTGACAAATCCTGTCAAAAGCCAACTGCCCATTGTATTTGTATTCTAATTGTCAATTGTCAACGTCAATTGTCAATCGAATTATTCTTCGTCTTTTGCGAACTTACCGGCAACGTTAGCGTTCAACGCATCGTCGTCTTCTTTCTTCGTACGTTCTTTCTTAACAGCAGCTTTTGCCTTACGCTCTCTTTTCGGAGCTTCCTCAGCAGCCTCTGCGTCAATTTTCTCAGCCTTACGCTCTTGCAAGCCTTCGTTCATAGCCTCGCAGATAGCGCCCAAGATAACCTCTACAGACTTTGTAGCGTCATCGTTAGCCGGGATAACGTAGTCGATATTGTTCGGATTAGAGTTCGTATCAACCATACCGAATACAGGGATACCCAAACGGTTAGCCTCGCGAACAGCGATATGCTCTTTCATCACGTCTACAACGAACAACGCTGACGGAAGACGAGTAAGGTCTACGATAGAACCTAAAGTCTTCTCCAACTTAGCGCGTTGGCGAGTGATTTGAAGTTTTTCTCTCTTAGAAAGATTATCAAATGTACCATCTTTTGTCATCTTATCGATAGTAGCCATCTTCTTGATAGCTTTACGGATCGTCGGGAAGTTGGTCAACATACCACCCGGCCAGCGCTCGATAACGTAAGGCATACCTACGGAAGCAGCCTTATCAGCGACAACTTGTTTAGCTTGTTTTTTGGTAGCCACGAAAAGAACTTTCTTGCCTTGTTTAGCCAAGTTCTTCATAACTTCAGCGGCTTCGTCTACTTTAGCAACTGTTTTATAAAGGTCAATGATATGAATACCATTGCGCTCCATGAAGATATAAGGAGCCATAGCGGGATTCCACTTTCTTTTTAAGTGTCCGAAGTGTACACCAGCCTCTAATAATTGATCAAAATTTACTCTTGACATTGTTTTTTTCTTAAATCGTTTACTTTCTTTGTTTAATTTCAACCATCAGGTAGTCTTTCCGCATGTCCACATGTAAAAAGAATCCCGATAATTTAGATACTAAACGCTTCGCTTTACTTGTAAGGGACTCACAAATAACATTAACGTTTACTGAACTGGAATCTCTTACGAGCTTTCGGACGACCCGGTTTCTTACGCTCAACAGCACGAGGATCGCGAGTTACGAATCCTTCCGCTCTCAAGACAGCCTTATCTTCCGGATTAATCTTTATCAACGCACGAGAGATAGCCAAACGGGCAGCCTCAGACTGACCTTTGAAACCACCACCGTCAAGGTTGATCTTAATATCATATTGCTCAGCGACGTTCAACTTTGCTAACGGCTGCTTTACGATAAACTGAAGGATTGAAGAAGGAAAGTATTTTTCCAGCTCACGTTTGTTGATCGTGATCTTTCCCGTACCTTCGCTAACGAATACGCGAGCGACTGCCGCTTTACGTCTTCCTATTGCATTTACTACTTCCATCGTGATTATTTATATGAGTTTATATCGATTAACTTAGGTTGTTGAGCCTCGTGCTTGTGCTCAGTTCCCTCATAAACGTACATGTTGTTCAACAACTTTGCACCCAGACGGTTCTTAGGCAACATACCTTTTACTACTTTACGGAACAGACGGTCACCACCTTTCTTCAAAAGATCAGCCGGAGTATACTCGATCTGTCCACCGGGATATCCGGTATATCTCAAATAAATACGATCGTTCCACTTGTTACCAGTCAGAACGACTTTGTCTGCATTGATGATGATTACATTATCACCACAGTCAACGTGCGGAGTGAAATTGGGTTTGTACTTACCGCGCAAAAGCTTCGCTACTTTAGCGCAAAGGCGACCTAACGTCTGGCCTTCAGCATCAACAATGACCCACTCTTTGTTTACAGTTGCCTTGTTTGCAGAAATGGTCTTAAAACTTAAAGTATCCACTGCTTAAAAATTAAATTAATTAATAACTCAAAAAACTAGCCTTACCAACATTGTCACAACGGACACATGATGCAACAACGTGCTAAGAACTAAACTCTTAGTACAATTTGATAATAATCGGCTTGCAAAGGTACGGGTTTTATCCGAAATACCAAACAAATCTAATTATTTTTCAAGTTATTATGAAGATACTCATCACTTACGGAAGTAATACCCCAAAGAGAATGTCACGTTATTTTGATAAACGGAAGTCTCGCCGTCACGCTTCAAGGCACGGCGGTCTATCATGCCGCATAGGGAGCTTACGGAAAAGAAAAAGTTACTATATTCTACCGATAGGCCGACGTTCATGCCAAAATCGCAAGGTTTCAAATCCTTCTCCTCGGATACGCCGAAATGGAGATCCGGATTGGTCTCTCGGCTCTTCATCTTGCCAAACAAGGACCAATCAAAGGTAGGACCGGCGAATACGGACAGATGAACGTCCGTGAAGGTAAACGTATAAGCCACATTCACGGGAATCTGCAAAGAGTAATACCAACATTTATTATGAAGCGCCATCCCATGTATATCCTGATTCGAATAATAAGCGCCACCTTGGTTTACGAACGCCACCTCAGGACGAAGCGACCATTTTTTATTCTTACTCAAAGGAATATCCGCCAAACCCGCTATGCTGAAACCGAAGCGGGCTCCCGCCTCATACGTATCCTCCACTTTCTGGATCAACGAAGAATAAGCGCCTCCGGCACGTACGCCGAAAGAAACCTGAGCCATCGCCGGTAAAATCATCATCACGGCAATCAACAACAATCCGATCTTTCTCATAAACTTCCTCATTTGCTTTTCCTTCTAATAGCAAGCAAAGATATACATTTTTCAATAACATCTACATTTATCCTACTGAAACATACAGGAAAGCTACATAAAAAGAACAACTCATGAAAGGGCCGCTCAAAAGTTAGCCCCGATCGCAGAAACGACCGAGGCTATTTTTTTCCCACCTTCCCTCCTCACGGAGGCAACGGTGGATGAACTTTAATTTATTACTTTAGTATTAATATTAATCCATTCCCGCCTATTCGCCCTCACGGGGTACTTGAATCACTACAACTCCCGCAGGAATGATTTTCGATTTATGTTATTTATCGTCATTATTCTTATTTAACGACTGCCTTAACAGCTTCCTCGCCTTCTACAGACACCACAACGATACCTGCCGGAGCAGCGATCGTAGCGTTATCGGAAGTAAGAACCGTGTTAGCGATAGACTTGCCAAGAACGTTCGTTACAGAAACCATCTTGCCAGCCGCACCTTGGATCTCGATCGTACCGTTGCCTGCGATAACCTTGATGCCTTCGGCAGCATCAGCGATAGACTCATTGGAAGTAGGATCACCAGCAGCGATAGTGAAACGCATAGCGTTTTTCTTGTTACCGCTCCAAGACAATTTATCGTTGACACCATATAAATAAGAACCCTTATCAGCTACAGAACGGATACGATAAGCGTTCTCGTCGTCCTCACACTGGATGATCTGAACCTTGAAGTTGTCCAAGCCTCCTAATACACCCTCATCATCAGCCTCTTTAGCCACGGCAACCTTGTTACCTTTAACGATCGTAGTCAAAGTATCCTTACTTTCCCAAAGAGTGGCCGGCTTGAAGACAGCCTTCGTGTCATCCTCGTTCCATTGATACTTTCTGTCGTATGTACCGTCTGCCACATAGTAGTTTACAGAGTCTTTCGGATTGAATAAGAACAGTCTGTTACCATCCTCAACCGTACCTTTGTTAGAGATATAGAAAGAAGGAACTACCGCATCCTTATCTGTTACCTGTAAGTAGAAAGAATATTGATTCTCGTTTACAACGATACCATCACGATCCTCGTTCATGGAGATATAGTTGTTCATCTCGCTTATCAGGGAAATATGTCCTTCCTCAGCGGGATAGCTGATTTCCGGAGCCTCAACAATCAAGTAAGTATTCAATAACCAATCTTGTTGACCACTCGGAGTTGTAGCGATAGGCCATGCATAAACAGAAGACGGAGTAGTATATTGACATTCGTCGATAGAAGCCTTATAAGTAGCGTCTACTACAGACGTCGTATTCGCATTTAAAATAGAAGCGATATTTGAGCTTGTGCTTGTCACCTTAATCAAATAAACAGAACCATCAGCAGCTTGCTTAATCACAAAACGTGTAGTGTTATTTTCGTCAACTAATTCCTCTTGGGCAGACACGTTAGAACTTCCTGCCGGGAAGTATTCCTCGGTTTCAATGCCATCATTGATATACTGCAATCGATAAACATAGGCATAAGCCTTATCACCTCTAGCTTGTACAGTCACACGTCCATCCTTGTTATAAACAAAGCTACGCTCGATGATCGTACGTTTGTTATCCTCTTTCACCAATTGCCATTGAGCGGCGCCAGATACCTCATTTGCGAACTTATCATTCTTATTCAATATATACTCTGAAGTTGCTAAAGGCAAATTATTTTCGGTAGCTGCCACATACCACTTATTAGAAGTCTCGTTGTTATCACGAGCAAAAGCCATCGTCACCAAAGTCTCATTGTCCACGTTCAAGAAACCAGCGTATGGATCAACTTCTGCCGGAGTCAATTCCACGATTAGCTGTTGCATATCAGCATCATCGCCCTCTGCCTCACGATATGTGTTCTCATTTACGTAGATAGCGGTAACTGTTTTGTTATCTGTAGCCAATTCGTAAACATTCTCGCCTAAATCAGTTTTCGGGAACAAGCTAGCTTGGAAATACTCGCCGGTCTCACGGTTCGTGAATGTCACTTTATATGTATCGTCTACACTGGAAATAGCCCATTGATAAGCCGGAGTTTCCAATTGAGAAAGAACCTTAGCTTTCGCAACAAATTGGAACGAACCTCTCTTAACAGCATTCGTCAAATACTTTCCATATACGCTCTTGATGTCTTTCTTATCGACACCCTTACCATCTAAGACACGGATTGTATAAGCAGAAACCTTCGCCTCTGTATTCAACAACTCAATACCGCTCTTCATCCCGGCAGCACCTTGCTTGAATATAAAGTAGTTAATTGGGTTATTGCTAGCATCCGTCAAAGTAGAAGTAGTGGCCAAATAGTAGTTGTCATTGTGCTTCAAGATATGCAACTTCACCTTGGCATCTGCTTGATCCGCTTTGCTCGCTTGTTTGCGGTAACGGAATCGATCCACGTTCAACTCATACGGATAGCCCTCGGAATAACTCTTCTGTACACGGAAGTTAGCGTTGTTTATGGAGATCTCATCGCCAGCGGCTTTCCAGTTGGAAGAAGTTCCTTGATACAAATTCAACTCGCTGATCTTTTTCTCTACCAACATGAATCCATCACCAGACGCACGTCCCGCATTTGTACCTTCCACTGTTTCGGTTGAGCTTAAAACCAAGACAGTTGCGTCCATCCAAGCTTTATAACCGCTAGAAACAGCATTAACTCCGCTACAATCATCCTTATCAGGTGCATTCTCTGTAAAGAAGTACATACCAGCGGGAATCTTCAAATCAGCCGTACTTCCTGAATAGGAAGGATAAGAAGTAGCGTCCACTCTCAAGTCAGAAGGCACATAACGGGCAACGATTCTTTTCTCATTGAATAGATTACCATTAGGCTCGCTAGTCTGATCGGAGTCCAATCTTTTTGAGACGAAAGAGAAACCTGCCGTGTTATACAAATCATTCAACTCATCAGCTCCCACAGCCCCTAATTCCTCTGATTCTACCGCATAGAAAGATAAATCAAAAGACGAAGCCGTAGTTGAAATTAAAGAGCCACCAGCACTCCATTTTAACTGGAATACATCACTCTTATTCCCGTTATAAGCGAATAGAGCCTTCTCGCTTGCAGTATATTTACCTGTTGTTCCGATTTGAGTAGCTCCAAATGCAAAAACATCTTTAATCACATTTCCAGAAGCCGCACTATTCAATTCTACGGCCTCTGAACCAGCAGTCGTGTTGACACGTAGAGTCTTACCTGTGGCTACATTCTCAAATTTGTACGAATAAGCGCCCAAATTCTCTGTTACGGTAACTTTCCAGATATACTGCTTTACATCATCTTTCTTGTCATCCGCAATAGAAGTAGCTTTATAATCAAGAATACCTTCTTGTAATACACCATCCTCGCTTACAGAAGTAAAACCATACGCTAAACCGTTGGCATCCGTCATCACATAAGTTCCGGATTTCAGTTCCGTAACAGCACTACCCAAGCCCAATAAACTTTGAATAGAGTTTTGAGCGAAGGCACTACCGCACAGCGACCCTGCCACGAGCAGACCCGCCGTTAACAATGTAGAAATCTTTCTGTTCATAATTTAGAATTTAATATTAATAATAGTGTTAATTAAGCACTTAGCTATTTTCTGATAGCAGACTACCGTTAGAAAACGACTAGTCTAAACCATCGTTTAGATCTTGCGTTTTTCGAGAGATACAAAGGGGAGTTTGTGGAAGGAAGAGCTTGTTTCGTAAAGGATAGCCTATCCTATTGATAAGAAAGCGAATAAGGCATGAAAAAAATAACACAGAAGGGTTGCAAGTGTCAAAGAAATGCGTACCTTTGCAAATGACTAATTAAAACGATCGTTTAAATCAATCATTTTTCTCTTCTATTATTTAATGTACATGCGTACATTAGTAAATACACCATCGAATAATCAACAAAAGTAAGATCACCTTTTGCGATAGATCGGAATATTAGTTTCCCTTGTTCTAGCAAAATGACACTTTGTAAACAGAACTCCCTGAGATTCGCTTTTTCCAAGCATAAGTACAGTATAAAACGGCTTTTCACACAGAAAAACGCCATTCATAACTATCTTCCATCCGCTAGTTCGAGCACCTCACGAAAACCTCCTGTCACGATATACGGCTTATATCAAGCAAAATATCAATACAACATCTGTTTATATAACATATAGATTCTATAGAATCACACATATTATAACCTCATTATATCCTTCAAAAAAGACGTACGTGTTTTTTTAAAAGCAAAACAACCTCTCTCGTACTAAAAAATATTTCCTACCTTTATGCACTCATTTCAATATGCACCAGACTATACATTAATATATATGGAACCGTTTATTCATTTACACGTACATACCCAGTATTCCTTGCTGGACGGACAGGCATCCATCGACGCGTTGATCGACAAAGCGTACAAAGACGGAATGCGTGCGATCGCCGTAACAGACCATGGCGTTATGTTCGGTATCAAGGAGTTTTTCAATAAGGTTAGCAAAAAGAACAGTAAACCTCTCGGGATCATCAAGGACTCCGAGAAAGAACTAAAACCGCTGCTGGCCAAGGATGCGCCAACCGATGAGGAACAACAAAGGATAACGGAACTACAAAAACAAATCGCCGAAGCGAAAGCTTCCATCTTCAAGCCGATCATCGGGTGCGAATGTTATTGCGCTCGCAACGGAAGGCATAGCAAGCTGGCCTCGCAAGACGACCGTAGCGGCTGGCACTTGATCGTTCTGGCCAAAAATAAGAACGGATACAAGAACCTGATCAAGATGGTATCCCTCTCATGGACGGAAGGATTCTACGGACGTCCGCGTATTGACAAGGAATTGTTGGAGAAATATCATGAGGATCTGATCATCTGCTCCGCCTGTTTAGGTGGAGAGATTCCACAGCATATCATGCACGGACGAATTGATAAGGCCGAGGAGTCTATCAAATGGTTCAAAAACTTATTCGGAGAAGACTATTACCTTGAGATGCAACGGCACGAGACACACGACCCCAACGCCGATTGCACGATTTTCCCGCATCAACAAGAGGTGAACAAGGTACTGATCGAACTTGCTCACAAACATAATATCAAGCTAATCGCCACCAACGACGTCCATTTCGTCAATGCCGACGACGCTGAGGCTCACGACCGCCTGATCTGCCTTAGTACCGGCAAAGACTTGGACGACCCCAAGCGTATGCGCTACTCCAAGCAAGAATGGATGAAGACAACCGCCGAGATGAACACCATCTTCGCCGATATCCCCGAAGCTTTGAGTAATACGCTCGAGATAGCCGACAAAATAGAATTCTACTCCATCGACAGCGGTCCTATCATGCCGACTTTCGCCATTCCCGAGGAGTTCGGTACCGAGGAGTCCTACCGTCAGAAATTAACAGAGCATGATTTATTTGAGGAATTCACCCGAGACGAGAACGGTAATGTCGTATTAAGCGAGGAAGAGGCGCACTCCAAAATCAAGAAATTAGGTGGATACGACAAACTATACCGCATCAAGCTGGAAGCCGACTATTTGGCGAAATTGACATACGACGGAGCCAAGGAGCTTTACGGAGACCCCTTGAACGATGAAGTAAAGGAGCGTCTGAACTTCGAGTTACATATCATGAAGACCATGGGTTTCCCCGGCTACTTCTTGATCGTGCAAGATTTCATCCGTGCTGCTCGTGAGGAACTCGGTGTATCCGTAGGACCGGGACGTGGTTCGGCCGCCGGATCTGCCGTAGCTTATTGCTTAGGGATCACCAAGATCGACCCGATCAAATATGACCTCCTGTTCGAGCGTTTCTTGAATCCGGACCGTATCTCCCTCCCCGATATCGATACCGACTTCGATGATGATGGCCGTGGCGAGGTCTTACGCTGGGTAACGGAGAAATACGGTGCCGAGCGTGTGGCTCATATCATTACTTATGGTACGATGGCTACCAAGTCCGCTATCAAAGATGTCGCCCGGGTACAGAAATTACCGTTATCCGAATCGAACCGGTTAGCCAAATTGGTTCCGGATAAGATCCCTGACATGAAGAAGTTCAAATTGGGCGACGCCATCAAGTATGTGCCGGAACTAAAAGAGGCGGCTAACGGAAATGATCCGCTGGCACGGGATACCTTGAAATACGCCCAGATGCTGGAAGGCAACGTCCGTAACACGGGTGTACACGCCTGCGGTGTCATTATCGGACGTTATGATATATCGGATGTCGTACCTGTCAGTACGGCGAAAGACAAGGATACCGGCGAGGAGATGCTGGTTACCCAATACGAGGGTTCCGTGATCGAGGAAACCGGATTGATCAAGATGGACTTCTTGGGCTTGAAGACCTTGTCCATCATCAAGGAAGCGATCGAGAACGTGAAACTGACTACCGGACATGATCTGGATATCGACCATATCAGTCTGGAGGACCCCAAGACTTATAAATTGTATTGCGACGGAAAGACAACCGGTACATTCCAGTTCGAGTCCGCCGGTATGCAAAAGTATTTGAAGGAGTTGCAACCTTCTAAATTCGAGGACTTGATCGCCATGAACGCCCTGTATCGCCCGGGCCCAATGGATTACATCCCTTCTTTTATCGCCCGTAAACAGGGTAAGGAGGAGATCAAGTACGATATTCCCGTCATGGAACGCTACCTAAAAGATACGTACGGTATTACGGTCTATCAGGAGCAGGTCATGCTTCTATCCCGTTTGCTCGCTAACTTCACGCGTGGTGAGAGTGATGCCTTACGTAAGGCGATGGGTAAGAAGTTGATCGAGAAGATGAACCACTTGAAGTCTAAATTTATGGCTGGTGGTCAAGCCAACGGCTATAAAGAGGAAACTTTAAATAAGATCTGGTCCGACTGGGAGAAGTTCGCCTCATACGCATTCAATAAGAGTCACGCTACTTGTTACTCATGGGTGGCTTATCAGACCGCTTACTTGAAAGCGAACTTCCCGTCCGAGTATATGGCCGCCGTCTTGAGCCGAAGCTTATCCAATATCACGGATATCACGAAGTTCATGGATGAATGTAAAGCGATGGGTATTCAAGTATTGGGACCGGACGTGAACGAGTCTATCTTGAAGTTCAGCGTAGATAAGAACAAGAACATCCGCTTCGGGCTAGGCGCCGTGAAAGGCGTAGGTGAGTCAGCCGTACAAAATATCATAGAGGAACGCAAGAAGAACGGCCCGTACAAGAGTATCTTCGATTTCGTAGAACGGGTGAACTTGACCGCTTGCAATAAGAAAAACATAGAGTCCATGGCTTTGGCCGGAGCGTTCGATAACTTCGGTATCCAGCGTGAGCAGTTCTTCACCGACAGTGGAAAAGGGGAATTGTTCTTGGATACCTTGGTTCGCTATGGTAACAAATACCAGATGGATAAGAGCACGGCAGTCAACTCTTTATTCGGTGGAGACGCCTTGATCGCCATCGCTAAACCGGAGATCCCGCAATGCGAGCGTTGGAGCGATCTCGAACGCCTAAATAAAGAGAAGGAGTTGGTCGGTATTTACCTATCCGCCCACCCGTTGGATGAATACCGTATCATATTAAAGTATGTATGTAATACCGGCATGGTAGAACTTAACGAGCGGGAAACCTTACAAGGCCGGGAGGTTTTATTAGGTGGTATCGTCACCGGTTTCCGGGAAGGAATGACCAAGAACGGAAAGCCTTACGGAATCTTGAAGATCGAGGATTTCACGGGTAGTGGCGAGATCCCTCTTTTCGGACAGGATTATATCGAATACAGCAAGTATGGTAAAATAGGGATGTATCTCTTGATCACAGCCCGTGTAGAGCCTAGCCGCTGGGACCCCAATAAACTGGACTTCAAGATTGGTACCGTCAACCTTTTGCAAGACGAGAAAGACAAGCTGATCGAGAAAATCAGTATCACGGTCCCGATCCATGATTTGGACGAGCCGACTATCAATGAGCTTTCGGTATTGATCAAGAACAATCCGGGCCATAGCCTGTTATATTTTAAGGTTGTCGATGGGGAACATAATATTTCCCTAAATCTCTTCTCCCAAAATATCCGCTTAAACGTGACCCGTGAGCTGGTAGACTTTTTACAGGAGAACGAGAATATCGATTTTAAAATTAATGGTTAAAGTTGTACGACGCTGAAAGAATTTGTACTTTTGGCGTCATAACAATCATTAGATTATAATTCATAATTAAATAATACGTAATTCAAAATGGCACTACAAATTACAGACGCTAATTTCGAGGAGTTGGTTAACTCCGGAAAGCCCATGGTTCTTGACTTTTGGGCAGAGTGGTGTGGCCCTTGCCGCATGGTATCTCCTATCATTGATGAGTTGGCAACCGAATACGAAGGTCGTGTGACGATCGGTAAAATGAACGTTGACGAGAATGACGATGTAGTCGGACAATTCGGTATCCGCAACATCCCTACCGTTCTTTTCTTCAAAGACGGTAAGATGGTTGATAAAGTAGTAGGCGCTACGGCTAAGGATAAGTTCGTAGAAAAGATCGAGGCAATGCTTAAATAATTGAAAGTTGAGAATTGAGAATTGAAAATACCGAGGAATACGCTCTGTAACTTTCAATTCTCAATTTTTAATACCCCTAAGTATATGTCGCTTGCCCGGAGGACCGGGAAGACGGCTCATCTCAAAACCAGCCGCTTGCATACCTCTGCGTACCTCTCCTTTTGCGCAATAGGTTACGATCACTCCGCCCGGTGCGGTATGAGCATACAAACGATTATAGATTTCCTGATTCCACATCTCCGGTTGTTTCTCGGGCGCAAACGCGTCGAAATAGATCAAATCGATATCATCCGGTAGTTCACAGGCGTTACTATTTCCTTCTATTTTATGAAGTGTAAAGCGCTCTGAGATTGAAACGGGAGTATTCCACTCCGCTTCATGCAAGGCTAAGAATAACTCTTTTCTCTCCGGCCAGATCAGCTCCCCATAATTCAAGGCACGAATCGTATCTAAAGGAAGCGGGTATAACTCTACTGTATGATAATCAATATGATGTGCTTGAGATAGCTCGACATCCTTCAATGTCAAGAAGGCGTTCAGCCCTGTACCGAAGCCAATCTCCACGATTCGGATAAAGTCTTTTTCAAGCGCATGCAATCCCGCCTCTATAAATATATGTCTTGATTCCTGCAGGGCCCCGTTCACGGAATGATAATGTTCATCCATCGCCGGAATATATAGTGTATGGCTTCCATCCGCCGTTATCTGTAATTCTTTCTCCATATGTATGCAAAGATAATACATACGAATCAGAATAATACTTATCTTTACCGCTATAAATATGATATAAGATATGGATAGACGCCATCTTTACTTCTTACTATTCTTATTATGTACCATACAAGCCGCTATCGGTCAACAGCGCTCCTTCTCTATCAAGGGAGTTGTAAAAGACGCGTCAAGCGGACAGCCGATACCTTTCGCTAACGTAGTGGTATGGAACACGACGCAAGGGGCGGTCACCGATTCCACCGGATTATTCGAGATATCCGGCATATCACCCGGAAGCTATCGTCTCCAATCCTCCTTTCTGGGATATAAGCCCTTCGTTACCGCCGAATTCAGACTAGCGAATAAAGATATATTCTTCCCGATCGAGCTAGAGGAAGCCAGCCAGAATCTGCAAGAGGTTAGCGTAGTAGCCTCTCCGTTCCGTAAAACCGCCGAAAGTCCGCTAGGACTTCGTGTAATCGGTTTCAAGGAGATAGAGAAAAGCGCGGGAGGAAACCGGGATATCTCCCGGGTAGTACAAACCTTTCCCGGAGTAGCGTCCACGGCAGCGTTTCGTAACGACTTGATGGTAAGAGGAGGAGGTCCCTCGGAAAACCGTTTCTTTTTGGATGGCGTAGAGATACCGAATATCAACCATTTCTCTACCCAAGGAGCCTCCGGAGGTCCGGTCGGTATTATCAATCCCGATTTTATCCGGGAGGTCAACTTTTATTCGGCCGCATTCCCCGCATCCAAAGGGAACACTTTAAGTTCGGTATTGGATTTTAAACTACAAGATGGGAATAAGGAGAAATTCTCATTGCGAGGAGTCCTAGGAGCCTCAGATATCGGTGTGTCCGCTAATGGACCGCTAGGAAAAAAGACCACTTACCAAGTGTCTGTTCGTCGCTCTTACCTTCAATTCCTTTTCGATATGATCGGCTTGCCGTTCTTACCTACTTTCACGGATGCCCAATTCAAGATTAAGCACTCCTTCAACCCCAAGAATGAGCTTACAGTTCTCGGATTAGGGGCGATCGATGATATGAAGCTGAATACAGGAATGAAAGACATGAGCGAGAAAAACCAATATATCCTCTCTTACTTGCCGGTCGTAAAACAAAAAACGTATACCCTTGGAGCGGTTTATAAACACTACGCCGGTAAAAATCTCTACTCGGTCATTATCAGCCGTAGCCAGACCAACAATAAGAATATTAAATACAAAGACAATGATGAAAGCCAAGTAGAGAATCTCTCCTTAAATTACCGTTCGGACGAGATTGAGAATAAGTTCCGAACGGAAAACACGTTCCGCTTACCATTCATTCAATTGAATGTCGGAGGAAACATCGAATACGCCCAATACACGAATGACACCTATCAAAAGCAATTTACCTCTATCCCCCGTACCATCGTATATCAAACAGACCTTGGCATATGGAAGTGGGGTATCTATGCCACGGCTATTTATGAGAGTTATAACGAGCGGTTTACCGCCTCTTTAGGTGTTCGTGCGGACGCAAACAATTATTCCTCGGATATGAATAATTTGTTAGATCAGTTATCTCCTCGCCTATCCTTATCCTACCGCTTGTCCGATCCGCTTTATATAAACGCGAATATCGGACGCTACTACGAGCTTCCTCCTTATACGACATTGGGATTCAAGGATAATGAAGGTAATTATGTAAACCGGACAAATCATTTAAGCTATATCCGAAGCGACCAAGCCGGATTAGGCTTGGAATACCGTCCTACCTCATACTTGAAATTCACGACCGAAGGATTCTATAAACATTATGATCGTTATCCGATGTCCATACTCGACAGTATCCCACTCGCATCGAAAGGTACAGACTATGGTGTCTTGGGAAATGAGGCCGTATCGTCTACCGCTACAGGGCGAGCTTATGGACTTGAGATCATGGGACGTTGGTATAATTATAAAGGGCTTACTTTCATCGCATCCTACACTTTGGTAAGAAGCGAATTCAAGGATGGGAGAAATATGGACACTTATCTTCCCTCGGCTTGGGACAATAAGCATCTGTTCACGTTTAGCGGGACTTATTCTTTACCCAAGAACTGGGACGTAGGCGCCAAGTTCCGGGTAGTAGGAGGCGCTCCCTATACGCCTTACGATGTAGAAAAGAGTAGTTATGTAGAAGCTTGGGACGCTAATAACGGGCTATACTATGATTACAGCCGGTTTAACAGCGAACGGCTCAAGCCATTCACGCAGTTAGATATCCGTATCGATAAAACATTTTACTTCAAAAAGATCATGCTTGGAGCCTATATCGACATCCAAAACATATTGAATTCCAAATACAAAGAGCAAGACGTATATATCAAAACGGGTAAAATTATCAACCCGGAAGCTCCCATATATGAACAACGGTACGAATTAAGACCGATAGAACGTCTTACAGGAACGCTTCTCCCAAGTATCGGAGTGATGATCGAGTTATAGATTTTAGGCGTAATAGATTCTTTTTATTTTGAATTTCAGCAATTAATCATAAATCTTTCCTATTTTTGTGGTCTGTATTAATAACAAATAGTACTTTAATCGCAAATAAGCACATGAATAGGTAGGTAAAGAATGACATTATTAAAAAACTACATACGATTCGTACTCTTTATCGTGTTAAGTCTGGTCTTTTCTTTCCACTTATACGCTACAGATAATGCAGGCCCTATTTTAATCATTAGCTCCTACAATCCCGATACACGTAATACGACCGCCAATATTTCCGAGTTTATGGAGGAATATAAGCGGGGAGGTGGTATCTCGCCGGTGGTTATCGAGAACATGAACTGTAAGAGCCTCCCGGAAGCCCCCTTATGGGACGGTAAGATGAGAGGTATATTGGATAAATATAAGGAAAATAACACCCCTCAGCTTATCATTATCTTAGGTCAAGAGGCATGGGCTTCTTATATCTCCCAAGAATACAAGCCTGATATACCGGTTTTATGCGGTATGATCAGTAAGAATGCGATCTTATTACCCGACTCGGATTTAAATGTCGCCGAATGGGAGCCGAAATACATCGATATCCAAGAGTACGTAGATAAAGGTTTACACCTTGGCGGGTTCTTGTATTCTTATGACGTAAAAGAAAATATCCGGTTAATACGTAAGCTATATCCCAAAACTCAAAATATAGCATTAATCACCGATAATACCTACGGTGGTTTAGCTATGCAGACCTTGGTAAAAAAGGAAATGGAAAATATCAAGGATCTGAACTTGATATTACTGGATGGAAGAAAGAATAATATCTACACCATCGTTGAGCAAATCAAGAACCTGCCGGATCAGACCGTGATATTGATCGGTACATGGCGTGTAGACGTGAACGACGGGTATTATGTTGGAAATGCCACGTATACCATGATGACCGCCAATCCCAGAATCCCAACATTCACATTGGCATCCGTCGGCATAGGGCACTGGGCCATCGGAGGTTTCAGTCCCAAATACAGGCCTATAGGTTCCGATTTGGCAAAAGAGGCTTTAAGTATATTGGAGAAGAAAATCGCCCCTAAAGATATCCATCCCCAAATCATCCCCAATGGATATGTGTTCGACGCTTCAAAGATCAAGGCTTTTGATATCAGCAAACTGTCATTGCCCCACGACGCTACTATTATCAACGAGGACCCGAGCCTATTCTCCAAATACAGGTTCGAGATATTGCTAAGCGTAATCACCGTATTGTTTATTTTCCTGATTATGATATTAATCTTCTTTATCCGGACCAATAAGCTGAAAGATAAGTTATTGGATCTACAGAAAGATAATATACTAATCATGAATAATATCCAAGCTTCTATCTATTTCATCAAGCCGGATTATACCGTAAAATGGAGAAACGAGGTAGAGTTCCATGACTGTATCCCTGAATTCGGTCCGGCTAATTGCTTCTTGGTCAAGAACGGAGTAAAGCCTTATTGTACCCGTTGCACGGTCGCAAAGGCCATGGAAACCAAAAAGCAGGTCGATATCACGAATGAGTTCGGCGATGGAAAGTATCTTCATATTTTGGCGAACCCTGTATTAGACGAGCACAACAACCTTATCGGGGTTATTTTCAAGAAAGAAGACGTGACAAAACAAAAACAGGCGGAGAACGAACTGAGGAAAGCGAAAGAGAAAGCGGAAGAGTCCGATCGTTTGAAATCCGCATTCTTGGCGAATATGAGTCATGAGATTCGAACGCCATTGAATGCGATCGTCGGTTTCTCCGGATTATTGGCCGTAACCGAGAATATGGAGGATAAAGAGGAATATATCAATATCATTAATAGCAACAACGACCTGCTATTGCAATTGATCAATGATATTCTCGATCTAGCCAAGATAGAGGCGGGTACGCTAGAATTCGTGGATTCAGACGTAGATGTCAATCAACTATTCTCCGATATCGAGCAGTCTTCCCGTTTGAAGGCGCAAGATGGTGTGCAGGTATGCTTTGTCGAGAAGATCCCGAATTGTATCTTACGCACCGACCGTAACCGGGTCTCCCAAGTCATTACCAACTTTATCAACAATGCCATCAAGTTCACAACTCAAGGTAGCATCCTGTTTGGCTACCGCCGTAGAGACGATGAGTTGTATTTCTATGTAAAAGATACGGGATGCGGTATCGCCAAGGATAAGATCGGTCAAGTTTTCACCCGTTTCGTTAAGTTAAATAGCTTTGTGCAAGGAACGGGGCTGGGATTATCGATTTGCCAGATGATTATCAAGCGTCTGGGTGGAGATATAGGGGTGGAATCAGAGCAAGGAAAAGGTTCTACATTCTGGTTTACGTTGCCCTATTCGATACTAGAGATGCAGGAAGTCCCGCATGAGAAACCAAAGACCGAGAATGTACAGAAGAGCCAGTCATCCAAATCTGCAACCCTATTAATAGCGGAAGATAACGAAAGCAACTATACTTTATTCCAAGCCATGTTGAAAGATTATAACCTTATACACGCATGGAACGGGGAACAAGCGATCGATTTATTCAATAAATATCAACCGGACTTAATCCTAATGGACCTAAAAATGCCGATCGTAGACGGCTATGAGGCTACACGGGTAATTCGGGAAAAGAACCAGTCCATTCCTATCATCGCCGTAACAGCTTTCGCCTTCGCGGAAGATGAGGAACGGGTAAAACAAAGCGGATTCTCCTCTTACATCGCTAAACCGATCAAGCCGGATAAGCTAATCGCATGTATTAATACTTATTTATAGAATCCGTTTGGTAACAATCGGAAAACGCAAAACGAAAGAGGAACCCTTCTCTACTTGAGAGTCGAGACTAATACTTCCTCTATGACGGTTCATGATCTGCCGGCAAAGACTTAATCCGATGCCGGAACCTTTAGATTTAGTCGTGAAGAAAGGAACGAAGATTTTGTCGATTGCCTCGGGAACAATTCCGCTACCATTATCAATCACCGAAATAATTACCATACCGTTTTTTTGGACAGCCTCCACTATAATTTGAGGGGATAAGGATTCTTCACAAGCCTCTATCGCATTTTTCAATAGATTAATTAATACTTGTTCCACCATGATCCGGTCCGCATATAAATTCAAGTCTTCCGGCTTTACATGAAAGAAGAGGATATCGGATTTCTCCGGGAATAGAAGCCGGATATCGTCAAAGAGAGCCGAAACCGAGAAGTTTCGTAAAGTAGGTAAAGGCAGACGGGTTAATTTCCGATAATTCTCGACAAAATCCAATAACCCCTTACTTCTTCGGTGGATCGTTTGCATGGCTTGTACCATAATAGCGTAGTCTTTCTCATTCATGCCATTTATCGTCGCACGCTCGGCTACCGTCTCCGATAAAGAGATTACCGGAGCGATCGAGTTCATGATCTCATGCGTCAATACCCGGATAAGTTTCTGCCATGCCTCGGTTTCCGCCTCAGCGACCACCGAACTATACAATCGACTCCGCAAAGCCTCCAAGGCAGCGTTCATAGAAGAGGCCAAAGCCTTTTCGTCTTCCGTCATTGAATCGGAAGGATAAAACAGGCTCAGATCCCCGTAATGAATACTCTCTATCAGGTATTCCATCCGCTTAACAGTCTTTTGCTGATCCTTATATAAGAAAACCGAAAGCGCAAGAATACAAAATCCGAACAGCGCAGGAATAAACAAAAACCCTTTCAGCATTAAGAATGAGGCAGTAAAAGACAAGACCACGATCCCCAAAATACGAGCGAACAACAAGTAACGTATCATAAGCCAAATTTCTCCAATTTACGATACAAGGTAAAGCGGGTAATCCCTAGAAGCTCGGCGGCACGAGTGATATTCCCCTCGGCACGACGTAAGGCACGTTCGATCGCTTCTTTCTCCAATACCGTCAAATTTAACTCATCGGATGGTTCCTTATCCCTAAGCGGGACAGAACGCAGAATAAAGTCTTCCGGCCTTAGCCAATTACTTTCAGACAAGATAACCGCCCGTTCAATCGCATGTTGCAGTTCACGTACATTACCGGGCCAAGCATAATTATGTAGCTTATTCTTCCCATCCCTGTTAATGCCCTTCAAGTCTTTCTTATATTTACGGGCATACTTCGACAAGAAATGTTCAGCCAATAAGATCACGTCATTTCCTCGTTCCCTCAAGGGAGGAATATGTAACTCGATCGTATTAATACGATATAAAAGATCTTGCCGGAAAGTACCTTCTGCCACAAGATGATGGATATTCACGTTCGTTGCGCAGATCAACCGGATATCAATCGGTATGGGTTGCGTTGCTCCCAAGCGGGTTATCTGTCGTTTTTCCAAAGCGGTCAACAGTTTCGCTTGCATGGAAAGGCTTAAGTTCCCGATCTCATCCAAGAACAAGGTACCACCGGAAGCTACCTCCATTCGTCCCGGCTTTTCCTTACGGGCATCCGTAAAAGCCCCTTTCTCATAGCCAAATAATTCACTCTCGAAAAGTTGTTCCGGAATAGAGCCCACATCGATCCCGACGAAAAGATTCTCCGAACGCGGAGATTGATGATATAAGGCGCGGGCAACTAAATCTTTACCGGTTCCATTCTCCCCCAAGATTAATATATTGGCATCCGTATTCTTTAATTTATCGACCGTAGCGAAAATAGCCTGCATCGGTTCGCTTTCACCGATGATCTCGAAGCCAGCATCCTCGGGTGAACTAAGAATCTCAACTTGTTTCTTTAAATTTCGCACTTCCGCCCTACTCTCCCGAAGTTCCAATGCCGAAGAGAGTGTAGCGAGTAATTTCTCCTTTTCCCAAGGTTTCGGGATAAAGTCGGTAGCTCCCGCCTTAATCGCCCGCACGGCCTTATCCGTATCCGAATAGGCAGTCATAAAAAGAACCACCACGTCCGGGTCTATCTTCTTTATCTTCTCCAGCCAATAGAAACCCTCCTGACCACTAATAGCATCCCGTTTGAAATTCATATCCAACAAGATAATATCCGGGATAAAAGTCCGCATGAAATGATCGATGCGCTCCGGTTGCGTAGCCACTCTTATTTGTTCCATATAGGGCTCCAGTAATAAGTTAAGGGCAAAAAGGATGTCCTCATTATCATCTATAATTAATAGTTTTCCCTTTTTCATAAGCGCTGAACTAGTTTGTGATGCCTCAAAGGTAGGTATTAAATCAATGGAAGAAGCGTGCGTAATCGAACGATTACCGTGCGCAGATGAACTGTTAAATTAATAGTCCGCAAAGAGGGTTAAGATTAAGTAAACGGTAAGACTATTTAAGCGAAAGAAAAAACGAGGAGAAAGAAGGAAGACTATCTTTGAACACAATTAACAATTCAGGCATTCATGAGACCACTATTGATTGGATTTTTCGTCTGTATAAATATACACTTAGGCTATGCGCAATGGACTGAGCAAGATTCGATCTGGCTAAAGGATGTATTAGCAGGCAAAGATTCCATCAAATTGAACCCTGAATTCCAAAAAGCAATCCAAAGCGGTTCTTTCCTCAACCCGGAACCGGGAAAACCGATGGGGAAACCTCAACTGGCCGCTCCCAGCAATATCCCTATCACCAAAGATTTCTCAGAATATATCCAACAAGACGATACGACACACCGAAAAGTAGCATTGAAGGATTTACCGCCATCGGTATTCTGGCGACATAATCCACCGTATAAAAAGATACTGCCTGTCTATCAATCTATCTTAGATGAATTGAAAAGGACTCCGTCCAGTGGTCGTACCTCACTAGCTACCTTCGATCTAGGAAGGATGACCAGCCGGAAAACATATGTCCATAAACGCAACGCAAAACGCAACGGAACTTGGCAAAACTACGGCAACCTCCCTACCCCGGATGTCATCTCTAAAAAAAAGAAATTCGAAAGACAACAGGCAGAGGCCGCAAAAAAGGACTCCTCATTGATGATCCAACCACCAATCGATTAGCTTACGGGCCAAGCTCAACTTACGGGGGATCTCCGGTAGATTATCTTTGGTATAGAAGGCACCAGAGCTTAGTTCCTCATCCTGCAACTTAATTTCCCCACTTACATAATCCGCTACAAAGCCAACCATCAAGCCACTCGGATAAGGCCAAGGTTGGTTTCCAAAATAAGTGATATTATCGACCTCTAAACCCGTTTCCTCACGGACCTCCCTGCGCACACACTCTTCCAAGGTCTCGCCAACTTCTAAGAATCCGGCCACTAATCCATGGAAAGTTCCCCGGAAATTACGGGCATGTACCAAAAGAATCGAATCCTCCTTACGGATCAAGACGATCATCGCTGCTGAGATTGTCGGATAAATCTCATGTTTGCAAGAAGGACATTGCTTCGTGATCGACGTAGTCTGCACGGTAGGAGTACCACATACCGGACAGAAACGGCTATGGCTATCCCAATAAAGCAATTGATAAGCCTTACCCGCCTTCTCGTAACACGCTCTCGAGATATAATCCCAAGAGGCACGCAACCCCATATGTACGTAACGGTCATTCCCCTCCACCGGAGTATCTAATTCTGCCGTACGTGCGGGAAGTCCATCCCGGTAATCAACCTCCAGCGTATGAGAAACCGGAACTGGGGGATTCTCGCCATAGGGGATGGTATACGTATCATTCTCTTTCTGAAGCAACAGTTGGTCTTTATAAAAAAGGAACCAATAACAGAGTTTATTTGAAGTTTCCATGCTAATATTCCCGAATTATCTTTCTGTATGTAAAACATCCGCGAACTTACGAATTAAAATCCAATAACGTGCGGAAGCGAACGTGCACCGTGCGAAGGCACACACAATCGTTTCTAAGCATTTTTCTATTATCTTATGATTAGCAGAACGTTACATCGATGGCACATTATTTGCCTCCTTTCTAAAAAATGAATATATTTAAAACCTGTTACAATGAAACTAATGATTCGAAACTTACTTTATCTATTCAAGCGGTTTAAGACCGCTGTCGTGTTAAACCTCTTTGGCTTAACAATCGCTTTCGCCGCTTTCCTCCTGATAGTAATGCAGGTGGATTACGAGATGAATTACGATGCCATGCACAGCAAATCAGGCCGAACCTTCCGGCTAGAGGCAAATCACGGAGAATTCGAGCATAACGCCATCCATTGCCTAATGTTTAGCGATGCTTTTGTTAACTCATCCGCTCATATCACGGATTACTCCTACCGTTATCCATTCTACGGAGGAGAACGGTATTGCCAAATCGACGAAGTAGACGATCAAGGAGAAGCGAAAGTCTTTAAGGAAAACTTCCAGCTTTGTCTACCCAATATCTCAGATGTCTTTGATTTCCACATGAAAGAAGGTTCCGTCGAATGCCTATCCATTCCCGGCTCCGTACTCATTCCGGAGAGTGTCGCCAAAAGGCTGTTCGACAAACAATCCGCTATCGGTAAACGTATCCGGATGTCCGGCAGTAGTGGCTGGCAACCTGTAAGTACCACGATACTTACTATTGGGGGTGTCTATAAGGATTTCCCGGGAAATACTACGGTACAAAACCGTATTTACGTCCCGATGGACCAACTGGATCTATTAAAAAGTTCTTGGCAAATGTATGCCAACGAAATATACGTCACGCTAGACGATCCCCTAAATAAAGAGGAGGTATTGGATCATTTCAACAAGACTTTCGATTTCGCTAAAAGCCAAATGGGTTCAGCGCAAGAGATCGCATTACGTCTAACCCCCTTAAAGGATGTTTATTACACGCATGATACAACTTTCGACTTTAATCCGAAAGGTCACCGGGAGACAAATTATGTGTTACTGGGTATCGCTTTCCTCATCTTATTCATCGCCGGAATCAATTTTACCAATCTCACAACCTCGTTGATTCCCCTACGATTGAAAACGATCAATACGCACCGGGTATTAGGATGCTCCATCTATAAGTTACGAGCCATCTCACTGATTGAATCGATCGTGATCTGCTTGATATCCTACATTCTCGCCTTATTCATCGTAAACGATTTGTCTTACACACCGATCGCTAATTGGGTAGATGCAGATATACGTCTTAGTCAATACAAAGGCCTGATCCTTCTCACAGCACTGATCGCTATCTTGACGGGTTGCTTGGCGGGACTTTATCCAGCTATACGAAGTACCTCCTATGCGCCGGCCTTGGTACTAAAGGGCTCTTTCGGTCTTAGTCCCAAAGGGAAAAAAGTACGTGTCGCCCTGATCGGTTTCCAATACACGGTATCGATCGCTTTGATTATTGTCACCTTATTCATGGGACTTCAGAACCATTTCATGACCTCTAGCGAGCAACTAGGATTCAATAAAGACCAAGTAGCCATCGTGAACCTGACACCGGAGATCTACGCCAAGCATAAGCCCCAATATATCCAGAAACTTAAAGATTATCCGGGAATAGAGGATGTGGCCTTCTCCGTCTACGAGTTATCGAAAGAAGATGACATGATCGATCTCGAATATGCCCGCCATGAAGATAAGGATGTATTCTTCAAGGTATTCTATGCCTCCGAGAATTTCCTTTCCGTCATGGATATCCAAGTAGAGGAAGGAAGGGATTTTACACGGGAGGATTTAAACAAGGCACAAAGTGATTATATCATCAATCCGGCGGCAGAGCGGGATTTCCACTTACATCCCGGAGATCGTTTCAATGATCGTACGGTTCTAGGAGTCAGCAAGGATTTTCGGTTTAACTCTTGCCGGATCGCAAGCTCCCCTTTCGTATTCGCATTGAATAACGATATACCCAATCCTAAATTGGTATCCTATATCCGCTTCAATTCGAAAACGAATTTACAGGAAGCTGTCGCCCACGTCCGGGAAACATTGAAAGAGATCGATCCGACTTTCCCTTTCGAGATCTCTTTCTACAACACCATCTTAAACAATTTATATCAGAAAGAACAAACACTGGGTAAACTAATCTCCCTATTCGGAATAATGGCGATCTTGATCTCTATCGTAGGTGTATTCGGACTCGTGCTATTTGAGACGCAATACCGCCGGAAAGAGATCGGTATCCGCAAGATCAACGGAGCGACTACCGGACAGATTCTTTTGATGTTCAACAAGACTTATATCCAGATCGTCTCCGTTTGCTTCATCATCTCGATCCCAATAGCATGGATGGGAACACAACAGTGGCTAGAGAATTTCGCTTATAAAACACCACTCCATCTTTGGGTCTTCATCGTAGCTTTCCTAATCATTCTCTCGGTTACGATCGGTACCGTTACTTTCCGGAACTGGCAAGCGGCGAATGAGAATCCTGTGAACTCGGTGAAGTCTGAATAAACTCACTCGGAGTGATCCCGTAAATTTCTTTAAAGCAACGGGTAAAATAGTTCGGATCGGAGAAGCCGACCTGAGCAGCTACCTCCCCAATCGAATAAGCGTGCTGCCCCAATAACTCGGCGGCACGCTTTATACGTATATTACGGGTGAATGAGGAAGCGGAGCAACCAGTAGTAGACTTTAATTTCCGAAATAAGCTGGCACGGCTCATCGCCATCTTGGAACAGAAAAGCTCTACATCAAACTCCGGGTCCTGCAAATGAGCCAGAACGACCTTTGTCACTTTCGAAAGAAATTCCTTATCCGGATCGGCGATGGTTTGCTCCGGAGTACGCAAGTCGAACCGATCCCTGAAATATAACTTTAGTTGCTCACTACGTTTGAGCAGATTCTTGATCTTCGCTTTTAAGACAGCAAGACTGAATGGTTTAGGCAGATAATCATCCGCTCCGGCTCCATACCCTTCCAATTGTTGACGTTCTTCCGCTAAAGCAGTCAATAGGATAACCGGTATATGGGCCGTCCGTTCATCCGTTTTCAAAGCCTCGCAACATTCAATCCCATTCATGACCGGCATCATTACATCCGAGACAATCACGTCCGGTAGGATCTCCAAGGCTTTCTCCAAGCCGACCTTTCCGTTTTTCGCTATCACGACCCGGTAATCCGTTTGAAAAGCATTCATCAAATAACGACATAGATCCTCATTATCCTCTACAAACAAAAGCGTTTGTCGTAGATTCTCCGGGACCGAGTTTGTTTCTTCCAATGGAACTGATTCCCGCAAAGATACCTCTTCCATTTTAGGTTCCGAATACTCCAACCACTCCTCAGGATAAGCCTCTTCCGATATAGGCAAGGCAACCGTAAAAACAGAACCTTTCCCCAATTCACTCTCACATTGAATGGTTGCCTTATGTAACTCCAATAGCTCTTTTGTGTACGCAAGGCCGATCCCCGAACTCTCCGAGCGGCGAAACGCTATCGATGCCCCCTTATAATATCGATCAAAAATATACGGTAACGATTCGGGAGGAATGCCGATTCCACTATCCGTAATTCGTAAAGTCATGACCGCATCGGATGAGCTTTGCTCCAATGAAGCGGAAAAGCTTACCGAACCACCATCCGGCGTATACTTAAATGCGTTCGACAGTAAATTATATAGAACCTGCTCTAGGATATTCTTGTCAAAATAAGCGATTGAGATATCCGGGGCAATCGAATACGTAAACGCGATTTTATAGGAATCGGCCAAAGGAATAAAGGTTTCCGAAATATCCTCTAAGAATCGGCTGAGATCCGCACAAACGATATGCGGGGAAGGTACTCCCCGGGTCAATACCGATAAATCCAGCAATTCATTGACATGCCAAATCAAGCGATTGGTATTCCGGGAGATCGTACGCAAAATCTCTTTATCTCCACAAGATACTTCTGAACCGGAATGCCGTTCCAGATCCTCCGTCAATCCCTTGATTATCGTCAGAGGGGTACGAAGCTCATGAGAGACATTCATAAAGAAACGAGTTTTCAACGCATCTTTTTCCTCCAGTTCTTGCTTGGCCTGTTTCAACAGCCGTGTACGTTCTTGTATCTTACACTCCAACTCGGCTTGGCGAAGTTGATACCAGCGCACCCTGCTCTTATAGGCGATACACAACAGTACGCATACAACCACGAATACCAGCAAAATAAACCACCACGTCCGCCACCAAGGAGGAAAGATCCTGACAGGTTCGGTAATGGGAGCGCTCCAATAGGAACCATTGCCGGAAGTTTCCACCCGAAACACATAGTTTCCCGGTGGTAGACGGTTATATATAGCCGTACGATCGCTGGCGTCCACCTCCCGCCAATCCGTATCATATCCATCCAGACGATACCGGTATCGGATACTACGGGGATGAGAATAATCGAACGCAATAAAACCCACCTGTAAACCTTGCTTCTCACGTGAGTCTCCGATCGTGAGGTTCGTGATTCGCAGAGACTCAGGTATTTTTCTCAAACCGTCCGTTAACTGAACGGGATCAAAAGAAACGATCCCCTCATTACTGCCAAATACAAGTTCACCCGATTTGCGCTTACAGCAAGCGCCACCCATAAACTCATTCGATAATAAACCGTTTGCCGTCGTATAATTAACGATATGCCGGTTTTGTATATCCAAGCGACTCAGCCCTTTATTCGTGCTGACAAACAGGATGCCCGGCTCGCCTTCACGGATTCCTCGTACGATATTTCCCGATAAGCCATCCTGTACCGTGAAATGATCAAATCGCCCGGTTCGCTTGTCGTATTGATCCAACCCCGCATTTGTACCGATCCACAAATAACCGGAAGAGTCCACAAACAGACAATGAATATGATTCGACGCAAGGGGATTCATCTCACCCGGTATATATCGATACGTGATAAGCGCTCTCGTCTTCGTATCCCACACCCGAAGCCGCCCCTCATCCGCTCCTCCCCAAAACCAAGACTCTTCGCTCACGCATAAGTTACATAACTCCGACAACGAGTTGATCGGATAATCATAAGAGACTTGGTAATCCGGTATAAAAGGGCGGATTCGGAAATCATCCAGATTCAACCGGTCCGGGTTGGCGTCTTGATAACTGATCCATAGGTTCCGCTCCGAATCCTCACGGATAGAACCTATAATCTTTCCGGATAAAGAGGACGGACTTTTTTGGGGTGAGAAGGTAAAACGCATATCTACCCGGGAAGTCTTATGGTTAATCCGATCTAATCCCCTAGAGGTCGCAACCCAAAGATTCAGGTCCGAATCCTCATAAACGGCTAGGATATGAAGAGAAGACAGATTCTCTTTTTCCGTGTATCCCAAGGTATATCGAAACAAGGAAGGTGTTAAATCCGCATGGCTCACCCCATACGTGGAATGCCCCGCCCACAGATGATCCGAGTCATCCAGAAACAAACAGGTAATCTGGTTACTGCTGATAGAATGTGCGTCTTCCGGCACGTTCCTCAACTGTCCCATTTTCCTCTCCTTCGGAGAATAATAAAAAAGACCTTGATTGAAACGGCTATCATCAAACCAGACCGTTCCGTCCTTACTCTCGAAGATGGATCTCACTTGGCATTCTCCCGTAGGTTCCAGATCCTCCGGCCGGTCAAAGAAATGCTCACATCGCAAGGCAAGCCGATTCATCCGGCTAATCAAGCTTGTCCCCTTATTATGTCCGATCCAGAAATCACCATCACCGGTCTCCAAGAATTGATATACCCGAGTATCCTCACGACCGACAGATTGGAAGATCTCTCGCTCTCCCATATCAACCGAACGAAAAGCCCCTTCACGTCCCGTACCTAACCACATATAATCAAACCGGTCGATATAGATCGCGTTAACGCCATTCAAATTGCCGGCATTGATATCCTCCCGGTCATTTGTCCGTATCGTATAATCTTGAAAGTGGTTTGTTTCTTTGTCATACAAACTAAAACCAGCTAAAGTCCCTACCCAAAACGAATGATCCGGCGCCGAATACAAACAATTCACAGGAGACGACGAGACTACCGAACCCGCCGAAGAAAGGCGTACCAATTTCTTCTCTTTAGCGTCATACTCCAACATCCCGTTCTCCGTACCTATAAAGATATGTCCCGGAACGGAGGCCGAGAAACAAGTAGGACTACCATACACACGTAACTGTTGTCGAAGCCATTCTTTCGTGAAATTCAAAAATGTATCCGAACCTCTGTCATAACGGCTAATCCCACCCGAGGAAAAAAAGATCCAGATACCTCCATCTGAATCCTCGAATAATTTATCGATAGAACTGCTTTGTATACTTTCCGGGCAATCCGGTACGGGCAAGAATACTTTAAACGTATATCCATCGTAGCGGTTCAAGCCTTCAGTCGTCCCGACCCAGACATACCCGGTACGATCCTTCAAAATAGAGGTCACCGAGGAAGAAGAAAGCCCGCTATCCATTGTTATCCGGTCAAAAATAACGTTGGTAGCTTGCGTTCTCGTTACCATAAGTACAAACAGCAGTAAAAGGTATATTCTCATCCATTCATCCGATTAATGCCCCAAATATAAAGATTAAGTGGGTGAAAATCACAGAAAATAGAAAGATTGAACGATTTGTACGGTATTATGAAACATATGTCCGGCCCGCTCCCTCCCTATTTCCCTAGCTTTGCGGTATCAATTCTAAAACGAATGTAAAATATGAGAAAACTTTTTCTATCGCTAGTATTCCTTAGCGCACTACTATCTATCCATGCGAATCCGGGTATTAAAGGAATCGTAATCGATCAAACCACCCGTAAGGCATTAGACTACGCTCACGTTGTATTATATGATGGAGATCATATCGTCGAAGAAGCTATGACTGAAGCGAACGGTTCTTTTCTAATCCAGCCCGTAAAACCGGGAACGTATTCGATCCGTATCCATTTTCTGGGATATGATGTTTATATGGGAGAGGAGTTTATCCTTACAGAGCAGATCAAGGATCTGGGTATTATCCCGATGCAAATGCTTGAGGTAGGCTTACAGGAAGTGGAGGTCGTAGCCAACAAGAAACAAGTCATCTATAAACTGGATAAAAAGATCATCGAGGCTTCTTCCAACCTGCTTTCCTCGGGAGGAACCGCTGTCGATATCCTAGAGAACACGCCTTCCATCCGGGTGAACGCCGAGGGAGAGGTTACCTTCCGGGGGAGTAGCGGATTCACAGTCTACGTAGATGGAAAGCCCAGTATATTTACCGGGACCCAAGCCTTGGAACAGATCCCGTCCGGACAAATCCAGAATATAGAGATCATAACTACCCCGTCCGCCCAACATGATACAGGGGGTGATGTCGGGATCATCAATGTCATTACCAAGAAGAACTTCGGGGAAGGGTTGAGCGGAGTAATCAACCTAAGCGGGAATACGGTATGGAGCCGGACCTTGGATTTCTTGTTGACCGGACAAAACAAGGTGTCTCAATGGCGTATAGGCGGTTATGTGGGAAACCGACTTCGCAAAAGTCATTTTACCCAAGAGAAAACGACGTTGGTAAACGATACGACAACGACTTCTTATTCCAATGGCCCCCGTGAAAGTAACGGCTACGCATATATTCTCAATGGAGGTTGGAGCTATACACAAAAACAAACGACTTTTTCCATTAACGCGGAAGGCGGATATGCCGGACTCAAGCGAAAAGGGGATCTGGAATATACGGAAGAACGTTCCGCTAATGGCGAGCAATTCGAGAACGGAGAGTTCAAGAGCCTTGACGACTTTGATATCCATGAGACTTTCGGACTAGGGAATCTGGCCGTGGATCATAAGTTCAATGATAAGGGGCATAACCTTAGCGGTAGCTTCTTCTTGAAATATGGAGGCGACGCTCTGGAATATTTCCAAAGCGATCTGTTCGACAAAAACAACGTACGCCAGCAAGGTCATCGTGCGTGGGAGGCCGAACATCGTTGGACCGTCCGTGCGAAAGCCGATTATGTATTTCCATACAGCAAAACCGGACAAATCAAGGCGGGTTATCAATATTTCTCATACTCGGAAGACGGCGATTATAGTATGCAGTTTTGGAACCCGGATACCAAAGAGTTCTTCTGGCGTGACGATATTTACAACACGTTCTATTTCCAACAAGGGATCAACTCCCTTTATGCGATCGTTGGGGATAGCTACCGGTCTTTTGATTTTCAAGTAGGATTACGGGGAGAACATACGCATCAAGTATTACGTAGCTCCAAAGATTGGGCGAACCGCCTACAAAAGCGTTTTGAGTTGTTCCCATCCGCCCATATCGGTTATAACCTCACACAAAATCAGAAGCTTCTATTCGCTTACAGCCGTCGTACGACCCGACCGGAGCTTTATTTCATGGAGCCATACATCACTTACAAGGATTACTATACAGCCGAGATCGGTAACCCGGATATACGCCCGGAGTACATTCATTCTTTCGAGTTGAATTATTCTTTGACTTCCGGCGACAATGCCTTGTCTGCCTCCCTATTCCACCGAACCCGCAAAGACAAGATCGAACGATTACGGGTTCCTTACCAAGCCGGGGTTACCTTGGATTCCATGGCGAACGTGGGACATGATTATTCCACCGGAATAGAACTATCGGGCAGTTTGCAGGCCACCAGTTGGTGGAATACGCAAATAAACGGTAGCCTTTATCACTACCGGGTAGAGAACGAGTATAAGACGGACGGAAAGAATGAGACCAGTACCAATTACGAGATCGCTTGGAACAACGCTTTCACGGCCGGGAAATACACAAGGATACAGCTTGACGGCAATTTCGTAGGTCCTTCCGTAACCACCCAAGGAAGAACCCAGTCGTTCTGTTTTGTCAACCTAGCGATACGGCAACAATTCTTCAAACGAAAGTTGACGGCCACCCTCTCTTTCCGGGATGTCTTCAATACGGCCCGTTATGTCAATACGATCACTTCCTCGAACTTGATTTCCAAAACACGAATCCGGCCCGATTACCCGTTGATAGGCTTGACCCTTAGCTATACATTCAACCAGTTCAAGCTAAAGAATGGCTTATCCAACAATTCAAAGGATTTATTCGAGGGGACGAATCATTAGTACAAATCATACTATCGCAAAATCCTATATAATGGAACATCTGAGATGTTTTAACTATTTGTCCTTGCAACTGTTATTATCATCTCCTACTTTTGCGATAAGAAATATGACTGTGAAGATTTCCATATAGTGAGGACTGAGCCGAAAAAGTAAGCCCCGATCGAACAAACGACCGGGGCTGATTCTTTTCCCGCTTTCCTTCCTCACGGAAGTACTAAGGGATGAACTTTAATTTATTACTTTAGTATTAATATTAATCCATTCCCGCTTGTTCGCCCTCACGGGATACTTGGATAATCCGCACGGGGATGATTTTCGATTTATTTTTCATTATTCCTTTACATGTCTTATTTAACGACCACCTTTACAGTCTCGTCGCCAACCGTTACAAGAACGATTCCTGCGGGAACAGCGATCGTAGCGTTATCGGAAGTAACCACTGTCTCAGCCAATGGCATACCCAACAGGTTACGAACATAAGCCGTCTCGCCTTGAGCGCCTTGGATCGTTACGGAACCGGCGTTGCCGATCACTACGATAGAAGAGGCGGAGCTGTCGATAGACTCGTTACCGGTCGGGATGATACCGTTCTCAACGCTTACGACCAAAGCCTCTGATTTATCGTTCGTGAATCCAAGTTTACCGTTCAAGTTGAAGATATAGTTTGAACTAGATAAACTCTTGATGATATACTCACCTTCTACAGTAGCATCTTTCAATACGATCTGGAACTTAAAGTTGTTCAAGCCATTCTTAGCGGTCACCTCTGTTTCCTTACCTTTTACAGTAGTAGACAAAGTATCGATACCTACCAAAGTAGCCGGGCGGAAAATAGCCTTGATAGAGGTGCGATCCACCAACTTATAGCTATCGTCTGTTACTAGGCTAGCAGAACCCGGGTTGTAATAAGAAGCGGAATCCTTAGCGTTATACAAGAACATTCTCGGAGCGTTGGCTGTCGTATCAACACCCTTAGAGATATAGAATGAAGGAGTATAAGCTTTCGTATCAGCAGTATCCAACCAGAATGTCAAGTTCTCCGCATCTGCGCTTGTCGGAGCGATAACAGCGTCGTTAGCCTCGCCTACAGCCACGAAACCACCTTCCAATGCTTGGAAAGAAGCATGTCTAAGAACAGAAGGCAAGGAAGGAGTCGTGATATCTCTCACTACGAAGAAACTAGCTTTTACGTCTTTTGCTGTCGCATAAATACTTTCCTGCGTCAACTTGCCATCCGTACTACTCAAAGCCAAACCTTGCGTATTCTTATTAATGATCTCTGTGTATTTACGTTCTGTACCAGCCTTAATTAAATAAGCGGAACCGTTCTTGTTCTCCTTCACGATAAATCTAGGAGCGTCTTCCACGTCATCTTCTTGAATAAGTGAATAGCTTCCACGAGTTTCATTCAAATAGAAAGCCTTACCGTCCATATGCAATTTGAATGCGTAAGATACGATAGCGATATCTTTCACGTCTTTCGTCTTAGTCTCTTCGTCTTTTACGATATAAGCGTATTTTGTAGATCCATAGATCGTATCGGATTTAGCCACGTCGCTTTCAGCGGCACTGCAATCGAACTTGATGATTTCCCATTCAGCGGCATCCAACGCTTCTTGAGTAGCCTCTACAGAAGAAGGAGTAGAGCCTGTATATTTAGCTTTCAAGTACAAATCCTTATAAAGAACATTCGATCCAACCGTAAATTTCAGTCTAGCTAACTCAGCAAGCTCAGCGTCTGAATAATCAGCGTAACCTGCGGAAGGAGTTACCGTAGCAGGGATCAATTTGATCTTCAAGCCATCTACTGTTGCCAAATCTTTGTCATTAGAAATCGTATATGAGTTATTTGCAACATAAGCATAAGTGAATGTCTTAGACTCCGCATTTACTTCGTAAACATTAGCCTCATCGGTCTTACGTAAAGAAGCCGTGAATGAAAGGCCTGTGGCAGCACCCGTAGAAGTATTATAGGTATTTACCTCACGGTTCGTGAACGTGAACTTCTGCCCGTCAATCTTAGTTACTACCCACTGATTCTGCGGAGCGTTCAAGTTTACATAATCCGGGCCTTGAGCGAACAACTCATAATCGCTCGTTCCTACTTTTAAACCTAAGTACTTACCGTATTCGGAAGAACCGGATTTAGTCACATTCTTCTCATTGCTTACGAACAATACATTAAATACGGACGGCGCATCCTTACTCAACAATTCAGAAGCTTTCAGCATATTGGAAGTGCTAATCGTACATTTTGCGGTAGTCGGCTTGCTAGTCGTTGTTACATAAGTAGTGCCTGTAGAGGTAATAGCGTCTACATAAACATCAGGAACTGTAGTTTGATCGTCTTTAGCCGCATCTTTCTTCACACGTACGGAAGACAGTTTCAATGTATATTCACCCGGTTTGTTTACGTTATCCATCTCTGATACCGTAAACGCAGCGTTACCGGCGTAAACTTGCTCCTTAGACGTGTTTGCAGTCATTACCAAATTCTCTCCGGATACCAACTTGAAAGCGAAACCAACGCCATCCGCTCTCTTCAGCGCATTGATACCAAAATGGTTTACCGGGTCTACAGCGATAAAGGTAGAAGCCTTGAAAGTTGCCTCATCTACAATACCACCTTTCGGAGCAGATACGGCGAAATAAGTTCCTGACGGTAAAGACAAGTTTGTAGCCCAAGTCTCTCCAGCAAAGTTATAAGCCCTAATCTTCTGATCGAAGATATTCTCCTTCGGCTGTGGATTAATCGCCGGAAAACTCAAAGCGAAACCATTACCTAAAGCCGCATTTAAGTCATCAACAGAAACAGGAGCTGCATCCTGTACGAAAACTTGAATATTTACTCCGCTAGAGTTCATTGACCAAGTTGTACCCGAAAGCCCGATTTGGTGAGAAGCGTCAACGGCTTGGATAGCCTTACCTGCTTGAATATACTTGTTTGCGTCCAACCATGTCAACTCATTAGCCTTGCCTGCATCCACCGTCGTAGTGATTGTACCATCCGTGGCAAAAGACAATAAAGTACCTGTTTCCTTGTTCTTAAACGTAAAATAGGATTTACCATTACGAGTTACATGAGAAATAGCCCATAAATACGCACCATCGCCACTAACTACATCCTTATCAGTTTCCGCCGTAGTATTCAATGCGGTGTATTGCTCCGCAGTACCTTTTTTCACGCTCTGTCCACCAATGTAGCTGTAAGTTCCGCCATTCTCATTCGCAAGATAATAATACTTGCTGCCATTGAATTGGGTATCTGCCGCTTCTTTGGTTGTTTGAGCATTCGCAGTAGTAAACAATGCACCTGCGGTCAGCAAGCCCATTGTCATCAACGTAGAAATTCTCTTGTTCATAATCTCTAATTTAAATATTAATAATAGTGTTAATTAAATATCATTCAACATATTAACCGATCACCTCCTATTCGAAAACGACTAGTCTAAACGATCGTTTAGATCTTGCGTTTTTAAAGAAGAAAAACGGGAGGTTCGTTTACGGAATCGGTTGTTTCGTAAAGGATAGGCTATCCTATTGATAAGAAAGCGAATAAGGGAACAAAAAAATAGCTCGGAAGGGTTGCAGAAGTCAAAGAAACGCGTACCTTTGCAAATGACTAATTATAACGATCGTTTTCACCAATCATTTTCATATATATAATATAATGTACATGCGTACATTATAATAGCGTACTAAAATATCTCCTTGCAATAAATAACATATTCAATATAAACTCCCCTGTTTTGGGCCTCGGAAGTGAATAACTTACGGCTTGTCGAGTGAATAACTAACGGCTATACCTAGTGGATAACTTACGGCTTGGGAAGTGAATAACTAACCACTTACAAACCTTTTTTCCTACCGTTGACCAAAGGAATTTCCTATCACCACAATGCCCATTATAAGGTCTTTACAATAGGCATTGTAACACCTTTATAATGCCCATTGTAAGCTGCTTATAACTGCGATCATTAGAACGCTCAAAAAGAACACTGATAATCAACACATTAAAAACGCCATTACCTTGTCCAGAAAACACGTACGACTTTTACAAAAAACACGTACATGTTTTCTCGGAAACACGTACGTGTTTTTCCAGAAGCAAATTCCGGTCAAAAGCAATAAAGATTCTGATAAAGCCATTATCTTTGTTTTAAAATCAATACATAACCATGATGAGACACTTAAAGTACTTGGCTTTTGTAGCATGTCTGGGAAGTCTTTCCCCAGCCTTCGCGCAAAACGCCTCTAAAAGCCTAACAGTTGATGACCTGATCACTTGGCAACGAATCACGGACCGGGAGATCTCGGACAACGGAAAATGGGTAGCTTGCAAGATGGAACCTTGGGAAGGTGACGCTACCGTTTATTTGTATGCGGCCCAAGGGCAAGAGACCGCCACTTTTTCTCCGGCCGATAAGTTCGCATTCTCCGCTTCCTCGGGTTATCTGGTTGTCACGCAAACACCCGGAAAGTCCACGGTAGATTCCCTGAAAATATTGAAGACGAAAGAGGACAAGATGCCGATGAACACCTTGGTAATCTATTCCGTCGCCGGTAAAAAGGAGACGATAGACTCCCTCAAAACCTTCAAATTAGCGGACGAAGCGGATTGGATCGCTTATCAAAGAGGCCGGAAGGACTCCACGTTGTACGTCCGTTCGCTGGATGGAAGCAAGACCTTCCAGTTCCCGACCGTAACGGATTTCCAATTCGCCAAGAAAAGCGGTATGCTATATTACACGAGCGCAGCGGAAGGAGAAGCAGGTATATTCACCTTGAACCCGGAGAAAGGAAGTCCGGCGCTCATCAAAGAGGGAAAAGGCGTATTCAAACAAACCACGTTCGACGAGAAAGGGGAACGGCTAGCTTTCTTATATTGCGCCGACAAAGATTCTTCTTACAAAGCGTTAAGCTTATGGTTATCCGAGCATAACGCTCCCGCAAAAGAAATCGCCACCCGTGGAAACAAGGCTTTCCCCGCTGAATGGGTAATCAATGAGAACGGGATGCTTCAATTCTCGAAATCTGCTTCCCGTCTGTTCTTCGGTACCTCACCGGAGCCGAGGCAAAAAGACACGACCCAACTAGCCGAGAATCGTCCGAACGTACAGGTTTGGAGTTGGGATGAGCCCGTACAATATACCGTACAGAATTATAACAAGGAAAAAGACTTAAAGAAAAGCTATCAAGCGGTTTATAATCTGGGCAACGGCTCTATCTTCCAATTGGCGAATGAGGAATTACCGAATATCCAATTGGGTAACGAGGGTGACGCAGCCTTGGCGCTCCTTTCCACTTCCCGTCCCTATTCTTTGTCTTCCATGTGGGAGGCCCGCACACGCAGCGACTATTATACCGTATCGCTGGATAACGGAGAACGTAAGCAAATCGCCAAAGCGGATTATGGCCGTTTCCGCCTCTCCCCACAAGGTAAATATGCGTATTGGTATGGCGAGACGGATAGTTGCTGGTACACGATCGCCTTGGCGGAAGGTAAGCAATATCGCCTAACCACCCCGGAGAGTTTCCCGGCTTGGGACGAGGAGAACGACGTACCTGATTATCCTTATGCGCATGGAGCCGCCGGCTGGACCGCGAACGATCAAAGTCTCTTGATCTATGATCGTTACGACATCTGGAAATTCGATCCGACCGCAGCTACCTCACCGATCAACCTGACCGTGAACGGAAGGAAGGAGAAACTGTCCTACCGCTTGGAACAACTGGATAAAGAGGCTCGCTTTATCGACCTCGGAAAACCGCAATTATTAAAAGGATTCAACGAGACCACGAAAGGATACGGATTCTATAACGCACGCCTCTCCGCTCCAGCAGCCCCGAAGACCTTGCTGGCAGGCAACTATATGTTGCGATCTATCAACAAGGCGAAGAATACGGACGACGTGATCTATACGATGGAAACCTTCCAGCAATATCCGGATATCCACTATTCTACCTTGGCGTTCAAGAAATCCGTGCAATTGACACATGGAGACAAGCAGCAGGAAGGTTTTATCTGGGGTACCGCCGAGTTGGTATCATGGATTTCCTTGGACGGCCGTCCACTGGAAGGTGTCGTTTATAAGCCGGCGAATTTTGATCCGAACAAGAAGTACCCGATGATGGTAAACTTCTACGAGCGGAATTCGGAGACTTTATATAATTACCGCATGCCGGAACCGCATCGTTCTACGATCGATTATCATTTATACAATAGCAACGAATATATCATCTTCAACCCGGACATTCGCTATGTAGATGGTTATCCGGGAGAAAGCTGTTACAATTGCCTGATGCCGGGTGTCACCATGATGATCGCCAAGGGATATATCGACGAGAAAGCGATCGGTGCGCAAGGACATAGCTGGGGTGGTTACCAAGTGGCTTATCTGGCGACTCGCACAGACCTATTCTCCGCTATCGAGTCCGGGGCGCCTGTCGTAAATATGTTCAGCGCATATGGTGGTATCCGCTGGGGATCGGGTATGGCCCGCTCTTTCCAATACGAGCATACACAAAGCCGTCTGGCCGCTACGCCATGGAGTTCTCCGCTTCGTTATCTGGAGAATTCCCCGTTGTTTACGATGGATAAGGTACAGACCCCGATATTGATCATGCACAACGACGCCGACGGCCATGTGCCTTGGTACCAAGGTATCGAGTATTTCGTTGCCATGAAGAGGCTAGGCAAACCTTGCTGGTTATTGAACTATACTGGCGAACCGCACTGGCCCACGAACATGGCGAACCGTATCGACTTCCAACGCCGCATGTTCCAATTCTTCAACCATTACCTGAAGAACCAGAAGATGCCTAAATGGATGTCCGAGGGCGTACCTGCCGTAGAGCAACCGTTTGAGTTGGGGTATTGATCAGACAATTACAGCTTCATACGAAACTCGGTACGGACACCGGGTAAGGAATCAACGGTTAAATCGCCGCCATGCAAGCGCATTATGCGGTGGGAGATACTGAGGCCGATGCCGCTACCACCGGACTTCGTAGAGAAGAAAGGCGTAAAGATAGCAGACAATAGTTCAGGAGAAATACCGGGGCCATTGTCTGTTATAGTTATATATACCCTACCATCTGTCTTCAAGGCTTCTACGGAGACGATACCATCCGCTTGCCCCTCTATCGCCTGTAATGCGTTACGGATCAAATTAATCAGAGCCAACACGATCAAGTTTTGGTCCACACGTACCGTTAAAGCTTCCGCAGAGGAGAAACAAATACGGTCGCTACCCGGCTCGGCACACAACAACCGTTCCATCTTCCGAAATAAAAAGATTATAGACACCTCGGTTCTTTCCGGCTCCGGGAGATGCGTCAGACGATGGTAAGAATCCAAGAAGGCGGATAAATTTTGCGCTTGCCCATGAATAACCTCCAAACCCTCCCGTAATTGCTCCGGAGTATATGTATCGGAATATTTCAATAGGTCAGCAGACAAGGAACGGATTGGCGTAATCGAATTACGAATCTCATGCGTCAGTACCCGCAAGATACTCTCGTAATATAAACGCTTCTCTTCCATCTCACTCTGGTTTTGACTGAATAGGAGGATAATCCGGTTCATTTCCGTATACAAATCCTTTACAAAAGGATCATTCGTTTTATCTGGGTACCGCAAAGCTGTATCCCCATTACGAACCGACTCAAAGAAGGTAGCTATCTTACGGTTTATACCGTTCATCCACCGGATTAGTAACAGAGTTATCAACAGGATAATACACAGACATACAAAGGATAAGAAGTAAGAGGTACCGGTTATCAACAATACGGACCCAAGTAACGCGAGAAACACGATCAAGGAGACGATTCCTATAATCTTCAAGTATAAACTCCGGTTAACCATAGCTACTCTCCTTATAATCTACAATCCGTATTTCCGCATCTTATTATAAAGGGTCTGGCGGCTAATATCCAATTGTTGAGCCGCAAGCGTCAGGTTCCCTTTCTTTTCTTTCAATACCTCGGCGATAAACTGCCGCTCCATATCCTCCAACGTACAAGGATGAGAGGCTTCTGCAAGCTCCTCCACATAGAAATCATCGGCATCCAAACGGCATTTATCCACAAGTAAGACCGTACGTTCGACGATTTGCTGCAACAAGGCCAAATCACCCCGTCCGGCCATATCGGATAACTTATCGACCGCCTCCGCTGTCAGACGAGGCAATGGTTTCGCATAAGCCTCCGTATATTTCTTTAGCAATGCATTAATAAGAGATTCGGCCACAGATGAAGCCTTATCTGTATTTGATTCCATACGGTGTTCCCACACATGGACAAGGGTTTGAATAAGTTTCTCGTTATCCCAAGGTTTCACGATAAAGTCCGAGGCTCCCCTTTTAAGGGAAGATACAGCCAACTCGATATCCCCAAAAGCGGTTATCAAGATAACGGCCGGAGGATTCTTAAGCTCCAAAATACGATCCAACCAGAAAAGCCCTTCCCCACCGCTTTGCTTTCCAGCGCCGAAGTTCATATCCAGTAAAACCATATCTACATCTCCATTCCGTAAAAGGGCAGGCAATAGAACAGGAGATGATACGGTAACGATCGTCTTAAACTCATGGGACAGGATCGTCCGCAGACTTCTCAATACCGCCTCATTGTCATCTACGACTATAATCTTCGCGTTACGCATGAAGCCTCCTCTTTTTTCGCACGCAAAGATACGATCTTTTCCCGGCTCTCAGTGTCCAATATTTAGACAAATCCAGTCCTTTACGAACGTTTCCTCCGATTTTATTTGCCATATTCCACGCAACCGGATAGCTTTGAACCAACAAACAGATAAAACCATGGAATCCATATCTCTAAAACTTATATTCCGTAGCTGGTGGCGAAACAAGACGTTCGCCGTCATTTCCTTATTGAGTCTGGCGGCAGGCATCACTTGTACCAACCTACTGATCTCATACGTCATTTATGAATCTAGGATAGAAGCCCATAATCCCAATAAGTCGCATATCATCTATATGGCACAAGACTCTCCCTTGACCTCCGGAGAGAAAGTATCTTTTATTAAAGGGAAGATCCCTGTGCAGCTAAAAGACCAATACCCTGAAGTTGAGGATTATTTACGACTGAACATAGAGAATGCCGCCTCCATCACGATAGGAGAAAAGCACTTCGACCCAATCTCGATCGTCAGAGCAGATCCCTCCTTTCCTCGCTTTTTCCCTTACAAGGTAGTGGCAGGAGATATAAACAAGGCATTAACCCAACCAAACGCAATTGCGTTGACCGAATACCAAGCGAAGATATTCTTCGGGAACGAGGATCCTATCGGTAAAACCTTTTCGGCAAAGTACACTTATGAGAACGAGACGATTACCTACGAGGTCGCCGCCGTTATCAAAGAGTACCCTCAATCATTCTTGAAGTTCAACGCATTGGCAGGTACTACCTCCCAATTCAATGGCGGCCCTACCTTATTACTGGTAAACGATCTCTTCAACATTGATACGTTCACTCAAAAACTAAAGGATGATAAGGTACCTACTTTCAACGGAACCGGACAGTATTATTTCTATACCCTCCAAGAGAGTTATTTCCAAGAGCAAACCTATACACAAGAATACATCCCCTATATCCACCGAAACCAGAAAGACTTACTGTACGTTGGTTTGTTCTCAGCCATCCTAATCCTCGTGATCGCCTGTTTCAATTATGCCAACCTAAGTTTCTCCCGCATTTTGCAACAAGTAAGGATGATCTACACCCAGAAGGTGATGGGAGCATCGGCTGGGCAAATCCATCGCCAGCTATTCTTGGATACTTTCCTTACCGTGCTGATCGCTTTCTTTTTATCCTTGTTACTTACACTAGATTTCCTGCCGGCTTTCAACCAGATCGTTTCCGGACGTATCTCCTTGGGATTTTTCTTTAGTGGACAGGTCTTACCTGTGATCGTGGCACTCATCCTAGCTCTATCCATTATCCCCTCATTATATATGAGCCATAAGATCAACTCCCTTTCCCATTCCGAGTATAAATCATTCACCACCGGTACCCGGAAGCGGACAATCATAAGCGGGCTCTCCATCTTACAATTCGCCATCTCAATAGCTCTGGTATTCGCCACGCTAACCGTACGGCAGCAACTAACGCTCACTCAGACAAACGGTGAACGTTACCGGGACCTCATCGAAATAGCCGACTGGAGTGGGAACCATATACAGACCTTCTCTGAAGAGATCCGGCGTTATCCTTCCATAGAAGAGATGTGCCTTTCGAGAAGCGGGATCATACAGTTCAACTTGCGGACAATGGTCTTGAAAGACGAAAACGGAAACGAACTAAATTATACGCTAGGCCAATACGAAGGTGATAGTACTTTCCTAAAGGTTATGAAGATAAACATTCTTCAAGGGCTCTCAGAGCGAGAGGCTCTAAAACAATACAGCACACCCGTCTATATTAACGAACAATACGCACGTTTGCTCGTGCCCAAAGGCGAGAATCCCGTGGGTAAGCCTGTCCGCCTTTACGACACTGAATTCGGGAAGATGGAAAAGGAGGGAGAACCGATAGCGATTATAGCAGGGATCGTGGAGAATCTATATACAGGAACCTTACGACAAGAGGTTTACCCTAGCTTGACCTACCTAACGCATACTCCCCCCTATAACCTCGTCCAAGTCCGACTGAAAAAGGAGCATAGAGCCGAGGCTCTAACGTTACTGCAACAAACATGGGAAAAGATCAATCCCAACGTACCTTTCGAATACCAAGATATATACGAGGAATTTATGTTATCTAACCGAAAAACGATCGAACTGGCACATTTGCTCATCATGTACTCGATCATCAGCCTCCTGCTAACCGCCTTCGGATTATTCGGCATGGCTCTCTATGCCATCCAGCAGCGTACGAAAGAAATCGGTATCCGTAAGGTAAACGGGGCTACGGCCGGGGAGATCTTGTATCTATTAAATCGTCGGTTTATCGGCTGGGTAGGGATCGCTTTCGCAATTGCCGTTCCTATCACGTGGTATTCGCTGAGTTGTTGGCTGGAGAATTTCGTATATCGGGTGGACATATCCATAGGAACATGCCTGCTGTCCGGCGGTATCGTATTGATGGTTACGCTACTGACCGTAAGCAGGCATAGTTATAAGGCGGCATCCCGCAATCCCGTAAATGCCTTACAAAGCGAATAGCGAAAAGGAATATTTTGGATACTCACCTCAGTGTCTTCTCATCAAGGAATGCATCACAATCATCATACAAATTGAAAACCAATTCCTCGGGAATTACCGACCTTGACCGCCACGTTTCGATGGAGGAATAAAAACGTTCGAATAACTCCTCCTCCAATCGCTCGGTTTGCTGCATATACCCATTGCCGCTTAGATTGAAAAGTAATTCCCAATGGAAATAACTTTCCGTATTCGTCCCCCGATGATAACTGTAAATCTTATCCCGAAGCATGTTCGACGCGTCACATAACGGAGCATGTTTATTTTGATCGACAGTTAACGCCTTGGGCAACTTCTTATCGGCGCCTTTCAACCAAACCGGAACCGCAGGAGTAACCGGTGGGTAACCGATAACCGTCCACATCGTAGTGAACGAAGCATCCTCGTCCGGCCGTACACCTTGAATAGCCACAGCGCAAGAGGTACTTCTACGAGCGATAAAATCCTGCTCCGCAAACCAACCGAAAGTCTCTGGCTTATTTTGTTTTCCATCTTTCAAGTCGATACCCATCAAAGGATTATGGAACGAGCGAGATAAATGGGACCGCACACAATTCTTCAAGTTTTCCGCATCGCGATTTTTCCACATAATCGGACGTCCGTCAGGTGTTACCTTGCCAGAAATGATAGCCGACGTGCAAGCATTGGCAAATTCCATGGCTCCTGATAAAACAAGAGCCATGAGACACAATATATTTCGTTGCGTACTCATCCGACAACTACATACATTTGTTATAAAACAACGCATTCATGAACAACTTACTAGTTCCAAAGAAGTAAGAACGGAAATTCATATCATCAGCAAAAACAATCACCTTACCGCTTCTATAAGGTTTCACCATTATAGCAGGCTCCTCTCTCAATAGGTTCGCATTATCCGCCGACAAGAATCCCGACAACAAGGGCTTTTTGGTATAATATAAAGGCGAAACATATGGATCCCTATCTTTCTGGAAAATGATATCATTCGTTTTTATAACAGCGATCTCATCTTGATCAAGTCCCCAAGCTAGCGGATGCGTCTTATCCAAATGACAATTCAGAATTACCCCTTTGATCAACTTTCCGGCTTTTGCTTCCGCCTTATCCGCAAAAGAACGATAAACCGATAAGCTGTCCGCCTTTTCAAGCAATGTTTCCTTTGTCTTTAAAGAGATAAGCCCTTGTTTGCTAGCCCATGCGCTAGCCTTTCCGGTAGCGATCAACACTCCTCCGGCAGCAACCCACTCCTTCAAGGCAGTCTCGGTACCCTTAGTTAGATTTGGAACACCATTAGCCAAAATGATAACATTGTAAGCCTTCAAGTCCTTGCCTGTCAAAGACGGGTTCTCTATCAATACCGGACGCATCTGAAAACGCTTATCCAACAAGAACCAAATCTCACCCGATTCCGGGATACTTACGCCACGTCCTACCAACATAGCCACTTTCGGCTGCTCCAATGGTTTAAAAGCCGGGCTGCCAAAATCCACATCAGCCATCAATCCCGTGTTGGCCGAATAGATATCCACTCCCGTATTTTTCGCCAACTCATCCAATGTCGCATAGAGCACATCCGAAGGAAGCGGCTGATTATGCGTCAATACCTGGTAGGTACCATAGCCCATCGTCCATTCTCCCTCTTCGTTCTTAAATTGGAACGGACGGTTGGTCGCACTGACCCGAATCCCCTTACGCTGCAACTCATAGACAACCTTAGGCGCATAAAACTCCCGGTTCTCAAACACATACCCCACCCGGCTTTCCCCGCCGATGAGCCGTCCTTGCGGAAAATCATTTCGCTCAATCCGATCACCCATCAATCCGGCGACACTCTTCACCGGAGCACACTCCAAGTTAAACGCATGCGGGAACGTCCATGTAGAGATATCATAGAAAGTACTATCCGTATATTCTAAACAATCCTCCATAAGCACCTTAACCATCGTACTGTATTTTTGCGCCACCGGAATGACATAGGCTGAACCTTTTTGGAACTCCTTGTTACCTGCGGCTTGATAGTCCTTCGCCAACTGATAGACCTCGATATGATGACGGGCCATATTCTCCAAGAAATGAAAAGCGACAGACTTAGATCCGCGTGTATCGAACACATAGCCCTGTACCGCCTCCTTCCGCGCCTCAGAAGCCGTACGTTCATAATATTCCTTCTGATAAGCCAGCAAACGGGTACGCATCGCCTTGGCCGCTTCCAGCGTAGCGCAAGAGGCTAATGCCTGATTCCGGATCGTCCAGCCAAAGGTCCATTCCCCGCTCGGGGTATTACGCAAATGTCCGCGCGTGGAACCTTGCTCATATAGCAGGCAAACGGATCCATGCGCATCTCCATAAGCAGCCCCTTTTCCGTAATAGAAGTCATCATAACCCTCCTTCGAATAATAAGTCGTCCCAATCCGATCGAGTGCCTTTGCCGTATAAGAAGAAATCTCGGCTGTCAAGTCTTGATTAAGCTGGGGAGTAAACGGATGGGTACGCTTAGGATGTCCCGGACTGAAATAATAAGGACGTAACGCCCCTTGCTCATGTTGATCCACGACCACATTGGGCAACCATTCAAAATATCCATTTAAGCCATTGATCCCCTCGGGATGTTGTGCCATAAGTAAGTCGCGATTACAATCGATCCAATAATGGTTCGTACGACTGGAAGGCCAAGGCTCGGTAAACTCACGTGATTTTATATCGCTAACATTCGTGAAACTTCTAGAGGAATTCACCCACGACGCAAACCGATTGATTCCATCCGGATTGGCTCCGGGAGTCATCACGACAATCTCTTGGTCTAGTAATTCCTCGATCTCAGGCCCTTGTGCCGCCGCCAAATGATAGGCAACAGCCAACGAAGCGTTCACACCCGATGCCTCATTTCCATGAATGCTATAAATCAAGCTTACGATCACAGGCATGTCGTCTATCACTATGCTTCTCGATTTCGCCACGTCGCTCAACTTTAAGTGCTCCTCCTTCAGTCGATCTATATTCTTTTGGTTCTCGGCCGAAGTAAACACGACCTCTATAAAAGGACGGTGCTGATAGGTACGCCCCGTCTCCCTAATCGTGACACGGTCGCTGCATCGCGCCAATGTTCTCATATATTCCACTACTTGATCCCATCCGGCATGTTGTTCTCCAAGCTGGAATCCCAAGATTTTTTCCGGGGTAGGAACCTGAGGGTCATAAACCTGAGAACCTTCCGGCAAGAAATACGTCAAATCATAAGGATACTCATCCGCTTGTGGTTGAGCAAAAACACCTGTCGCCAAGAAGATTGGCAACAGGCACATTAAAAAAAATCTTCTCATAACTATTTATTTACTTTATGGATTCGGTTCGCAAAGCGGATTCAGTTGAGTCTCCTTATCAGGAATAGCCCATTGCCAATCCCTATGTCCGGCCGGACGATATCTGTTCCCGTTACCCGTCACCGTTCCATCTCCATACATATTGTAATTAGAAGCTTCTGGATCCACCACTTTAGGCATTGCGTCTTTGTTCCAATATTCAATCAAACCATTCGGGAAAACCTCAGGACGAGGAGCCGGTCCACGGTCCAAATCCATATTCAAACGTTTCAAGTCGAACCAACGGAAACCTTCCCCCCAAAGCTCTATGCGACGTTGAGTCATCACCTCTTCTATCAAGTTTTCGCCCGTTTTCGTAGACAATGTATACTCCGGATCCCGATGACTTGCCAGCGGATAAAGAGCCTGAGCCGCTTTGCCTGGCTCCCCAGCACGTGCATATCCCTCCGCCATGATCAACATCATCTCCGGCAAGCGCATGAAAGGAACATCCCGGCCACCTTTCGTCGTAGGATCCGATACGATAAACTTATTGGCCATATAATTAGCATACGCTTTACTGTTACACTCCGCCCGGATCGGTCGCGGAAGAGTATTGGGATCGGTCGCCCTCGGAAACCAAATTCCTTTACGCACATCGGTATCACTGATCTTGTCGTATAACTTATTATAAATCGCACGAGGGGTATTGCCATTATACGAAATGATCTCATTCGACATATATCCATGGAAGTGAGTCAAGTTCGGAGCTTGCTGCAACAAAGGATTCGATCCCCACAACCATTCTGTATTTGATTGATCGCTAAAACGATCATTCAATGTCGTATAGGTATCATCTTGCAATTTGGCTCCTGATAGATCAACGACCAATTTAGCCATTTCAGCCGCTTCCAACCATTTACCTTGCGTCAATAAGATACGAGCCTTCAAACCGCGAGCCACGTGCAAATCAATATGCGACTTATTAGTCCGTTTCTCCTCCGTAGCACCCAATAATTGGATCGCCAAGTCGATATCCTCATTGATCTGCGTATACACCTCCTCTACAGAAGCTCTCGCTCTCGGCTCCGTTGAGTTATCGTTACGAATTACCACACCCAATTGCGTGTTATCGCCCTCTGCCTTATAACGGCCGCCATACATCTGTACCATCGTGAAATAGGCGAAAGCCCGGTAAAAATGGGCTTGCCCCTTGATATAATTCCTCTCGCTCTCCAAACCTTCCGCAGCATCGATATTATCGATAATCATACTACTGTTAGAGATAAAATATTGCAACAAGCGATAAAAATGGGTCGCGCTACCGATCGTCGCATTCCGATGGCTCGACCATTGAGCCTGCTTTTGGAACTGCGCATTGCTGTACGTATATACCAAATCATCCCCCATCACCTCATACCAAATCATCAACATATCGTAACCGCCATAAAAAGCCGAACTAGACAGATCACCCGTCCACATCAATTTATGCAAGCCATTTACAGCCAACATAGCCGATTGGGTATCATTGAACACTGCTTGCTCATCCACCGTTTGTGTGGAAGTTGTCTCCAAAAAATCCTCCTTGCAGCCATTGAATAATACCACAAGAGATAGCAACACTACTATATATATATTTTTCATATTGAACATGATTTAAAAAGTAAGATTCAAACCAAAAGTAAATACTCTCGCAGGCAAATAAACATCCGCATTACCACTATATCCTGAGAATATGTTTGAACGAGGGAAAATACCTTTTCGTTTCGTCAGCAAGAATAGATTCTCTCCTGACGCATATACCCGGAGTCCTTGCATGGAAACCTTCTCCAGCCATTGCTTCGGCAGATCATAGCTCAAAGTAGCGGAAGCCAACTCCAACATATTCGAGCTGATCAACCAACGAGTAGAAGTTCCCGCATTCATATTCGTATCTGCGAAATCCTCGATGCGAGGCACATTCGTGACATCGCCCGGTTTCTGCCAACGATTCAAGATATCCACATGCTTGTTGGAAGTCAAGGATGCGGATCCTGAAGGCTGTGTCATCAAATCAGAATATCCTACATCATACATCTTGCCACCTAGCTGGAAGTTAAACAACAGGCTTAAAGAAAGATTCTTCCAAGATACGTTCGTATTAAGACCTCCCGATACCTTCGGTGTAGATTCTCCGGCCCAATCATAAATGGCCTCATTCACGTTAGTCGTATATGTTTTTCCATCCACCTCTACCAGGTCGACAGACTCCACCGTCAGTTCCGGATCCGGCACATAGATAGAGTTTCCGGTAGCAGGATCTACTCCCGCCCACTGGCGAAGATAAAACTCATAGCGCGAATGTCCCTCTTCCACCCGATGTACTCCGCTGTTATAAGGTTCTACCGGCAAAGAGGTAATCCGATTTTTCAACCATGTAGCGTTAATTCCCACAGACCACGTCCAATCCTTCGTCTGGATGATTCTTCCGTTCAAATCAACTTCCACACCTCGATTGTACATCGTACCTGCATTCTTATATGCGCTGGTAGTACCCGTATCCGGTGCTTGCGGGATCGAGAACAATAAGTTGCTGGAACGGCGATCGAAATACTCTACACTACCCGACAAACGGCTTTTAAACAACTCAAACTCTAACGCCACATCGCCATTGCGAGACACCTCCCATTGCAAATCCTTATTACGAACGACACGTTGCTGGATATAACCGGCCTCCAATCCGTTCATGGCCTGCTCGTAAGCCGCTTGCCACGCATAGTAGCTACCGATGGCATCATTACCCACCTCACCGTAAGCGACACGCAACTTCAGCAAATCGATGAAATCAAGATCTTCCATGAAACGCTCCTCGTCAATACGCCAACCAGCTCCTACCGAGAAGAATGTACCCCAACGGGAATCCTTGTAAAAGCGGGAGGATCCGTCGCGGCGCACGGATGCAGAAAGGAAATAACGGCTGTTATAGTCATAGTTCGCACGGGCAAGGAATCCCTCCGTCTTGTAGGTATTCGTATAAGAGTCTTGCTCGTCCGGCACCGAATAATTGCTGAACTCAAAGTTGCCATTATGGATGGTCTGGTTTTGCATGGAGCCTTTCAGGTAATTGTACTCATAATCATAACTCTCATGTCCTAATAAGACATCGACATGGTGATTGCCGAAATTCTTTGTATAGGAGAGCAATTGGTTGAACGTCCAAGTTGTCTCAAACGAAACGGTCTTCGTGCTTGACCCCACCTCAGTCTTCTCCGGATAATAGATACTGGCCGAATGCCCTAAACGAGAGCTTGTTCCCACGGCTCCGTTCACCGTAAACTTGAAATCATTCAAGAAACGGATCTCCGCATACAATTTCGCGTTCAATTGATTCCGCTTGTATCCGTTGCTGATATTTTGCAACTCAATAGCCGGGTTATTACCAGAGATATACGCACGCGAAGGCGCTTCCACACCCTCCTCGATCGTATAGGCCTGACCGAAGTCGTACACTTTATTACCATTGGCATCCAGCACATATTCTTTGGTACGAGGATCGTGTACATGGATCGGATAGATCGGTCCGATATAGCGAGTGAATCGGAAAGGGTTGTTGTTATTTCCCGAAGCTTGCGACTGCTGCCCTTCCGCCTTGCTGATATTCCCAGAGAGCGTACCGCCAATCTTCAAGAACGAGGTGATCTGCGAGTTAACATTCGTATTCAAGGTATATCGGTCAAACTTCGATCCGATGATATAACCACCTTCCGTCAGATAACCGGCGGAAAGATAATAATCCGACTTATTATTACCTCCGCTCACGCTCACGCCTATATCCGTACGGCTGCCCGTGCGCTGGATAGCGTCTTCCCAATCGGTATCATCCGCCCACATGAACGTAGCGTTCGGGTTAAGCACACCGTTCGCATCCACGACCTGATCGTCCGGCACGTTAAACGGATTGAAGCCCAGCGTTCCTGAAATCAAGTTTTGAGCGGCTGCCATTCCCGCTTGCTCTGGTGACGCACCACCACTTATCAACTGGTTGCGTGCGCTCTCCCAATATACTTTCAAATAATCATTCACGCCCAATCGTTCATAATCCTGACTTTGCCGATTCGTGAATCCTTGGTTGATTTTCACATTCACCGACATACGATCCTTACTACCCGTCTTGGTGGTTATCAAGATAACACCATTACCACCTCGTGCGCCGTACAGAGCTGCAGATGAGGCATCTTTCAAAACAGACATACTCTCTATATCATTGGGATTGATACTACTGATACTCTGATCGTAGGGCATACCGTTAAGTATAATCAAAGGGGTATTCGTCGCAGAAATAGAGCCCAATCCGCGAATATAGATATCCGAATCTGAACCGGGCTGACCACTGGCTGAGGCTACTTGCACACCCGGCGTAGATCCTAGTAAGGCTGAAGTTGCCGATGTAACAGGACGAGCCTCTATCTTCTCTGACTTCAGCAAACTGGCAGATCCAGTAAACGTACTTTTCTTAGCCGTACCATAAGCCACGACCATCACCTCATCCAATGTTTCCGAATCATCCTCCAGAAGTATCATCATCTCTGATTTGATCGGAAGCGTTTGCGAAGTCATGCCAACAAAAGATACGGTAAGCGTACGGGCATTTGCCGGCAAGTTGTCCAATGAGAAACGTCCCTCCACATCTGTAATTGTACCGATTGTTGTACCTGTCACAACAATATTAGCACCAATGACCGGCTCGTTATCAACTCTTTGCAAAACACATCCTGCAACTTTCCGGGATTGTTGTTCAATGCCATTTAAATAAGAAGTAGGCAAAGCCTCGGCAGAAACACTACCTGCCACTGAAAAAGCCAATAAAAAATGAGCTAAAAGCACGTTTTTAAAAGTCAAACAACGAATGCATCCTTTTAGTCCGTGCATATTGTCAAAAAGATTCATAATAATAGTTTTAGATTTTAATTTATCAAACACAATAACATCCGCAAGATCAGAATAAATATTATAACATCAAAGTAGGAAGCTCATTTTATTTACATTCTCGTATAAATAACACATAAAAAGTAGCGAATTTTCGTGAACGTACTCCATAGAAACAAGCCTGCTATCCGGCGGTATCGTACTGATGGTTACGCTACTGACCGTAAGCAGGCATAGTTATAAGGCGGCATCCCGCAATCCGGTAAACACCTTGCGAAGCGAATAGCGAAGAGGAATATTAAACTCTATTCGCCCATTGGCAATTTACTTAACTGAGATATCGCCTGTAAATTGGAATAATCGTATTGGTAAAGGCCATCATCGGCGATCATCATCAAGGTGTTCTTAAAAGGGATTACATCGTAACCCTCCATACCTGCATAATGAACAAGCTGATTAGCCAGCAAGGTCATAGGATCTTTCGCATTGAAGACCTTTAACCCTTCGTCACAGAGGAATAAAGTACCGTTATCGATACCTAATCCTTTCGGACATTTCATGCCATAAGCAACCAGCAGGTTCGGTTGGTCCACATCACTTACGTCTATGAGCATCAGTTCATTGGTATTTTGCCCGCAAGTATTTCCGGAATGCACGGTCACATACGCTAAGTCATCCTCCACGACAACCGGATCACAACCAAAGACATGACTTACGGAAGAACGATACTTAGGCGCTAACGGATCTTCCAGCGAATAGATCAACATGCCGGTCGGAGTTCCCATGAACATCTTATCTTTATAGTTGAAAAGAGTCTCGACACCACGTTGCAACCAAATGTCGTTTGTCGTCAAGACAGGCTTGTCTCCAGACAGGTCGAAAACACACATGATATTCTGTTCTACCGTATATAAGTACTTACCATAAATAGAAAAACGAGCCATAGATCCATTCACTCCCTGCATGGAAGCACCCGGGGCCGCATCGTTCGCCATCAGATCACCGCCATAACTCGGATAATGGTAAATGGTTTCCTCCCGTTCCTTCGGCTCCCAACCAACCACGACACCTTTCGCTCTCGCTTCCTCCGAATAACACATATTATAATCGAACCCATAGCCATTCTCTATGGTCGGAAGCGCATAACGGAAAGCGTTCTCCACACGACCTTCCAATTCAGGTCTCTCCGGATCGGAGATATCGAACCAGACCAGATCCACATACGAATCCGCATACAATTTATCATCCTTGATCGAGAGATCCTCGTTACCGATCAATTCTACAAAGCCCGCTATCCGGGGAGATGCCGGATTCCTGTTATCCACGATATGGATGCCCTTATCCGGGGAAGAAATATACAGGTAATCCTTATAGAAACAGATCTTACCCCGCTTGGTGATTGGCACCACCTCATCCGTCACCTTCACTGAATTCCGAAACTCGGAGATCGACATGAATACCGGTTCGTTGATAGCATACCGCACGACCTCCACTCTCACTCCATCATCCTTGCATCCCATTAAGACGCAAAGGCTAAAGGCAAACGCCCAATAAAAAAGTTTCCGCATAATTATAATAGATTTAATCATTAAAAAGCATATCGTATACCTGCGCTCAACCCAAATCCCAACGGCTTGTCCGTACGGATACTAGCCGGTTGATCACAGTCAAAATAATGGGAGAAGCGAGGCTCGAAATAGAGGCTCCAATCCCCATAAAAACGATAAGCAGCACCGACCGAGGCATTCACGGACCATTGCATACCATGGATATCCTCCTTTTTGCTCTTGGAGATAGTCGTTCCGTTTCCGGCGATATAGCCACTATACACGGCCTGCAAGCCCTTCTCCATCATAAAGCCTCCGGAGAGATAGACATTCCATCGCTGATTCTTCCATAAATAAACCACCAGATTCAAGGGAATACCCAGATAATGCAAAGACGATTTCACCTCTGACGGGCAATCCCCTCCCCTCTTGAATGTAGTGGATAAATACGTATACATCAATCCACTTTCCACCGCTATACGCCGGCTCAAATCCTTCCGTACCGTAAAACCGAAAGATATCGGAAGGGAATAGCTAACGTCCGGATAAGATTCGAACGAACGATTATCCAAGAAGTTCTCATCCACCTTAGAACTCCGTAATACCGGGGCATTACGAAATGAGACCGTTTGGGAAGGCGTATTGCCATTCTCCTTCTCATCATCGTCTTTATCCGGCTTATCCGGATCAGGATCTTGGGAAGGAACATTCATATCTCCCGGAGAAGAAACATCACCATAACTCATATCCGTATTTAAAAAGCTATCTACATAACCACTAGAGCCAACGGCGGCGGCCAATAACCACTTATTCCGTTTACTCTTCTTGGCTTTCTTTTTCAAAGAGGCTTTTCGTCGGGGACTCCGTTCGCCTTCCGGTAGAGGAACCGTAGAGTCACCTCGCTTAACGACTATGTCCGTCGAATCCTCGGACGCATCCTCCTTCGCAGACGGTTCTTCTACGATAGCCGCAATCGCATCCTTCTCAATAATCTCGATAGTCTCACACTTCTCATCCTCCCGGATCGTTTCCTTTTCCCCGACAATAGCGGAAAGCTTAGCCTTTTTTTCCCATTTCAGCACTTTCGCTATACGTTTCTTTACAGGCTCTACAGGTAAAACGGGATGCTCCGGAAGAATATTCATTTCCTCCGCTTTCTCCGATATCTCTTTCTGAAAGGGGCTCAATTCCTCCAATGGCATCTTCTCCGGGGAAGGTAGCAGCCAAATAACCAAGGCCAGCACTGCGGCGGCGGCCAAGCCTCTCGTCCACAACCAACCCCGTGATCTCGCTCTTCGGTTCATCCGGGCCTCCACCTCATCCCAGCCGCCAGCATCTACCGGCAACCGGTGCTCTTCCAAGCGCTGCCGCATATAGCCGCTGAAATCATCCAGCCGTTCGTTATGATCCTTATCGTCCCGCATTTTCATGCCTTATTAAAGATTGTACACTCTTTTGCAAAGCGTTCCTCGCCCGGATAAACTGGGAACGGGAAGTCGCCTCCTGTACATGCAGCATCTCGGCGATCTCGCTATGCGTATATCCCTCTATCGCATATAAGTTGAAGACCGTACGATATCCCGGCGGCAATTGGGCCACGCAAGCCAACAAGTCATCTGCCGATAAACGGTCTAATACGGAGTAGTTGATATCTTCCAAACTGTCGTCATAGCCATCCAAACCTACACTTAGCCTCGTGTTCTCTGAAGACCGGAGATATTCAAGAGCCGTAGTGACAAAGATCCGCCGTATCCATCCCCCGAAAGCCCCGGAGCCGGAATACGACCGGATCTTCGTAAATATCTTCACGAACCCGTCCTGCAGAAGATCACGAGCCGTCTCCCTGTCACCCACGTAACGCATGCAAACACTCATCATGGCAGGAGCATATTGCTCGTACAATTCCTTACGAGCCCATGATTCGCCTCGCATACATCCATCGATTAACAGTTGTTCATCCATAAGTACTTATGCTCTCTATTATATGGATGAAATAGGTATCCTAAAAGTTGCATCTTATTCAAAAAAAAGTTACCTTCACATCAAAAATAGGAGGAGAGTGTATGAGACGAGGATTATTTATATTCATGGCATGGATATGTGTCGTTGGAATTCAGGCACAGTCTGACTTTTCGTTTATTTTAAATAAAGAAGGTAAAATCATCGTCCTGCCTAAAAACAAGACGTATGAGTTGAACATCCCGAAAGCCTCTTATAAGACATTTACCCCTGCGGGGACACGGGATATCGATATTAAACTGCGGGAGTTCACGCCCGATATTCCCCATACGTCCCTACAAGAGCGTCCGATGGATATGCAGATATCTTCCGCCGCCTATCAGCCGTTCTTTAACGTATATACCCCGATGCTTCGGGAGGTATCGCCTATGGCGTTGGATTTCAATGAGACTTATATGAAACGGCTAAACGAAAGTTTCGATCTTATCGCTAACGGTGTTCAATATACATGGCCGGGAGTCGGAGGCATGACGATCATGAACGGGGGTATTTCTTGGCACAGCGGCAATTGGAGTCTTTATGGCGGAGGATTCGGTGGTCGTTTCTTTAGTCCCTTCAACCCTAGTCCCGGAATAACAGCCGGCGCAAACGTACAAGTGGAATATCAACCTACGGACTGGTTGAAACTGAAAGGATGGGGACAATACGCTTATTACGCCGACGAGTACAACAATCCCCATATGCTTAGGAATCCCTTTTTCTATCATACCCAAGTGGGCGGCTCAATGGAGTTCAAGGTTACTGATAATTTCTGGATGGGAGCCGGTATCAACTATGAATACAACCCGGTACGACGGAAGATGGAACCACAGTTCCTAGTCTATCCCGTCTTCAAATCGGGCCGCTTCAAGATTGGAATGTGAGGAAGACGCTATTTCCGTCTCAAACATTCCTACATGGCAACTGCCTAGGATACCGACACCACCGTCTATATTGCTAAATACACGGATCGGTTCGGCCAGACCGCCATCGATCAAAAGGTTCGAAACTGAATCCGTGTCTTTATCTTGCAAAACTTTCAGATATCGATAGTATTCCGCCGAGATAGCATATAGGTGTACCCGTAGGTGCTTGGGTGGAATCGGAAGAAAATCTTCCTCATTTAGATCTTCTATCCCTATCGAATCCGGGACTACTTTTAGCGGATATGATCCATAATAAGGTTCATAATAATACTCATCCGTTAAGTGCAAGGTATATTCTTGCCCGTTTATTAACTCATCAGAAAAGACCTTCCCATCATACCCATACATCCAGTCATTGCCAAAGATTTGATCCAAGGCTGTCAACGATTGACCAAAAACAGGTTCAGTCGCATAGTTTGGACTCACCGAGAACCATTTATATTCTCCTGTATATTCCTTAGCTATTCCATCAAAAACAGGAATGCCCTCTTCCATACGGAGTAAATAATAATTCTCCTCGGCAGGGTTATCTTTGAGTGTTACCTGATAAATCGCATTCTGGCGAGCAGAACCAAAAGAGCCAGCTACCGTGGCATAGGTTACCCCCGCTTTCAAGACCCGGGCGGGCGCTGGCATGACTGTCTCGGCGCTTGCCACACCATATTCCGGATAAGAAGCTTCCACACGGATACGATCCCCTTTCACCGGTATAAAATCAGACTTAAAATACCCTTTCGTGTTAAATGCCTCATCCCCCTCCTGAAAGCTCATACGCTCTTTAAAAGCGCCATTCACGAATAAATTCACCTCGGCTTTATCCAAAGTCACGTTCGGATGATCATCCGTGAAAAACCAAGTACGGGAGACACTTACGGTTAAGGGTTCGCCGGTTATAGCGACACAGTTCACCACCAAAGTGGGATCCGGCCGTAAGGATTCAAGATCGATCTCCTTGATGCAAGACATCAAACCAAACAGGCTTACTATACAAATCGTATTTATTAAGATACTCTTTATCTGTTTCATCTTCCTAGAATTTATAAGTATATGATATGGAAGGTATGATAGGCATAATACCTATCAACTTAAAACAAGGTTTTGTTTTACCGTTATAGGGAGAAGAAGAACCCGGGACTAAGTTATTCGTTCGTTCCCAGTTATCACTTTTATAGACCATAAACGGATTCATCCGGCTATATACATTATAAATACTGATATTCCAGATGCCCATTCGCCCCTTCTTCTTCGGACGGTAAATATTAAGTCCCAAATCCAGACGATGATAAGCCGGCATCTGGTAATTATTACGACGTGTATACAAATCCACCACTTCCCCGGATGGTTCCCACCAGTTATTCATCTTGTATTGGTTGGAAATAGTAAGCGTACCAGCTTGCTCATAACTCTCCAACGACAAGGTCATGCGATTGCCGGAAGTATACGTCCAAGCAGCTGTCAGCTCCACCTTTTCCGATAGTTTATGCGATACCACGATATTCAGCTTATGCCGGTTATCGTAACGTGCCGGAAAGCGTCGCCCGTTATCGATCTCATCGAAACGCCGATCCGACCATGAAAGCGTATATCCTATCCAACCGGTCGTACGTCCGCTTTCCTTGCGAGCCAAGAACTCCACGCCATACGAACGCCCCTTACCGACCGCCATTTTTTCCTCCCAAGCCGCCGTACCGGGCAAGAAGGAATAGCCGTCTTTATAATCCAACAGGTTCTTCATCCATTTATAATACCCCTCTACCGAGAAACTATAAGAACGCATCAGATTATAATAGAAACCAGCGGAGACTTGATCACTGATTAAAGGTTTCAACTTACGGGTAACAGGCATCCACGCATCCGTCGGCAAATTTATATAACTGTTGCCCAATAAATGGATATATTGCCCCATACGGGCGTATGAGGCTTTGAAGCTAAGATCGTCACGTAGCAACCATCTCAAGGAAGCGCGAGGCTCCAATAAGGTATAAGCCTTCCGCTCCACATTGAACAGGCTAAACCGAATCCCCGCATTCAAACGCAAGCTAGGTAAGACATTCCAATCATCCTCTCCAAAGATAGCCGCCTCACGGGCCCATAGCAGATCATTTGTATATATTTTCCCTATATTCGAAAACTCCAGCATACCGGAACCGGCTGCTTTCACCTCATTATACTCCGGGCGGAAACGGTGCATCAAGAAATCCCCTCCAAAACGAATCACATGCGACGTAGAAGGCGTGTAATCAAAAGAGGAACGGACGCCCATATCCAAGATAGAGGTAGAACTACTCGTTTCCGATGAAGAAGAGAGATAATTATCTTCTCCTTCCACACCATAATTATATTCTTTTGAACTCCGTACATTCGAGCGATACCGTGAAAAGACCCCGGAAACCCGTCCGAACAAACGGTTATTGAAGACATAAGTCCAGCCCAAGGTTCCCATCAAATTACCCCAACGCAGCGATGAATGGGTACCATCCGTATAAGGGACTTGCTCTTCTTCTGTTGAGAAATCCGTTCCCCCTCCTTTTAATACATCATTCCCGTTATATAAGCTGAAAAACATCCGGCTGCGATCGCTGAAACGATGATTAAGCTTTAAATTCAAATCGTGAAAAGCATAACGAAGATTTATTTTATGACCGTCTTTTCGAACCTTATTTGCTATCGCTATCGCTGGGGCAGAGAGTACATCCAGCCACGAGCGTCTAAGCGCTATCTGAAAAGCCGTGCGATCCTTGATGATAGGGCCTTCCAAGCTCAGATTACCGGAGATCAGCCCGATCGTAGCGCTACCATGGTACTCTTTCATATTGCCCTCTTTGGTATGGACATCTACCACAGACGAGAGTCGCCCGCCATATCTCGCAGGGAAACCCGCCTTGAAAAAGTCCAGATTACGGATCGCCTCCGGATTGAAAGCGGAGAATAGCCCGCCGACATGATTGATCTGGTAAACCGGATTACCGTCTATCAAAAACAGATTTCCATCTTGGTCGCCGCCACGAACATATAAACCGGCCAGTCCCTCTGTCCCACTGGCTACACCCGGAGTCAGTTGCAAGGTCTTCACGATATCGGACTCACCAAACAGGGTCGGTGTCGCCTTGATCGTCTTCTGGCTAAACTCCATCGTTCCCATCAAGGTGTTATTTACAGACAAACGATCCCGCTCCGAAGCCGTAACTACCACTTCCTCCAGACGGGCGTTCGGACGCAACTCAATATTTAACAAAGTATCCCTATCCAATTCCGTGAAATTAAAGGAACAGCTCTCATAGCCAATGTAAGAAGCATGCAAGCGGATATTCCCCGGCGGAAGCGTCAAACTGAAAAAACCATAGCTATTCGTAGCCGAGCCTTTCCGGCTGGCGACCTCATAAACAGAGGCTCCGATCAGAGACTCCGAGGACGCTTGGTCCCTCACGAAGCCGCTGATCGTTACCTGTCTCTGTCTACGCTTCAGAATCACGATCTTTCCACTCACCTTATACACGATCGGATACGACTCGAACAAGCGGGTCAAACAATCCGTCAATGCCTCATCTTTCACTTGGAAACTGATCTTCGGAAGCTCTTTCAACAAAGAAGACTCATACGAGAAGGTCACGCCCGCCTGTCTTTCGATCTCTGACAAGACCTCCGGCAACGAAACCTCCTTCATACGCAACGTAATCCGGGGATCATCCTTCGTCTTGGCTGATTGGGCCAAGAGGTCTGGAACAGGCATAAAAATCATCCAGCAAAAAATGGCCATAAGCCATTTATTCATCCACTCTGTCATCATTCTACTTTATTGAGTTCATTGATAAGACAGGATCTCCCGGAAATACCCCTATCAAGGAAAAGCCTTTTTTTCATACCTCGTGAACTTACCGCTTCATGATGTATGAACCGGCAAGCACAGGTCGTCAACGCAGGATGGGCTTATCCATCCCAAGGATTCCAATAAGGAGGCACCGTGTCTCTCGGCATCGTGATACGCAATTTATCCTCTTGATATCCGGCGACAATCCCAAAGCCGTTCTCCACATTCGAATACGTATCGGCAGGCTCTATCAACGCCCCGAAATTCGCATCGCCGATCGTGATAGAGTAGCCCCTCATAATCTTCATATATCGATAATAATCCTCGGAGATAGACAACAGGCGCACATCGTAATGAACGTCCATAGAAAGGGTATCACTCTCATACGAGTATTCAACAGGAAAAACAGAAACCTTAATAGCATTCGTATTAACCAGATCCTCCCCTCTAAATACGCCCATACAGTAACGCCCATCCATCTGGCTCGTGATAGGACTACCTCCAAAAGACTGGAAAACAGGATCCTCATAATCCACGCTAAAACCAGAATAATACCAACTATATCCTCCTAAGCTACGGAAAGAGGTTACGGTACGGGTACTATCCCCCTTCCGGAAGTCCAAGATCTGCTCCACGATTAAACGATAATAGGAATCCGTCTCAACCCCGATTTTAACAGAGAAACGCAGATATTCGGCATAGTAGGCAGAAGATCGATAGGATAAGGTATCCACCTCATAAATCCGTGCCCGACCGGGGATACGAGTTTCCCCGGATACCGGCTCATACCCATCGGCCTCGGCCTCTATACGCAAACAATCCCCCTGTCTCACGAAACAACCGGGCAGAACATATTGCCCCCGTGAATGTATAGAATCTTCCGGCAGGTCATCATTGCGCATAAGACCTTGAAACTCATCATTGACATAGACACGGACTTTCGCGTCGGATAACTCAAAATCGGGAACGCTATCCATGATAAACCATGTTTTCGAGAGATGAGCACACACCTCCTTTCCGGGACATACCGATGCGTTCAGTACAATCCGATCCGGCAGATCCTCCAAATCAATCTCCACATCCCGAACGCAAGAGACCATCAATAATCCTAACACGAACAGGTAAGGTAAATATCTTCTCATAAGCTAGAATTTATAAGTATAAGAAACCGAGGGCATGCAATAGAACAAAATCGTCTCCTGTAGCACTACATGATATCGCTGATTTATATCCTGGTTTACCATAACCTCCGTCATGAAGGGATTCGGTTTCAAATACGTATTGTATATACTTATGTTCCAAATCCCCATCCGACCCTTCTTTTTATATCGATAAAAATTCACGCCCAGATCCAAACGGTGATAAGGAGACAATTGATAATTATTACGAGCGCTCAAACCTGAATTCATCGGTCTGTATGAATCTACTCCGGCATACCCGTTCTCTTTCTGATAAATCGGAGACAGATATTTATACTCCGGCAAGCTAATATGGTTTCCTGAGGCGAACACCCAAGCTCCCGTTAACTCCACCTTCCGGGATAACTTACGAGAAACGACCACATTCACCTTATGCCGGTTGTCGAAGCGAAACGGGAAATGACGCCCCTTATTCACGGAACCATCCGGAAACCACCGATCCGACCAAGAGAGCGTATACCCGATCCATCCGGTTGTCTTCCCATTTGTCTTTTGCGCCATAAACTCCACACCATAGGTCTTACCCTTTCCCAAACCGACCCGGTCTTCCCAACCGGAGAAATGTGTCTCAACCGGCCAATGATCCTTATAATCAATCAAGTTATTCAACCGTTTATAATACCCCTCGATCGAGAAATCATACATCCGTTTCAGATTATAATAAAGCCCGGCGGTAATCTGGTGAGAACTCATCGGAGGGACTTGCTCCGTCACCGGGACCCAAATATCCGTAGGTTGGTTCACATAGGTATTCGATAATAAGTGGACATATTGGTTCATCTTACTGTAGGATATCTTCGCCGATAGATCCGGACGAAGTAAATAACGTGCCGACAAACGAGGCTGAAAAGAATGATAGATCTCATTCTCTACATGAAACAAGGTATACCGCAATCCGGCATTCACCCGCAAGCGATCCGTGACCCGCATCTCATCCTCGGCAAACAAAGAGAACTCATGCCCTTTTATCAAGGAATAATCATACAAAAGCTCATATACGGGATTTACTAACGAATCGTTCACCCAAGACCGTTGCTGGCTATTCTCCGGGCGAAAATTATGATACAGGTAATCCGTGCCCATTCGTATCCGGTGATTCATTGAAGGACTGTAATCCACCGACAAACGTACGCTCAGATCCTCCATCTCCGATTTATAGTAGCTCTCTCGTTTGAACGATTCTTTTCCCTCCTTACCTGCATAAATTTCATATCCCCCCACTTCCTGCCGGATATGAGAACGAAAACGGCTGTAACCCACCATCAAATTACCAAACAGTTTTTGCCCGAACACGTAGTTCCATCCAGCAGAGCCGATCAAGTTTCCCCAACGCCACAGAAACATATCCTCGGAATCCCCATTCTTCTCCTTACTCCCTTGCCTGAAAGCATCTTGCCCCATATAAAAGCTCAGATAGGCACGGCTCCGATCCGAGAAAGAGTGGTTGAGTTTCGCATTAATATCGAAGAAATGATAACCGAAAACATCTTTGATACTACTGTTCTTATTGACTACAGCCAAAGCCGTCCCTGTTATCAAATCCAACCACGTACGACGTACCGAGACATTAAACGAGGAGCGATCCTTAACAATCGGCCCCTCCAGATTGGCCCGTGCGGAAAGCAAACCCACGGAGATATTCCCGTGATACTCCTGCCGGTTACCGTCATTCATACGGACATCTACAACCGACGAGAGCCTTCCGCCGTATTCCGCCGGAAAGCTCCCTTTATAAAACCGGGTATTCTTTATCGCGTCCGGGTTGAACGCCGAGAAAAACCCCAACAAATGGTTCACATGATAGACCGGATTTCCATCCAGCAGATACAAATTCTCATCGGCCCCGCCCCCACGCACATACAAGCCGGTCATTCCCTCGGTGCCTACCGCCACGCCCGGCAACTGCTGTAAGGTCTTCACCAGATCCGCCTCCCCCAGCAAAGCGGGCATCGACTTCACCCGCTCGGCAGGTACGTCGATCACCCCCGCACGGCTACTCAATATCTCGTAGCGAGGCCGGGTCCCCCGAATAACGACCTCGCCTAACGAGGCCAATGACCTCAATGGGAAGTCGATCATCGTATCCCTTTGCAAATCGATCTCTATCTCCATCGCCTTAAAGCCCACGTACGAGGCCCTAAGGCGAACCTTACCGGGTGGAAGTATCAAGCTGTAAAAGCCGTAATTATTAGACATCGTCCCTCCCCTCGAACTTTTCACCAGAACCGAGGCCCCCAACAAACTCTCATACGAGGCTGAATCCCTGACGAATCCGCTGATCGTATATTGACGGGGCTTTCGCTTTAAGATGATATATTGCCCCGTAACCCGATAGATAATCGGTAATGGGGAAAATAAGCGCTTCAAGCAGTACGACAAGGATTCATCCCGGACAGACAGGGAAACCTCTGGCAGCTCTTTCAGTAGAGAAGACTCGTACGAGAAGAACAATCCGGTTTGTTTCTCAAGCTCCATCAATATATCCAACAGGGGAACCTGCCGCATATCCAACGTAACCGTCGGCGTAGGTTCGGGCATCTGCGCATATAGATGTCCCATCCAACCGGGAAGCAAAAGAATCCCTATCAGCCATACAACAATAGATCTCATAAATGATCTGATTTTATTTCTTCGAAGTGGAAACCAAATGAGCGTCCAATGTCTGGTTAACAACCTGCAAGACATCCTCCAAAGGCTGATTATTAAAAGTAGCGGTCAATCTCGCTCCCTCATTCTTTGTCTGGTTCGCAATCTTGACTTGATAATAATCACTCAAGTCCTCAATCACCTTATCCAGCGGTGTCTCCATAAAACGAAGTTGCCCTGTCCTCCAAGCTAACTTGTTCACGTCTTCTTCCGTCACTACCGTTATCTCCTTGTTCTCCATAGAATACTGAGCCGACATTCCAGCGGTAAGTATCACATTCTCCTTTTCCTCCCCGGCGGTAAAACATACCTTGCCGGTAACTACATTGACTTCCGTAACGGTAGGCTTCTCATCTATCTGGAAACTTGTTCCCAGCACCGTAACTTCCGTTTGGCTCGTTTTCACTGAGAAAGGGCGTGCCTCGTTCCTCGTCACTTGGAAAAAGGCCTTTCCATTCATCTCCACGGCACGCCTCTCTTTATCATATCTCTTCGCGTCATACCGGATCCATGAATCGCCGGCCAAAGCGACCAAGGTACTATCCGGAAGGTAAACATCTTTCATTTGTCCGGGGGCGGTAGTAATCGCAACCCAATCCGGGGCGTTTCTCTCTACCGTAAACCATGTCCCCAGACCTACGAGCACTAACACGACAGCGGCCGCCCCGATCCAATACCGGCGAAACGAGACCTTCCGGCTAATCGCATGCTCAGAAGCGAACTTCTGCCATGCCTTATCCGGGTCAAGGCTTCCTTCCCGATAGCGTTTCGCTACGAAACGGATGCGTTGTTCCAATTTATTGTCATGCTCGTTATTATTCATAACTATTCCTTCTATTTAATAAGTCCTTCCAGTCTCATACCATTGGAATCCGACATTTGGGGCCTGCCCCTTCTTCAATGGAACTCCCACGCTCATACTCGGCGAGATCCTAGACGATACGCAAGATGAGAAAATCATCATCGACACCGCGAATATAAATACCCACTTTATACAAACCATCGCTTTCATCCTATTTTCTCTTTAAAATGTGTATCCCAAGGTAAAACTAGCCGTATGATAGTTCAGACCTATGTTATAAGCATATCCCTTGTATTGCTTATCTATACCCAGATCATAGCCAACCTTAAAAGCGACCCGTTTCACCTCTATACCAGCCTCTATGGTAGCTCCCCAGTCAAAACGAGGCGCTACCGCATATCCTTGGCCGGGATTAAACGGGTTATATGATATTTCCTTATTATAGGGCAGCTTTCCTTTTAAAGAATAATCACTTTCCTCATACGTCACTTTTCCTCCCAAGCCAACCGCCAAATAGGGACCGATCGCCAAATGTAACCGAACATCCTTACTTACCTGCCAATCGAAACGAGCCAAGATCGGTAATTGGATATATTCACGATGCTCCTTCTGACTGCGATGCCTTATACCTTCTACATCAAAATCCTTAATTCCATAGGTATCATAATAGAAGCCCGTAAAGCCGTAACCATTACCATAACCGTATCCCCACAGATTCAAATAATCACTGGAAACGGGATAGAGAAATATACTCGTACCTTCCCGTCCCCCATATGGACTCTCACTAGTTCCATAAATCTCACTATAAGAAGACAGTCCCTTCCCCCGTCGCACATAATACAAACCGGATTGAAGCGAGAACCAGCCCGATCCGAATGTATAAGAGACCGCAGCCCCAGCCTTAAAGCCTACCTTAGCGACATCTCCCTTATACTTTGTCACGTTCATACCGGCTTCCGGCGTCACTTTCCATTGCGCTTGGGCCGAGATCACGCACATCATCAACATCACAAATACCACCAACTTCCTCATACACTCTCCATGCTTTAATGAAATAAACAAGTAACCTTTATCTCTAAGACAGAGAAATATGAAAAACCCCCATTCCTTTCTATAAAATTTATCCGAAAAAGAACATATAAACACGGATAGCGGTCTCTCGCAAAGCTTTCAATGCCTTGCTCATCTGGTTCTCAACCGTTTTTACCGATAAATTCAATTCCTCCGCGATCTCTTGGTATTTCAAGCCATCCCGTTTGGATAACAAGAAAATCTTCTTCCGTTCGGGAGGTAACCGATCGATAGCGTCCCACAGGCGAGCGTCACGCTCCGATCGCAGGATGTCTTCCTCTTCCGAGGTATCTTCTACGTCGGGTAACTGCTCGGTGGCCTCAGCGTTTACGGGTTGTGAGGTAAATGAAAGAGAACGGTTCCTCACCGCTTGATATAAATAAGCCTTGAGATTCCCGATCACATTACCAGCCCGGTTCTTATCCCATACATCCGCGAAAGCCTGTTGCACGATATCCTCGGCATCGTCCACCTGATCGGTATAACGAAGCGCAAACAAACACAAGGGCTTATATAAACTCTTGAAATGATGTTCAAATTCTTGGGTGGTAATAGCAGCCATACGTTTGTTATCTGTAACTATTCACCGCAAAGTAACAACCTTTTCTTTTTAACAAATCGCTTTTCAGGTTCTTTATAATGGTTTTAATAAAAAGAAAGCGTTTAAGGACTTATCCCTAAACGCTTTTTCTTATTTTTAATTAATAAGCATCAATATGGACGAAAACCGATAATCTGGCGTACCTCATTTAAAGTCTTAGAAGCGCTCTCACGAGCTTTCTCCGCACCCATACGGGCTACCTTATCCAGATATTCCGTATTGGCGGCCATATCCAAGATACGCTCACGGATCGGAGCGCAGAACTTATTGATATCCTCGGCCAACTGCTTTTTCATATCGCCGTAACGGATCTCGCAATTGTTGTATTTCTCATTAAAGAAATCATAGGTCTCTTTCTCGGAGACAATTTCCATCATCGTGAATAAATTGGCGATCGGCTCGGGCTTCACGCTATTCGGCTCGGTTGGTCCCGCATCGGAAACCGCTTTCATAACCTTCTTCTTGATTGTTTTCTCATCATCTATCAAATAGATCGCGTTACCCTCACTCTTGCCCATCTTACCGGAGCCATCCAAGCCCGGTACTTTCACGGACTTATTGCCCAAATGGAACGACGCAGGTTCCGGGAAGAAATCCACGCCATACGTAGAATTGAAACGGCGGGCGAAACGACGGGCCATTTCCATATTCTGCTCCTGATCCTTACCTACAGGAACCTTTAACGCCTTATGGATAATAATATCGGCGGCCATCAAGGTCGGGTAAGTCAACAAACCAGCGCTTACGCTATGTTTATTACCTTCATTAAAAATCTCTTTCTCTACATCGCCTTCACATCCTTCCCGGCTGATATGCAACTGCTGACGGGCCTTATCCTTAAAGGAAGCCGTACGCATCAACTCGCCGATACCGGCGTTCATATTCAAATATAGATACAACTCTACCACCTCCGGCACATCGCTCTGAATATAAATGGTAGCTTTTTCCGGATCGATACCACAAGCCAGATATTCCGAGAGGATCGTCTTTACGCTATTTCGTATATTGTCAGGATGCGGGTGAGTAGTCAACGAATGCCAATCAGCGATAAAGAAGAAGCAATTATACTCATCTTGCATCCGCAAGAAACTCTTTACCGCACCAAAGTAATTGCCTAGATGCAGATTACCTGTTGGTCTGATTCCACTTACTACTGTTTCCATGTCTTGTTATTTTTAGTTTTCAAGTGGCGGCAAAGATAGTAATATTCTCACAATATACATATATTATATGCCGCAGATCCTCCTAACCACCTATTATAACGGTGGGACATCCCAATACGATTTGCCCTCCGTGAGCTGTCGTATCTCCCATTCTGGCGGCAGGTTTACCGCAGATCATCACGGTGGAAGATCCTTTAATGATCGTATCCGGAGGGCCTACACAAACGCAATTATCTCCCATTACCGCCGCCGGTAGCTTGCCGATTAGAACAGTCGCCGCTCCCGGCCCTACGATAGGACCGCCTACATGGGGTATCGGTGATGGCCAAGCCGGGGTTTGCATAGGACATGTATGCATATCTGTCAATCTTGCTGCTGGAGGCATATTTATTACTTTTTAGTTAACGATTTATTGAAATGATAATCTACAAATATATAATATTTATCATGAATATACTACTTTTGCGCGCTAATATTTTTAATCATGAATGCAAAAGCAAAAGGATATGTTCTAGGGGCTATCGCCGCCGCGACTTATGGAATGAACCCCTTGTTCGCCCTACCCTTGTATAAAGCCGGTATGAATCCGGATTCAGTCCTGTTTTTCAGATATTTATTCGCGATCCCGGTATTAGGTATCATGATCAAAGCGAGAGGGCGGAACTTTAAGTTGAAACCCAACGAGATCGTTCCTTTAATCCTCATGGGGCTGTTGGTTTCCTTCTCTTCCCTAGCGTTATTCCAAAGCTATAATTATATGGAAGCAGGCATCGCCTCGACTTTGCTGTTTGTCTATCCGATCTTAGTGGCGCTGATCATGGCGTTTGTCTTCAAGGAGAAATTAACGTTACAAACCATCTTTTGTATCTTGCTGGCATTAGGCGGTATCGGCTTACTTTATAAAAGTGGCGACGGAACGACTCTTAGTTTAACCGGTGTCCTGTTGGTCATGGCTTCCGCTCTTTCCTATGCTATTTATATCGTAGGCGCAAATCGTCCGCTATTGAAGAATATCGCTACGTTGAAACTTACGTTCTATGTCTTGCTTTTCGGAATGACCTTGTTTTTAGTCCGTATAGATTTCGGCAGGAGCCTTCACATTGTCCATGATTGGTATTTATGGGGTAACCTGATCGCTCTAGCCATATTCCCAACCGCTATCTCTTTCCTTTGCACGACACTGGCGGTCCAATATATCGGCTCCACCCCGACGGCGATCCTCGGAGCCTTGGAACCGTTGACCGCCGTATTCTTCGGAGTGACTGTCTTCGGTGAATCATTAACGTTACGATTGTGTTGCGGAATCATCCTGATCATCCTAGCCGTTACCCTCATTATCGCAGGAAGTAACGTAACAAGCCACCTAGTTCGTTTTCGAAAGCTTTTCCCAAGGCTTCCGCTTAAGAAAAAGAACGCTAAATCATAAAATCACAATAGGTATCATTTCTATCCAGATACTATTTACGGGGCTATCGCAAATCTATGATAAATTCGTAAAATCATTTGTTACAATCAATTATTTTACATATATTTGCGATAAACAATACGTATCCAATCATGATCACCAAGTTCTCAACATGCTTATTGTTCCTTGCATTGCTCTTAAATAGTTGCCAGCAAAGGAATCAACCCACCTCTCCCCAATATGAACCGGAATATAATAGTTCAACGACTCCGGCCCTCATTGATATAGAAAAGGCGCTGAACCATCCGGCGATGTTGAAACTGAGTCAAATAGCCTCTAAGCTGAAATATTATAATGTTGGAGACGCTCGTTACACGGTAACACAAGCGATCGCTATTCCGGATAGCGACGCTTTTATCACATTCAATAACCCACGTATTTATTATCGTAAGCAAGGCATTCCCAGCAAACGATATGGATTTAAGGCCTTGGATTATAAATGGAACCATGGGATGAACGGCCTTAATCTATTTTACGACAAGAAAACAACCCGTATGTACTGCGCCTTGAGCGGCCTCGACCAAGACAATAAAAAAGATTCGACCACATTCAACGATATAAGGCCATGTATCGGGGAATTATCCACATTAGATACGATGCTGACCATTCAGAATTATATATTCCCCGAAAACCTGCCTACCAAATATTCGATAAATGCGGATGCCAGTCAAATAGTAGGCTTCTCCTCCTCGGGATATATGCTTTGTGATTACGCGGAAGGCTCTAAAATCCCGAAAGGAATAACGACATTCAACCTTCGAGGAGATACGCTTTGCAAATTCATCCTTGCGGATGCCAAGGATATTAACGTCTCTCCGGATACGATCACCCGGTTTCAAACCTTTTATTGGAATACGGATCAAGACCGAATAAATTTCTTGATTCCTTATCGAGATACGGTATACCAGCTTTCAAGTTCCCACTCGATCACCCCTTTATATACGCTTCATAAAGACAATCAAGATAAACCGACCGGTCTTCGTTCTTTCTTGGAGAATCCGAATGGGCTATTTATGGGAGTCTTTCAAAAAGGTTCTCCCGCCATCTATAATTGGCTGGGATGGCTGGACGATTACAAACCGGTTATCACCCATCGAGTAGTCTATCTCAAGAAAGAGAAGAAAACATACGCCTTACCCAAAAGCTCCGGAGGATTTATCAATGATATAGATGATGGACTTCCGTTCTGGCCAGACGGACAAACCGATGACTGTGTTTATATGATTCGTACCGTCACCGAAATGCGTGAGACCGTTAAACGCACAGGCTCCTCCCGCCAAAAAGACCTGATCAAATTCTTAGACGATCCTAAAGTGTTCGAGAGGGATTATGTTATGATCGTGGCAAGACCTTGATGGATATTCAATAGATAAAGCCAAACATCCATAAAGGAATCATATTGCGGAAAGCATACTCTATGTCATCTTTCACCACATACCCATCCGCCGCTTGCTTGATCTGTTGCCGCGTCTTATTCTTTCCCCCAATCTCAAAGGTTCGGCCATCTATCTCAAAGTCTGAAATCGCAGAAGAAGTAACGAAGCATACGACTCGCATCCAAGATAGAAAAACCGTCTCACGCACGGAACCGATATCCGGTACCTGCTCCGACAACGCATAAGCCAGATTCGTATTATTCAGATAGATCTTCTCTACTTTCTCCAATAATTTCAAGCCCTGCGCTTTTTCTCGCAGTAAATTAACCAGACCTGCCTTCTCCAAATAACTCATGTAGTCGGGCAACACATTCCGGCTGATATCCAAATCTCTCGCCAACTTCGTATAATTTGGTTTGAAAGGGACACTTTGAGCTAATACATATAATAATTTCTTCAACTTTACGGCAGAAGCCACCGTCATATCCGCAAAAATCGGAATATCAGATTCCACCATTTGGTTAATCACGCTACGCAGACGCAAGAGATATTCCGTATCTTGAAAAAATGGATAATAACCTGTCGATAAATAATCATTAAATAATTTGAGTGGACGAGCTTCCTTATAAGGGAACTCAACCTTCCCAGCAAGAATCTCTTCCAACGAATACGATGGAAGCTGCCACCCCTGCGATATATTCAAATATTCCCGAAAAGAAAGTCCGGGTAATCTATACTCTACCTTCCTGCGACTTAAATCCGCACCACCTTTCTCCAGATCAAGAATAGACGAACCTGTATAGATAACTTGAAGACCAGGAATTTGATCGTATATATTCTTCACCTCCCTAGACCAATCCTTGTATTTATGAATCTCGTCAATATAAAGTTTTTTCCCACCCAGATTATAAAATTGATAAGCCATGTCGAATAACCGATACTTGGTAAAATAGAAATCATCTGCCGTAACATACAAAGACTCATCCTCACGATCATACAATTTGATATGCTGCAACAATAGGGTAGTCTTCCCAACACCACGAGCACCTAAAATTGCAACCAATCGGCTATCCCATGCGATCTGATCGTGAAGAAAACGCACGACTTCTGTCGAAGTATGCTCTAATTGAGTTCTAAAGGAACGAAATAAGGTCTCCATATTGATTCATGTTTAAAGGACAAATATACAAAATTGCACGATGCGATGTGCAATTTTCATACAAAATTGCACGATGCGATGTGCAATTTCCTTTATCTTGTCCTAGAAAAACTTTACAGATTATATTACTTTGTCCTATCTTAGCTTGACATTATCAGGAATTGAGTGTTTTAAAAACGGATATTTCCCGACAGACACGATACCCGGTGGCATCCTCATTCGCAAGATACCTAAAGGGAGCCTGTTGAAAGCGATGATCTCGCGACCGGAAAAGGCTGCGGAAGATCGTATCTTTTTGGTGGAAAACGGTACGGTAAAAAGATATTAACCATGAAAGAACTGTTGAAACTCGGCGTATATACCCTACTTGGGACACTTTTGCTAAGCGCCCCTTTCGCAGGATTGGGAATGCTATCCACACACTTGGTGACAGAGAAAACCTTTTGGATTCAACTAATCACCCTGTTCTTATCCGCCGTGTCCCTACAAGGTTTGTGGTTGAATCCAAGCAAGGAGCTGTGCCCATGGACTTACGTGGATATCCTCCCCCTTTCCCTCTTGGGGCTTATCCTCCTCTCTTATCCCTACTCCATACACCCGGAGCCGGAAAAGCTCCTGTTTATCGGACAAATGGTTGTCTTGTGGTATCTGCTTCGGCAGGTACTCCATGAATGTCCGGTGCTCATAGGATATTTTTCAATGTTCTTTATCGCGACAGGCCTTATAGAAGCCATCTGGGGCTTCCGTCAATTACAGGGATGGGCCTATTCGAACCATTCCCTGTTTCGGCTGACCGGCTCTTTTTTCAATCCGGGGCCTTATTCCGGATATTTGGCGATCACATTACCGGTGGCTCTTGGCATCTTGCTGGAACAGTCCAAACGAAATATGCCCTATTACCTGTCCATGGGATGTATAGGCACAGCGATCGTTGTACTTCCTGCGGGAATGAGCCGATCGGCATGGATAGCGGTGGTCGTTTCTTGCGCCTGGGTATATGCCCTGTACCGCCTTGACAGGAAACAGGCAGCGACCAGACTGAGACAACACAAAAGGTGGTATATCATAGGCGGTATCCTAGGCGGCATATTGCTTCTTGGCGGGAGCGCATCACTCTATACATTAAAGAAAGATTCGGCAGACGGAAGGTTTCTGATGTGGAAGATCACGACGAAAGCGATACAAAAACAACCGATTACAGGTACCAGCCTAGGTGGGTTCCCTGCCGCTTACGCTGAAACACAAGCGGAATACATGGCTTCGGGAAAAGCGACTGAACAGGAAAAGTTGGTTGCCGGATGCCCGGAGTACGCATTTAATGAATACTTGCAGATTGGATTAGAACAGGGGTTAGTAGGATTAGCCCTATTTATAGGCTGGCTGGGGCTTCTATTTTATAAAGGAATAAAGAACAAAAGGTATGCTTGTTGCGGGGGATTGATGTCTCTGGCTATATTCGCCTTCTCTTCTTATCCATTACAATTGCCGGAGTTTTGGGTAGTATTGATATTCCTAGGGGTGATGAGCGTAACACCGGACAAGGATGAGATCCGTGAGAACCAAGCCGAATCAAATGGCCATAGATGGGGCAAACAGATATTTTTTATGGGAATCGCTATCCTTGGAATTGGTTTGTTCTGGATGCAAAAAGATCATTATAAGGCTTATCAACAATGGAACAAGGCGCAAATGTATTACAAAAATAAAGCTTACGAAGCGGCCTTGGAGGTATATGAACCTTTGTATCCATTATTGAAGCATAAACCGGAATTCCTTTTCGAGGTCGCTCAATGCCTAAGCAAGACCGGACGATACGAGAAAGCGAATGGATATCTGGAAAGAGCTGTCTTATTAAGCTCCGATCCCATGCTTTATTACGTAATGGCTAAAAATGAGCAGTGTTTAGGTGAATACCGACAAGCGGAAAAGCACCTGTTACATGCCATTGATATTTTACCGGAACGTATCTATCCGTATTATCTGTTAATGAATCTTTATACGGAACCATCTTATTTTCAACCTGCAAAATTGAAAATGGCGATTGATTCCGTATTAACTAAGAAACCCAAAGTGGAAAGTTCCGCTATTAAAGAAATGAAAGAGAAAGCACGAAGTATGTTAAACAACACATCAATATGAATACAATATCCTTATTTTTATAGCAATTACGACTACATCGTAACAATAAATACTTATATTTGCGAATGACAAATTGTACAAACCGATCAATCATACGAGTATGAAATACTATAAATTGTTGACCTTTACGCTTTTATTCTGTTTAAGCGCATGCGGCGGAGAAAAGAAAGATACAGATACCACACAGGATTCCGTAGAAACCGTATTGCCGGATGAGGCGAACGAAGTCACGATCATGACTTTGAAGCAAACGGAATTTAATCATGAGTTGATAAGCAATGGTAAACTGTCCGCTCGCAAGTTGGTGGACTTACAATTTGAGTCGGCAGAACCCATCGCCCGCATCTACGTGAAGAACGGAGACCGGGTAAACAAAGGACAGAAAATAGCGGAACTCGCTACTTTCCGGCTCACGAACAAAACAGCGCAAGCCAAGGATGCCCTAGAGAAAGCGAGGCTTGAATTAAAAGACGTATTGATCGGTCAAGGATATATGCTGGAAGACTCAGCGAAAGTCCCGCCTGCGACGCTCAACCTAGCACGGGTAAAAAGTGGATATGATCTGGCGCTCGCCCAATATCAACTTGCCCAATATGAGGAACAGAATGCGACGCTAATCGCGCCTTTCGACGGTATTATCGCAAACCTTTTCGCTAAACAAGAGAACGTGGCGTCTACGACGGACGCATTCTGTACCGTTATCGATCCTCATAGTCTGGAAGCCTCTTTCACCGTATTGGAAAGTGAGTTGCCGCTTATCCAAAACGGAGATAAAGTGGAAGTTACCCCTTTCGCCACCACCAGCTTAAAGACTGAAGGACGTATATCCGAGATCAACCCGCTAGTGGATGAGAACGGGATGGTACAAGTGAAAGCGGCGGTAAACGACAAAGGTAAATTATTCGAAGGCATGAATGTACGGGTTAGCGTACAACGCTCGCTTGGGAAGCAATTGGTCGTACCTAAAACGGCTGTGGTATTACGTTCCGGAAAACAAGTCGTATTTACTTTAGTTGATGGGCACGCTTATTGGAACTACGTGCGCACCGGACTGGAAAACGCGGATAGTTATACCCTTTTGGAAGGATTGAAAGAAGCGGATGTCGTGATTACAAGCGGCAATATTAATCTGGCGCATGAGTCACCGGTCAAGGTAATTGAAAATTGAGAATTGAGAATTGAGAATTGAAAATTAGTTGCGTATGATTCGCTTCCTGCTACAACGTCCGATAGCGGTATTGATGGCTTTTACGGCCTGCTTTATCGTGGGGTTGGTGACTTATTTCACCATACCGGTCTCCTTATTGCCTGATATCGCCATACCTGAGATTACCGTTCAGATATCCGGACAAAATACATCCGCACGGGAATTGGAAAATACTGTCGTAAAGCCGGTCCGTTTGCAATTGATGCAAGTGGCAGGATTACGGGATATCCATAGCGAGACTCGCGATGGAGCGGGTATTATCCGCCTTAGCTTCGACTTTGGCACGAACACGGATCTTGCCTTTATAGAGGTCAATGAGAAAATAGACGCCGCCATGAATTACCTGCCCCGTGAGGTAGAACGTCCACGGGTAGTCAAGGCGAGCGCTACGGACATTCCGGTGTTTTGCCTCAACCTCACACTCAAGACAATTGAAAACGACGAGGCTTTCCTCGATCTTTGCCAATTCGCAGAAACAGTAATCAAGCGAAGGATCGAACAGTTGCCGGAAGTCGCGATGGTGGATATCACGGGCATATTAGGACGGCAATTACAGATCGTACCGGATATGAAACTCTTGGATATGGCTGATATTACGTTAAATGATTTGGAATCAGCCTTGTCTGCCAATAATATAGAGCCGGGAAGCATGACCGTACGGGATGGTTATTATGAGTACAATATTAAATTTTCTACCTTATTACGTACACCGGAAGACGTACAAAATATCTATATCCGTAAGAATGACCGAATCTTCCAGATAAAAGATCTGGCAAAAGTAGCTGTCGTACCGGAAAAAGAAACCGGCTTATCGCTAGCCAACGGGGAAAGGGCCGTTACATTAGCCGTTATCAAGCAAGCGGATGAGAATATGGACAATATGAAAGAGGCGCTTGCCGAGGTTACCGATTATTTCAAGTCTATTTACCCGGATATTGAATTTACGATCACAAGAAACCAGACCGAGTTATTGGATTATACGATCTCCAACCTCAAACAGAATCTATCGTTAGGTTTCTTATTTATCTGCATCGTGGCGATCCTTTTCCTCGGGGACGTAAAAAGCCCGGCGGTAATCGGACTAAGTATGGTAGTCAGTATCATCATTAGTTTCCTGTTCTTCTACCTTTTCAATATGTCCTTAAATATCATCTCCCTATCCGGATTGATTTTGGCATTGGGTATGATGATAGACAGTTCCATCATCGTGACGGAGAATATAGCGCAATACCGGGCAAAAGGAGATAATCTGGAAGAAGCGTGTATAAAAGGGACCACAGAAGTAATCACCCCCATGCTTAGTTCCACATTTACCACGATCGCCGTATTCGTCCCGCTGGTATTTATGAGTGGTATAGCGGGAGCGATTTTCTTCGATCAGGCGTTTGCTGTTACGGTTGGTTTAATGGTCTCTTATTTCACTGGAATCATGTTACTGCCTGTACTTTACAAATTAGTTTACAGCATACCGGAGATCAAGCATTCCTTTTTCAACCTGAAAATAAACAATTTGATCAAGGAGCATACGCTGGACCGATTCTATGACGGAGGGGTTGATTTCATATTCAGGCATAAGACCACTAGCCTACTATTTGTAGCTGTCACCATCCCCCTTTGCGCGATCCTATTCTATATGATCCCCAAAAGCCGGATGCCGGAAATCGATCAGAATGAGTTAATCGCACATGTTGAATGGAATGAGAACATCCATATTGATGAGAATAGAAAGAGAGTCACCGAATTATTTGGTGAGGCCGATCGGTTAGGTGCGCAACACACGGCCTATATCGGACAGCAACAATTCCTGCTAAACCGAGACAGGGAATTATCCATCTCGGAAGTAGAGCTTTATTTCAAGACAGAAGAGACCGATGCTATCGCTCCTTTACAACAAGAAATCTCCGCTTGGGTAAAGCGAAATTACCCGACAGCCGTATTATCGTTCTCTCCGCCGGAGACCGTGTTTGAGAAACTGTTCGTAACCGGTGAGGCCGATATCGTAGCCGAGTTCTATGCCCGTAACAAAGAACAAGCTCCGGATGCCCCTACTTTGCAAAAACTAGAGAAAACACTAGAGAGTAAGACCGGTCTCGCTCCCGTTGGCGTAGCTTTCGATAATCAATTAAACATATCCATAGACCATCAGAAACTATTACTTTATAATATCTCCTATGAAGAGGTCTACCGGGTACTTAAGACGGCCTTCAAGGAAAATGAAGTCGCTACTTTACGCTCTTATCAACAGTATTTACCGATCACGCTAGCCGGAAACGAGCAAACGGTCGATCATATCCTACATAATACGTTAATCCGTACGCAACCGGACGAAAACCAAAAGACGAATCATGTCCCTCTTAGTGCAGTAACAAAAATTACTCCCGGAGAGGATTTGAAGATACTCACCGCTGGAAAGAACGGGGAATATATTCCTTTTAGCTTCTATCAAGTAGAGAATGCGGAACAGTTAATGGAAAATATTCGGGAGCTCGTCCGCAGCGAATCCAAAGATAAGACGAATTGGGACATCGATTTCTCGGGAAGCTTCTTCTCGAACCAACAAATGCTGAATGAACTGGTCGTCATCTTGTTCATATCCATTCTCTTGATGTACTTTATCTTAGCGGCGCAATTCGAGAGCTTCTTGCAGCCCTTGATCGTCCTGCTGGAAATACCTATAGACGTAGCCGCCTCCTTACTGGTATTATGGATATGCGGGCATACCTTAAACCTGATGAGTGCTATCGGTATCGTGGTAACTTGCGGTATCATCATAAACGACTCTATCTTGAAACTGGACGCGATCAATGAGCTTCGGAAAGAAGGTGTACCCTTGATGGAAGCGATCCATGAGGCGGGTCGTCGCCGTCTGCGCCCGATTATCATGACCTCATTGACAACTATATTCGGTATGGTACCGCTACTATTCACGTTCGATATGGGTAGTGAGTTGCAAAAGCCACTCTCCATTGCCATGATCTCGGCGATGCTGATCGGTACGGCTGTCAGTTTATTTATTATCCCTTTGGTTTATTGGTTTATCTATAGGAGACATGCATTATGAAAAAAAGATACAAGAGGACATTCCTAGTTTTATACGCGTTCTGTTCGCTATTAGCCGAAGGAGTATCGGCCCAATCGCTCGTCCTTTCCCTTGAGAAGACGATCTCATTGGCCGCCGATAGCTCGCTGGAGGCTTTTCGTACGAAAAACCTATTCTTGTCCGGCTACTGGGAGTTTCGTAATTACAAAGCGGAGCGACTGCCTAGTCTTACATTGAATATCACACCCGCCGAATATTACCGGGATATCACGAAACGATACGATTCAGAAAAAGACATTGACGAATACCGTAAGCAACAGTCCTTTTATGCGGGAGGAAACTTAAAGATCAAGCAGAACTTCGATATGCTGGGTGGTAGTTTCTTCGTGGATACGGATCTGGGGTATATGCGCTATTTCGGCTCGAATACTTATAATCAGTTCACCTCCGTTCCAATCCGTATCGGATACAGCCAAGATTTATTGGGATACAATCCTTTCCGGTGGGAGAAGAAGATAGAGCCTCTAAAATATGAGAAAGTAAAGAAAGAGTTGCTTTATAATATCGAGACCGTCAGCGAGCAAGCCACCACTTATTTTTTCTCTTTAGCCATGGCTCAAGTAGAATATGATATGGCCAAAGAAAATGTAGCGACAACCGATACGTTATACCGTACCGGCCAAGAGCGGCATAAGATCGCGGCTATTAGTCAAGCGGATTTACTGACACTCAAGCTGGATGCGATCAATGCCCGCAATACGTTACAAAACGCCGATATAGCCTTGAAGCGAGCCATGTTCAGTCTGGCCTCGTATTTGAATTTCGATAAGAATACGAAGATACGGCTTCGTCTGCCGTCACGCCCCCATGATATGGATATTCCGGTGGATCAAGCATTGACGTTAGCCCGGGAGAATAACCCCAAGTTTCTGGAAGTGCGGCAAGAGGTGTTAGAGGCCGAGCAACAAGTGGATAAGACCAAAAAGGAAACCTTATTCAACGCTTCCTTGAATGCTAGTATCGGTTTCAATCAAGTAGCGACCCAGTTTAAGGAAGTTTACAAGAATCCGCTGCAGCAGGACTTGGTATCGATATCTATCTCTATTCCCCTTATAGACTGGGGAGTACGGAAGGGTAAATACAATATAGCCAAAAGCAATCTAAATGTTACGCAAATATCCGCACGGCAGACGGAAGTCACTCTGGAGGAAGACGTAATCATGACTGTCGGCGATTTCAATGTACAGCAAAACCTGATCGCCAGCGCCGAAGAGGCTTTGGACATCGCGATCATGGCCTATAACGAGACCAAGCAACGTTTCATGATCGGCAAAGCGGATATCAATAGCCTTACGCTCTCCTTGAACCGACAGCAGGAAGCGCAACGTAATTATATCACGGCCTTGCAAAATTATTGGTTGAGCTATTACAAAATACGTAAGCTCACCTTACATGATTTCGAGACAGGCATCTCATTAGCCAACGAATTTGATTACGAGCATGGGTTCTAAGCCGAACATATCATCCTTTACGATCATCGTCACCTTCCTTTGTATCGCATTGGCGGGGATCGCTTTCGTGCCTTTATTGCCGATCAAGCTATCTCCCTCCCGTACGCTGCCGAAATTAAGTATCAGCTATAATATGCCCTCCAACTCAGCGAGGGTTATCGAGATGGAGGTAACCTCACAGTTGGAGGCGATGCTTGCCCGTATCAAAGGAATCAAAGAGATCTCCTCGACCTCGGGAAACGGATGGGGAAGGATTACTTTAGAACTAGATAAACATACGAATATAGATGCCGCACGTTTTGAGGCATCAACAATTGTTAGACAGACGTGGCCGGACCTTCCGGAAGAATTAAGTTATCCGATTTTAGAGATGAGCCGTCCGGACGACAAGGAATCACGCCCGTTCATGAGTTATACCTTGAACGCTTCCGCTACCCCGATATTCATCCAGCGATTCGCCGAGGATCAGATAAAGCCCCGGCTTAGCAGCGTGCAAGGTATTTATCGTATCGATGTAAGCGGAGCGACCCCTATGGAATGGCGCTTGGAATACGATAGCCGCCAGCTACGGGATCTGGGGATCACGATAGAGGATATCCAATCGGCGATCAGCCAATATTACAAAAAAGAGTTCCTTGGAACCGCTAATATGGGACAAGGAGATACCAGCAAGGAATGGATTCGTCTGGCGTTAATGCCGGAAAAGATCACGAATGGGTTCGAACCATCGCATATCACCGTCGCAAACAAAGATGGTAGCTTAATCCGGCTGGATCAATTGATAAAGGTAACCCGGCAAGAAGAGGCCCCGCAAAGTTACTACCGGATCAATGGTTTAAACTCTATTTACCTGTCTATCCGTGCGGAAGAGACTGCCAACCAGTTGCAATTAGCCAAGAAAGTGAAGGAAGAAATGAAACATATCCGCACCTTGCTTCCTCCCGGTTACGAGATCCATACCAGTTACGACGCTACCGAATTTATCCAAGAAGAATTGGATAAAATCTACGTCCGTACAGGCTTGACCATCTTGATCCTCTTGCTCTTCGTTCTGCTGATTACCCGGAATGTACGTTATCTGTTCTTGATCATCATCAGTTTAAGTATCAACCTGTGTATAGCCGTCATCCTTTATTATTTATTAGGGTTGGAGATGCAATTGTACTCGCTGGCGGGTATCACGATCTCTCTCAGCTTGGTGATCGATAATACGATCGTGATGACCGATCATATCCGGCACCATCATGACCGGAAAGCGTTCTTGTCTATTCTGGCGGCCACTTTGACGACTATGGGCGCCCTCGTGATCATCTTCTTCTTGGATGAGAAGATACGGTTGAACTTACAGGATTTCGCTGCTGTCGTGATCATTAATCTGGCCGTATCTTTGTTCATCGCGTTATTCTTGGTTCCGGCATTGATCGACAAGATGAATTTGCACCGGAAGAAAGTCGCTTCTTCTTCCCCAAAAGCCCGGAGTCATTGGAGACAACATCCGGTGGTCCGTCCGATACGGTCGTTCATACACCGTTTCCCAGTCTATTTCTCTCATTATTACCGGGCGCAGATCCGTTTCCTTTGCAATTGGAAAAAGCTGGCTTGCCTTATTCTAGTACTGGCTTTCGGACTACCGATATTTTTATTGCCGGAGAAGATCGAGCCGGAAGAGAAGGATCTATCCGCAAGGGACTCTTTGTGGATCGCTCGCTACAATGAATTCGCGGCGAAAGGTATTTGGAAGGAAACGATAAAACCTATCGTCGATAAGAGTTTGGGAGGAACCTTGCGCCTATTTGTCCAAAAGGTATACGAGGGAAGTTATTTTACCCGGAATGAAGAAACGGTATTAAGTATCAGCGCTTCCATGCCGAACGGTACGACCCTTGATCAAATGAACCACTTGATCAACCGAATGGAGGCTTACTTGAGTACCTATAAGGAAATACGGCAATTCCAGACCAGTATCTATAACGCACGTCAAGCCAGTATCAACGTCTATTTCACCCGTGAGAACGAGCGAAGTGGTTTCCCCTACACCTTGAAAAGCAGGGTGATTAGCAAAGCGTTGGAATTAGGTGGTGGAAGTTGGGGCGTATGGGGACTTATGGACCAAGGTTTCAGCAATGATGTCCGTGAGAACGCAGGTTCTTTCCGGATCGAGATGTACGGATATAATTATGACGAGTTATACGAATGGGCGGAGAAACTACGGGAGAAATTGCTTACGTATCGCCGTATCAAGGAAGTATTGATCAATTCCGAGTTTTCTTGGTGGAAGGATGATTATCAGGAATTCTACTTCAACTTGAATAAATCCCGTATGGCGCAAGCGGATATATTGCCTATCGATTTATTCGCGTCTATCCGGCCTGTTTTCGGTAAAGATATCTACGCAGGTACCATCGTCGTTGATAACGAGACGGAAAAGCTAAAACTTTCTTCTCGCCAATCAAAGGAGTTCGATATCTGGAGTATGCAATATGTACCTCAAACCATCCGTGATAAATCCTATAAGTTGTCCGAACTCGCTATCGTCGAGAAAAGCCAGACCCCTCAACAGATAGCGAAAGTAAACCAGCAATACAGGCTCTGCCTGCAATATGAATATATCGGAGCCTCCTCACAAGGCGAGAAGATACAGAAAAGGGAACTTAGAGAGTTTAACAAGATCCTGCCTATGGGATATACGGCTAAAGCGGAAAAGAACTATTGGTCATGGGATCAGAAAGATAATAAACAATATGCGTTATTATTCTTGATCATCGTTATTATTTTCTTTACGACCAGTATCTTGTTTAATTCCTTGAAACAACCGCTGGCGGTCATTTTTGTCATACCGATCTCTTATATCGGGGTATTCCTGACCTTCTATTGGTTCAAACTGAACTTCGACCAAGGTGGATTCGCCTCCTTCGTTTTATTATGCGGTATCACGGTAAACGCCAGTATCTATATCTTAAACGAATATAACCAAATTCGGGAACGGATACCCGCTATTTCCCCAATCCGTGCTTATCTAAAGGCATGGAACGCCAAGATCACACCGATTTTCCTAACCGTTATATCGACCATACTCGGATTTATCCCGTTCATGCTAGGCACCGATAAAGAAGCCTTTTGGTTCCCGCTCGCCGCCGGAACGATAGGCGGCCTTATCATGTCTATCCTAGGCATCTTCTTTTATTTACCGATATTTACGCTGAAAAAAGAACGGCATTAAACAGGAATACGTATCTTTAACGGATAAATCGTTAATCAAATTCATTAAACTTATGAGACACATAAATTATTTAGTATTGCTTCTGGTAGCTTGCAGCGTAGGTGCTTGCAGTTCCCCGAAAAATGATACGAAAGATGCTTATCCGATGTTCTGGACTTGGTTGGATTACCAGCCCGGAATGAATTTCGACTCCATCTGTACGATCATGAATGAGGCGGGGATAGACGGTGTCATGCTAAACGCCCCTACTCCGGATGATTATCGGGCCGCTATTCCCATCGCCCAGAAACATGGGATAGAGGTCTACGCTTGGTTATGGACGATGAATCCGGAACATGACCGAGACGCTATCTTAAAAGAACATCCCGAATGGTTCAGCGTAAACCGCAATGGACAAAGCTTGGCCGATACGACCGCTTACGTGGATTACTACAAATTTATGTGCCCCGCCTTACCCGAGGTACGGGAGTTTATCAAGAAGAAAATAGAGGCTTACTGCGAGGTAGAGGGTTTGAACGGTATCGCTATCGATTACAACCGTTTCGTGGATGTTATCCTGCCGACTACCCTTTGGCCGAAATACGGTATCGTGCAAGACCAAGAATATCCGCAATGGGATTTTGGTTATCACCCGGCCATGATCGAGAAGTTCAAGGCCGCTTACGGATATGATCCAAGAGAACAAGAAGATCCCTCGCAAGACGAGAAATGGCTCCAATTCCGTTGTGACCAGATTACCGAGGTCGCTAATATGATCGCCGACGTGGTTCACTCTTACGGCAAGAAAATGGCAGCCTCTCCTTTCCCTACGCCCAAGATGGCATCCAAAATGGTTCGTCAAGACTGGGGGAAATGGAATCTGGACATTGTCTTCCCCATGGTATACCATAACTTCTACACGGAAGATATTAGTTTTATCTCAGACTGTATGATAGAGGATGTCCGGGATAAGAACCCGAAAACCACGCTTTACTGCGGACTGATGGTAGCCGACGATATAGAGAATGCCATGGATGCCGCACTGAATCATGGGGCGGAAGGAATCTCTATCTTTACCGTATCCGCTTTGCGCACTCCGGAAAGCCGTGCGATGTTCAAGGCTTATGCAGATAGTGTTCGTGCGGTTCGTGCCGAGAACAATGGGGTGAATCCGGCTTTATCCAAGAGCACCAAAGTAACGAATCCTTTCGAGAGCATGGATATCTTGAATAGGATAAACGCAAAGATCAAAGAGCTCGCCAACGTGCCTATTCCGAATATCGCCGATTATAAATTGGTGAACGAAAAAGGTGCCACGAAATACTACGAGGTCAAAGAGCTGAACACAGGAAAGACATTCTGCGTAGACTTTTACTTCTACGGAGGTATTCTTTCCGGATGGAATGTTACGGTTAAATAAGTACTTGATAATAGCTATTTTTACGCGGCCTACCTCGTAAATTCATGAGGCAGGCCGCATGCGTAAACACCCCTATTCCAGAACGCCGAAACAAACAATCACCTTTAACGAGGAGACACCTCGCCTCATTGAAGGGAACTTGCCCTTATTACCGTCCGAACAAGAAAGTACGCTATGCCGCGGGATTCGTAAGCCTATTGGAGAGCTTGCCACACAAACAGATGCTCTCCGTTATCCCGGGACTCATGAGGCACTTCAGCCGGCGCACTTACTACCGTGTCCGCAAGGGAGAAAGGCCGCTCTCACCCTCCGAGCAACAGGTCGTATTGAATGCGCTTAAACGCTGTGGGGTGAAGGAACCAAAAGACTTCGACGCTTATTTCGAGGAGTACGACTGGTAAACCAAGGAAGAGAGGCTTGTGCCACTACCCATGTTACGGATGTGCCAATAGCATGGCACATCATTGGCACCACAAAGTACTATTAATAAAGCAATTAGAATGATATCACGGAGTCACCTCCCAGCATTTCCATCCTTTGTTGGCACAGATATATACAATGTAGGAACGGACATGATAGTGTGGGAACTTCTCCTTGGTATCCTTGGCGTAGGCGAGTACTTGCGCCACGTCCTCGGGACGGGGATCGCTGAGCGCCAGCATGCGCTCCGCTTCTTTCGCTTTGAAATACTTGAATTCCGCCAACCGGTCGTCCTTGTAATAGTCCGTGCCGGGGATACCGGTCATCTCGAAATCGGAACGTCCCGCCGAATTGTTCTGCTCGATGGCGAACGTATAGCAGCTGCTCAGGTAACGGGAACAAAGCTCGAAGAAGGAGCAACGGATGAAATTCTCGTTGATCTTGTCGAACACCTGCGCAGGGAACTGACCGAGGTATTGCTCGAAGTAGTTTTGCACCAGCGGCTCAAAACGACGCTCCTCGGTGAAACGCTCGTAAGTGGGGACATAGCGTTGGGCATTTCCCTCGATATGATTCATCTCGTTGTAATAGTCCATGTAGATGCTGCGCATCGTGAGGTTGGGCAGCACCATGCGGTAATTACTCCGCAGCGTGGTCATGCCCAGATAAAAGAGGCTGACCGGATAGATGCTCTTGTCGAAGAATTTCCTCTTGTTGAACTTGCTGGACAGGTCGGAAACGTTATAGGACAACTCATCATCGATCACCAAGGCGTCCTGCATCTCCTTGGCGTTCTCAAGGGAAAGAGTCAGATGACGGATCCAACCGATATCCGTACGCAGGTTCTCATCCACCAGCTCACTAGGGATTCCACCTTTACGAACGGCGAATTTCTTGAAGAAATAGGTCAGGATCGTGGAATTGAACAAGGGTTCGGCCTCCGGCAAGAAGCGATAACCATCGTAATTATTCACGATCAATTGCCAAACATCATCGAACCGATCCTGCCCCTCCGTATAGGTATCCAGCACGTAACGCAAGTAGACCTCCGCTTCCTTATACGTGAAGCCCAGCATACTCAGGAATTCCGGTTCCAAGGTCAGGATCTCCGCTATATTATATCCGCTTGTCAAGTCATCCATCGTAACGGGAAGAACCCCCGTGCAGAAACAGGTACGGATCGCCAATACCCGCCTTGATCACCTTGAAGAAGGTGCGCAGGAAACTGTCCTTCGTGGTTACCTGCTCATAGAGCGGATCCTTGTAGGCCGTCAATAGCTGATTGGTGAAATTATCGTACTCATCGATCAGCACATACACTTTTGGCAATCCATGCTCGCGGGCGTACCCCAAAGCTTCCTCAAGCATCTTGGAAGCATCACCACGGCTAGAGAACCGGAAGTCCTTAAAACAAGTCCCGGTTATGCGTCACCATGATCTCCACCGCAGAACAATTCAGGTCATTGAAATTCCGTTCCAACCCCTCCATGTCATCAGCCATCACCATCTTGGAGAAATCATAGCGCACGACCATATACCGATTATGTTCCTCCGTCGGGTGCTCACCAATCCAAGTCCTGCCGAACAGCTCCTCGAACCGATCGGCCTTGGTGCGGTCATAGTAACACGCCAAGGTAGAGATAAGCAAACTCTTGCCGAAACGCCGGGGACGGAGGAAAACAGGAGCGTTATAATCTTCCAAGCTCGGGATGAAATCGGTCTTATCCACATAATAATAACCACGTTCCCGTAAATCTACGAAATCCGCTACCGCATAAGGAATCGTTATCCGTGCCATAAGCTTTCTTTTTTCAGATTAGTCGCACAAAGATAAAAATAAAAAGTGAGATAAAGTTATATCCTTCACGAGGCAGGTTAGGCGAAACTATAATTCTGAATATTCACTTCTAGTTGAATCTAGGACCTAAAATATTCTATTTTTTTCTTGCACGCTTAATTTTTTTTGATAACTTGCGCACATACTAGAACGTAGATAACGTTTATCATTCTGCTTACAGGTCGCTTTTCGTATAGCTATATTGCAATATAGCAAACGAAAATGAAAAAAACCGGTATAATCACTTATCCGGTCCCTCTCAATTAATTCATCAGTTACATGACTATCCAATAAATTTGTTTAACTTAAAATTCAACTATATGCAAAAACTAAAAACAAAAATAACAGGACTTGCATTTTTCTTAGTCATAGTATGTATAAGCTGTGATAAAGATGATAGGCTGGTCGGCTTTGTAAGCATGATTGCGCTCGAAAATAATAATATCTGTCTTGTAGCAATTCATGAAGGTCCGAAGCTTGGTGTAACCGGCTTGAATTTCTCGAATGCCATACAACTGTATATCCCCGATAATCGTACAGTTAAGCTTGCCTATACAATAAAATTCAATTGTAGAGCTTATGATCCAGCCATAGATGGTGTGATATTGGATGCTTTTACCATACCTCACCCTTCGGAATCTTATGACCCACGGGACCCAAACTCTGAATATCTTTCGAACAAAGTCCCTATGTATATTGCTGAAAATGTTGAAATAATTAAATACGAACTGGAATGAAAACAAATAATTTGATATATCTTTTAGTGATTGTGCTTTTGTCTTCAATACATTGCGATGTTAATGCGCAATATTATTGGTCACAAAATAGGAAAATCGCTTTAACCCCAGACTCATCACACCTTGTGTTGAATATAGAAGCCGATTTAATCCGAACTCCAATGCTAAGTTCGGATTATAAGGGATTTAATGAAATATCGCCGAACATCATTGTAAAAGAAAATAAATCCAATATCTTTTCTGAAAATGATTTTAAAGCATACGAGTCGGATCCTTTAGTGAAAAGAGCTTCTCCTGCTTATTTAGTAAATGGAACAGATACATTGTATGTAACTAATCATATACTGCTTAAGCCTAAAAATGGCGTAAGTATTGATTCTATATTAGCAGGTATGAATGAGATAGTAGAAGTTGTTGATCAAACTAAATATGGGGTTTACACATTATCCGTGAATCAAGGGTTTGATGTTTTAACTTATGCCAATATAATATATGAGAATGGTTTGGTCGATTTTTGTCATCCTGACTTTATAATGAGAATAACTCAATTTCTGAATGACCCTCTTTATAGCGAACAATATTATTTAAATAATACGGGACAATTAGGTGGGACGTGGAATATCGATATTAATGCTCCTGAAGCCTGGAGTATGACAAAAGGTAGTTCTTCGATAAAAGTGGCTGTTATCGATCAAGGTGTGGCAGGGCATGAGGATCTGGGTGATAGACTTTTGCCGGGTTTTACGCCGGGTTTAGCCAATGGGAATGGAGCACCAGTCTCAAATAATCCACATGGAGAATGCTGCGCTGGTATTATTGGAGCTTCTCATAACAATTTAGGTATAGCAGGGATTGCCCCTCTAGTGAAAATAGTCCCTGTTAATATATTTTATAGTCAATCTAGTTCTAATATTGCAGCTGCGATAAATTATGCGTGGGATGATGCTGAAGCAGATGTTATTAGTAACTCTTGGGGTGGTTCTGTAGCTGATGCAATTACCTCAGCCATAAATAATGCTAGAACGAATGGACGCGGTGGACTGGGATGTGTAGTTGTTTTTGCAGCAGGAAATTCTGGTTCCTCTGTTTCGTTTCCCGCAACTGTTAATGGGGTTATCGCAGTTGGCGCAGTTGATAAAAATGGTGCTTTGTGTTCTTATAGTGCAAGAGGTTCAGAAATTAATCTGGTTGCACCTTCTGGTGCCTTGGATTATACAGGGGATATTCGCACATTGGATTTAATGGGGAGTGCCGGGCTTTACCCCGGAAATTATCTCTCTACTTTTGGAGGAACCTCAGCGAGTTGCCCTCAAGTTTCAGGCGTTGCAGCACTCCTACTATCTATTAATCCAAAATTGACAGAAGCTGAAGTTCGAAATATACTTGGACACTCTGCCAGAAAAATTGGATCTTATTCTTACTCAACAGTTTCAGGACATCCATTTGGAACTTGGAATGCCAATATGGGATATGGTTTGCTTGATGCAGAGGCGGCTGTCCGAGAAGTATATCCCCAAATATCCGGCGATAATTTAGTGCCATGTACCGGAAATAAAACCTACACGTTAAATCGTAATTATAAGGGGAATTGGACATTAGGAACCAGTGGCCTACAAATTGTAAGTGGAGGACAGAATAGTAATTCAATCACGGTTCGGGCTATCTCTAATCCGGGAGGAACAATGAGTGGTACGATTTATGCGAATGTGGTACTTCCTAATGGCTCTTCAGTTTCTGTAGCGAAAACTGTTTCTATCGGTGCCCCATCCATAACTTCCGTGTCCGGTCCGGATCAAGTAGGGGCTGGTGGTAGTGCATCTTTTACGGCTAGCCCTATATTTATGGAAGACGAAGGGAATTATCAATGGATGGTCAGTCCAAACACGGCTAGCATGTCTGCCTATCGGTATTCAAACAGTGTTACCTTCTCCGCACCAGGAACTTATATTGTGGGCTGTCGTTCAACCAGCACTTGTGGAACACCCGGGTCTTATGTGATAAAAACAGTATCTGTTACGGGATATTATTATTCTGTTTCAACTTCCTCATCCACTCATATGGTTAATATTTCAAAAGAAACTCAAATCCAAGATCAATTCAGTGTTATGTTAGAGACTAGGCCAACCTATACTCTATATAACCAATCAACCGGAGCATTAGTAAGGGAGGGGACATTCTTGAGAGAAGGAGATCTCTTAGATTTTAATACATTACCTTCGGGCATCTATGTATTAAGACTCCAAATAGGCAATGATACTTATGAAACACATAAGATTGTTTTTAAATAATGGATGTGTTAAGCTGGATTTAGAGGCTGTTAAACACAGACAATACTATTTCAGCATAGATTTTCGCATTTAAGCTTTGTTCTTTCAGACATAATCCATACCTTTGCCGAAATTTTGAAGAGAGAGCAGATGACAAACAAGACACATAAGGATAATCCGAAGTTCTATTCCGGTTATATGTCGGAGGTTGAGGCTCTTTTCTCTATTTTACGGGATTATAATTTGGTTATATAAGATGCGTTGGTTACTTTTACTAACGCATTTTTTTTGTGTCCAGCGGTCCGGTGATATAATATAAAGGTATAATATTCTAAAATCATTATAATAAACAAAACAACCCAAATTACTATGTCGAAAAGTGATATCAAAAAGGTGATTGTTCTGGGCTCGGGTGCCCTGAAGATCGGACAGGCCGGGGAGTTTGACTACTCTGGCTCGCAAGCGTTAAAGGCTCTGAAAGAAGAAGGGATCAGTACCGTATTGCTAAATCCGAATATCGCGACTATCCAAACATCCGAGGGAGTAGCCGATAAGGTATATTTCTTGCCTATCACTCCTTACTTCGTTGAGGAAGTTATCAAAAAAGAACAACCGGACGGAATCCTATTGGCGTTTGGCGGCCAGACCGCTTTGAACTGCGGTACTCAACTTTACACCAGCGGCACGTTGGCTAAATATGGCGTGAAAGTATTGGGTACATCCGTTGAGGCTATCATGTACACCGAGGACCGTGACCTATTTGTTAAGAAACTGAACGAGATAGAAGTGAAGACCCCGATCAGCCAAGCCGTAGAAAGCATGGACGACGCCGTGGCTGCCGCTTACAAGATCGGTTTCCCCGTAATGATCCGTTCCGCTTACGCATTAGGTGGTATGGGCAGTGGTATCTGCAAGGACGAGGCCGAGCTTCGCACCTTGGCGGAAAGCGCTTTCGCTTACTCATCCCAGATCTTGGTCGAGGAATCTTTGAAGGGTTGGAAAGAGATCGAGTTCGAGGTGATCCGCGACAAGAACGACCATTGCTTCACGGTAGTGAGCATGGAGAACGTTGACCCGCTAGGCGTACACACCGGCGAGAGTATCGTAGTGGCTCCGACTTGCTCCTTGACCGAGAAAGAATTAGACCTGTTGAAGGAACTTTCTACCAAGACGATCCGCCACTTAGGTATCGTGGGTGAATGTAATATCCAATACGCTTTCAACTCCGAGACTTGCGATTACCGCGTGATCGAGGTGAACGCTCGTTTGAGCCGTTCTTCCGCCTTGGCATCCAAGGCCAGCGGTTATCCATTGGCTTTCGTCGCCGCTAAGTTGGCGTTGGGCTACGGATTGGACGAGATCGGCGAGATGGGTACCCCGAACTCCGCGTACAAAGCGCCGGAGGTAGATTATATGATCGTGAAGATCCCGCGTTGGGACTTGACGAAGTTCGTGGGTGTCAGCCGCCAGATCGGTTCCAGCATGAAATCCGTCGGCGAGATCATGTCGATCGGTAAGAGCTTCGAGGAGATCATGCAGAAGGGTCTTCGTATGATCGGACAAGGAATGCATGGTTTCGTAGGTAACAACGATATCCACTTCGATAACTTGGACGAGGAGTTGGCGAACCCTACCGACTTGCGTATCTTCGCCGTGGCGCAAGCCTTGGAACAAGGATATAGCGTAGACAAGATCCATGAGTTGTCAAAGATCACACGCTGGTTCTTGGAAGGCTTGAAGAATATCGTGGATTACGCCAACGTATTGAAAGGCTACAACAAGATCGAGGATCTTCCGGAGGATGTATTGAAAGAGGCTAAACGCCTTGGTTTCTCAGACTTCCAGATCGCTCGTTACGTAGAGAGCCCGGAAGGCAATATGGAGAAAGAGAATATCCGCGTACGCAACTTGCGTAAGAAAATGGGCATTCTCCCTACCGTGAAACGTATCAACACGATCGCTTCCGAACATCCGGAATTGACCAACTATCTATATATGACTTACGACGGTACGCCGCACGACATCACCTACTACCCGAATGAGAAGAGCGTGATTATCTTGGGCTCCGGAGCTTACCGTATCGGCTCGTCCGTTGAGTTCGACTGGTGTTCGGTGAATGCCGCCCAGACCGCTCGTAAGCTAGGTTATAAATCGATCATGATTAACTATAACCCGGAGACCGTATCTACCGACTACGATATGTGCGACCGTCTTTACTTCGACGAGCTTTCATTCGAGCGCGTGCTAGACGTGATCGATCTGGAATTGCCGAAGGGCGTAATCGTCTCCGTAGGTGGACAGATCCCGAACAACTTGGCGATGAAACTCTACCGCCAGAATGTTCCGGTATTGGGTACTTCCCCGCTATCAATCGACCGTGCCGAGAACCGTCATAAATTCTCCGCGATGTTGGATTCGCTAGGTATCGACCAACCTCGTTGGGCAGAGCTTACCAGCATGGAAGAGATCGACGCGTTTATCGAGAAAGTAGGTTTCCCGATCTTGATCCGTCCGTCTTACGTATTGTCCGGTGCGGCGATGAACGTTTGCCATACGAAAGAGCAGATGATTGAGTTCTTGGATTTGGCCGCTAAGGTTTCCAAGGAATATCCGGTGGTCGTATCCGAGTTTATGCAAGGAACGAAAGAGATCGAGTTCGACGCTGTCGCTATGAATGGCGAGGTGGTTGAGTATGCGATCTCCGAGCATATCGAGTTCGCCGGTGTTCACTCCGGTGACGCTACCTTGGTGTTCCCGGCTCAGAAGATTTACTTCGAGACAGCCCGTCGTATCAAGAAAGTAAGCAAGATGATCGCGAAGGAGTTAAACATCAGCGGTCCGTTCAATATCCAGTTCTTGGCGAAGAATAACTTCGTGAAAGTAATCGAATGTAACTTACGTGCCTCACGTAGTTTCCCGTTTGTATCTAAAGTATTGAAACGCAACTTTATCGAGACGGCTACCCGCATCATGCTGGACGCTCCGTATACGAAACCGGATAAGAGCGCGTTCGATATCGACTGGATCGGTATCAAGGCTTCCCAGTTCTCATTCGCCCGTTTGCACAAGGCAGACCCCGTATTAGGTGTGGACATGAGCTCCACCGGCGAGGTAGGTTGTATCGGCGACGATTTCAACGAGGCTTTGCTTTCCGCCATGATCGCCGTAGGCAACAGTATTCCTAAGAAGAACATTTTAGTTTCTTCCGGCGCAGCTAAGAGCAAGGTCGATTTATTGGAGCCTTGCCGGATGCTGGATGCCAAGGGTTACACGATCTATGGTACGCACGGAACCGCCAAGTTCCTGAACGATAATGGAATCAAGGCAACCGCCGTTTGCTGGCCGGATGAGGAAGGTGATTTGAACATCATGGATATGTTCAGCAATCACGCTTTCGAATTGGTAGTAAATATCCCGAAAGATCATAGCAAACGTGAGTTGACCAATGGCTATAAGATCCGCCGTGCGGCGATCGATCATAACATTCCATTGATCACGAACGCCCGTCTGGCCAGCGCCTTTATCGACGCTTTCTGCAATATGAACGTAGAAGATATTCAGATTAAGAGCTGGCAGGAGTACAAATAATCAAAATTTGATTATATTTGCATGCGTGTAATAGAAAGAGACAAGGCTTTATGCCTTGTCTCTATAGTTTAAAGACCATGTACAGACGGCTACCTTTTATCATATTATTATCTATACTGGCGGTTTTCGCCTTGCGTGCGTCTGTGGTCGCTCCCTCTATCCTCGTACAAAATTATTCCGTAGACGATTACAAGGCTAGTTGCCAAAATTGGGATTTAGCGGTTTCCTATCATGGCATCTTATATGTAGCTAATAATTCCGGTCTGGTTACTTTTGACGGGAATACATGGAACACATATCCATTACCGGATAAAACCCCTATTTATAAAGTATCTTTCCAGAACGATTCTATCTATACCCAAGGCAAATCATCGTTAGGCTATTGGCTATACGACAAACTCGGGAATCTGGAATACCATCCGATCGATACGCTCCCGTCATATATAAATTTCGATGATCCCGAGACGAATTACACGATCCCGAAAGAAATCGAGGAGAAGCACCCAACTTCCTTCGCTAGCGCCGGAGGTCTCAATTTCACGGGAACATCTACGTCCGGTATTTATATCACCAACGACGAAGGGGAGATCTTTCAACATCTCAACATCAATAATCAGTTACAAGATAATATCGTACGCTCCATCTGCGTACAGGATAATAATTTAATCTGGGTCGCCTTGGATAATGGTATCTCCCAAATAGATATCAATCCTCCCATCGCCATGTTAGGTAAAAGAAGCCAGATCGGAAAGTTGGAAGACGCTGTAAAAGAGGATAACCGCCTCTATATCCGGACCAATGTCGGCTACTTCAGCCGGAGCCTGATGTTTGGTGATAAGTTTACCCCGATATCCGATGAGATCGGACGTTCATATATCCATCCGGATACGACCGATAATCATTTATCGGTAAGCTCTTTATTTAAGAATAAAGACGTATTGAGCGTATTCGCCAACGCAGAAAGTATTTACCCGGTTCCAGACAATTTGTATTGGCTCACGATCCAGAATGAGGCCGGACTCTTCCATCGGGAAAACGGTACAGGAACTTTAAAATGCCGGATCCTATTCGATAATTACGATCTGAATCTGGTAACCAATGGCAAACGGATCATCCCCTTGAATGATTCTCTTGATTTGGTATCTGCCATGCAAGGAACCCTATTAATCAACACTCGTCAATTAATAGAGGGAAGCCTAGGAGGATTGACGATGCCACGGTTTATGCGCATCGAGTATCAAGATCAAGAAGGTACACATTATTTATATCCGGACACGCAAAGAATCGACCTGCCCCATAACTTCCAAGAACTCTCGCTATACATCGGAACAACGGTATTCACCCCTAATCACCAAATCAGTTATAAGCTGGAAGGGGTATCCGCCGATTGGTCTTCTTGGCAGAAAGACGGCAAAATTACCTTCTTACAACTTCCGGAAGGAACTTATGAGCTAAGGGTACGTAAATATGTAACCCGTGGGCCGTTTCCCGAGATCACGATGCAAATCACGGTGCGCCCTCCTTGGTATAATACCGTATGGGCCTATTTGATCTACGTCGCTTTGATATGGTTCGCCATTCAAGAAGGACTTCGGTACCATTTAAGGAATTTGCGGAAAAAAGAACAAGAAAAGCTGGAGGCAGAGCGACAAGCCGAACTGCAAAGGCTTCAACAAATGAAAAGCGAGATGCTGGAAACGGAGTTGCAAAACAAAAACAATGAGCTTACTCTCCAGACAACAGCTTTGGTAAAAAGAAACGAGGCAATCCAAGCTTTGTTGGAAGAACTGGATAAGCAGAAAGAGACATTGGGTGACCGATACCCCAATAAGTTATATACCCGTTTACGTTCCTTGATCGAATCTACCTTGAACGATCAAGCGGATTGGGTGCAGTTCGAGACCTATTTCAATAGCGCCCACCAGAATTTCATGGATCGTTTACGCCAGCAATACGCAGATATAACGGCAGGCGATTTGCGTATTTGTTGCTTACTCCGCATGAACCTTTCCACGAAGGAGATCGCATCGTTAATGAATGTATCCGTACGGGCTATCGAGCTAAGAAGATACCGCTTAAGAAAGCGATTAGCCCTTGATGGGGATACGAATCTTGTCGATTTCCTGATGAACTACTAAAAATATTTTCCGAGAATCTCACCAGAACGCCCGACGGGTTGGTTATACGTCCTCCAATTGCACATGGCTACCGGAGGGGAAGAAAGCTACAAGATCGTATTGAAGTAAAAAATTCTTCCCGAAAATGATCTCTCGACAAACTCAACATCTAACATGAATAATTTATTCCGGGAAATTTTCACATGGAAATCATTACACTATCAATATATATATATTTGTATTCAAACTTTTGTTTCACTTAAATTTAATGATGTATGGGAAAGAGATTTTTTAAATTCACGGTGTTAATCAGTTTGATCTTTTTCGCTATAAACGTAGATGTTTTAGCAGAAGGTGACAGTGATGATCATGCTTGCCCGGATGGCGACCAAGGCCCAGTCATAAGCTGCGGCAGATATGAGGGGACTTGCTGGAATGTAGATTGGATAAGTGGTATTTATTATGTGCATTGTTATTTCTCAGGAATGCAAGAACATCATTGTTATCCAGATTAAAAAGTATGAAAAGTATCATCTATTATTTTTCGATGATATCCATATTTTTCTTTCTTTCTTGTACGGGATGGAAGGATAAGAAAAACATGGAATCAGATATCATCACCGTGAATTTGGACGAGCGAGACGAGATCTCCACTAAAGATCTATTTTCTGAGATCCAACTCATTCCGTTAGAGACAACGCCAGAATCGCTGATCCGTAATATAACCCAAATCAAGTTTTTTGAGGATCGATATTATATTCACGATTATTCGAGATCCCAAATCTTTGTTTTCGATAGGGAGGGACATTTCCAATTCGCACTTAACGAGAAAGGAAACGGCCCGGGTGAGTATTTAAACTTAACAGATTTCGCGATCGATACGACCCGCAGGAACCTTGTAGTACTTTGCGCCGTCAGCAACGCTCTCTTTTTCTATGATCTAGGGGGCAAGTTCATCGAGAAAAAGAAACTTCCTGAAATAGCGGGGGCCTACAACAGCCTACAGTTCCAAAACAAGGATACGATAGCTTTCTTCACATACGATTACGACCATCGCTTGAAGTTTTATTCCCTATCAAGAAACGAGATACTCGATGAATATTTTCCTGAAGACATAAAAGATGTATTTTGTAGGGGTGTATTTCCATTTCCACACGCTTTTCGAAGGTCTTTGACTAATACGATTTATTCACTATCGGGAGCGACCTTTACAGAGCTTTATCGTTGGGATTTTGGTGATTTAAATAATGACATCGAAAAATTAGAATTCCATCCCAATATGAGCAAGCAAGAAATAATTCAATACGCGAAGGATGTCTATTCCTCTAAGAGCGTAAATTATATAATAGACTCTCAGGGACAAAACAGCAGATATCGATACGCCATGGTAGTCCGCCAAAACAAGTACATCCAACTGTTTTATAACAGGAAAAACCATGACTTGCTTCAATTCGAGCGAACCAAGGAGGGCTTGCAACTTTACCCGATCTACTTCGGAGAAGACTTCATCCTCTGTACTCCGGAAGGAGGGCTTCCATTAAATGATCTATTTCCCGAGAAGTTAAGAAATGAGGATCAGCAAAGAATTATTCAATCACATTCGGAACAAGAGAATCCTGTCTTAGTAAAATATGTTTTCAAAAATGAAGGTTAACGAGAATACAATTTATATTTTCCTTTTGGGGATACTGGCAGGCATAATTTGTATGCAATGCGTGAATCATTTTAGAAAATCCCCGAAGGATGTGTATGTTGACAATTTTGAATACGAGAAAGAAAGTCTGGGTATCCTTAAAAGAGAAGAACTAAAAAATGAACACTATGAATGCCTTGATCAAATAGCCTATTGGGGAACAGACTCTCTAGATTCTTTCTCCTTAAGTAATTTATGTAATGATAAAAAATTATTCTTTTGTTTTTCAGAGAAAACATGTCCTCCTTGTATCGATGCAGTTGTCGATATAATGAACGAGGTTTTTACAGACGAGGAAATAAAAACAAAAATAGTTTTCGTATCGCCTGATTATCCTGCTCGATTAAGAAACGATTGCTATGGGAAAAAACTATTGAGCTTACATAATAAGAATTTAGGGCTACCTATGGAACTAGAAGATTCTTTCGCTCCTTTCTTATTCATTATGGATAAAGATTTATGTGTTAAATATTTACATATTCACAATAAACCACTCCCACGACTTACTTTAATTTATCTGGAAGAGATAAAAAAAATGTGGTAGATCTTATTGCGGTTGATCGTACGATATTAAGCCGCAGGCTGTTAACGAGGATGGGAAGGAGGATTTGATCATCGTCGGAAGCTTTGAGGAAGCGGAAGGAATGATCGAAGAAAGAATCGTGTTGGAATTGGAGGATGTGCCAGCGTATCTCTGGCTTCCGGATCGCATCACTTTAGAATCTCGCAAAAAGTGAGTCTTATATAATTTTAATCTATTTGACATATAATATACTATATAACAGCATAGTATATATATACAAAAGGAGCTTGAGAAAGTCTTGTAGTAGTCTTATCCAATAAAAAAATCATTTGCGCAAGTCGTGTAGTAGTCATTTTCATGGCTACCGTAATTTATTGTGTTTCCTTTGCCAGCAAATAAAATCTTAAATTCTTTCGACATGATGAAACACGAACTGGAGAAACAATTAGATGCGCTAGAAAAGAAAGGTGTCGACAGACGGCATTTCTTTAAGTTATTAGCGGCGACAGGACTGATCGCGGGAGCTAATACCGGAAAAGCAAACGCTTTTTCAAGCAGCGCAAAAGGTAAAATCGTTATTATCGGTGGAGGAGCCGCTGGTATCAGTATGGCTGCCCGATTAAAACATTGGCTTGATGAACCGGATATCACCCTGATTGACCCCAGCGATCGTCAGTTTTATCAACCGGGATTCACTCTGATCGCCTCAGGTGTATACCAACCGGAAGATGTTTGGAAGAAGCAAGAGGATTGTATGCCTAGCGGTATAAAATGGATAAAGGACTCGGTCGCCGCGGTTGATCCCGTATGGAATCAAGTAACGACCAAAAGTAACGGAAAGATTCCGTACGACTTTTTAGTACTGACCCCGGGATTACAATGTAACTGGGAAAAAGTAGAGGGCATTACCCACGACACCTTGGGACAAGGAAACGCAAACTCTATTTACGATTTCGAAGGAGCCCAAAAGACATGGAAAGCTCTTCAAGAATTCGCTAAAAAAGGAGGCAAAGGTATTTATACCGATACCTATACAAAACATAAATGTGGTGGCGCTCCCAAAAAGATCTGTTTATTATCCGAGCATTACGCAAGGAAACAAGGGACTCGCGACAAACTGCAATTGAATTATTTTACCGCATCGAAGGAGCTATACGATATTCCGTATTTCACGCCTCGCTTGCTGGAAATATATAATGAACGTAACATACCTATTAACTTGAATGTACGTGTAAAAGGTGTAGACACATCCGCAAAACAAGTGCATTTTGAGAAAATAGAGACAAAAGGCGAAGAAAAGATCGTAACGCCGTTCGTAGAGGATTACGATTTCTTACACTTCACCCCGCCTATGTCCGCTCCCGATTTCGTTCGTGATGCCGGATTAGGTTGGACAGAAGGTAAATTGGCCGCGGACGCATGGGTAATGGTCGATAAAGAGACCTTGGTACATAAGAAATACCAGAACATCGTTTCTCTGGGTGATGTAGCCGGTATCCCGACCAGTAAAACATCTGCCGCTATCCGTAAGCAAGTACCTATCGCCGCCAAGAACCTGATCGCGCTCATGGAAGGTAAAGAGCCGACCGAGAAATACAACGGTTATGCCGCTTGCCCGATCGTTACGGATTATGGACACGTGTTGCTTTGTGAGTTTGACTACGAAAAGAAACCCGACGTTTCATTCCCATTCTCGATGATCGATACATCAAAAGAGCAATGGCTTGCTTGGATCTTAAAGGTATATATTTTAAAACCGATGTATTTCAACGGAATGCTTAACGGTTACGCATAATATGAATAAAGAATCTATGAAATAAAACTCCCTATAATTTCGAATGCCAAACTACAAAGCCCCGGGTTTCAGTTGTACGAAACCGGGGTTTTTGATTTTTAACGGGTAGCCTTTTCCACTAAATATACGATCGACTTATAGGATATCCCACTATTCATCGTCAAACCAATCTCGCACGTACGGCTATTGCTATATCCTTCCGTCGCCCCATGCAAGTTCGGTTTCAAGTAATGAAGACCGGAAGCGTTTAGTTCCGGATAGAAGAAACCACGATCGCCCGCCCAACCGCAACAAGTAACTTGAGCGGGAGAGACCACCCGGTTCGCGCATAAGCCTGCCAGTTCCACCAGCTTGTCTTGTACTCCCATCTTCGTTGTACTACAAGTAGAGTGTACCGCTACCGTAACCGGCAACTTACTAAAGTTCAGACGATCACGCATAAAGTCATAGATAAACTCCACAGGTTCATATAATCGTAAACGTTTATCCAAGGTTTCCCTCATATGCAGCAAGCAAGGGCTCATGTCACACAAAATAGGCAAGCGGCCGTTATCGCTCGCTCGTAAAAGAACCTCATTCAATTCCTTTGCCTTCTGCGCCGCTTGCTTCCGGAACCCTTTACTGCTAAAAGCCATGCCGCAACAAAGCTTACTTAGATTCTCAGGATAACGAATCGTAAAGTCCGCTTTTGTCAATAAAGCGATTGTTTGTTCCGTTACACTTACAAAATCCACATCTTCATAATCAGCTGAAGCTCCCATCGTACGGGTAATACAAGACGGGAAATAAACCATTTCCATCCCATTCTCTACACCCGTCAGTTCCTTGAACTTTGACGCACCAGAAGGTGTATGCCGAGTCCAAAGCGGGAATTTATGAGCGGAAGCCTTAAACAAGAAAGAGGCAAATCTCTCGAATGCATTATACCCCACCAGCTTTGAAAGCACATGGGGCAACTTAAGCAAAGGACGAAGCATACCCGTTACGACTCCCATATTCCCGGCGATGCCCGAAGCGATAGCATTCGCCAAGGTACCATTCTCTTCCCACCGTAACTCTTTGATCAATAAACCGGTATTAATGCCAACCGGACATGCCGTAGCACATAGGCCATCGGTAGCGCAGGTAGCGTTACCTTTATAGTTAAAGGCATTCTTGAGTTCTTTATATCGCTTAGAGTTTGTTTCCCCCTGTTCCGCCAAAGCCGATAATTCCCTATAGATCACGATACGTTGCCGGGGTGTCAATGTCACATGCCTTGACGGACATTGTATCTCACAAAAACCACACTCGATGCATTTATCGATCAGCTCATTCGCCAACGGTATTTGCTTTAAGTTCTTTATAAACACATCCGGGTCCCGATTTAAAAGGACACCCGGATTTAATATATTTTCCGGGTCAAAGAGCCTTTTGATCTTCCACATCAACTCATAAATCTCCTCACCCCATTCATCTTTAACAAATGGAGCCATATTTCGTCCCGTGCCATGCTCCGCTTTCAAGCTACCGTCGTAGTAAAGTACCACATCTACAAGGCTACGCATAAAAGAAGCGTAATGATCAATACCTTCCTGTGCGTTTATATCCGGAAAAATCGTGAAATGAACGTTTCCATCCAATAAATGTCCCCACATCACCGCATTTCCGTATCCATAATCCGACAAGACCCCACGCACTTGTTCCAAAGCCTCTCCTAAAACCTCTTCCCGGAAAGCAATATCTTCAATAATAGATACCGTCCCCCGTGGCCGTCTTCCCGCAGCGGAAGTAAATAAACCGTTTCGTACCCGCCAATAAGTAGCGTAAAGCTTCGGATCGGTCGTAAATGATACCGGATATAAGGTCTGTATATCTGCTAGCCGCTCCTCTATATCTCGGAATTGGATTTGAAGTTCTTCTTCCGAATTAGAAGACGTGTCGATCAGCAACGCTACCGCATCCTCGGGTAAAGAATGTAATATCTCCGGCATCCCCGGTTCATCCTCTACCGCATGTAAGGCGTTTCTATCCATCAACTCGGCGGCGGACACTTTGCATTGGCGTAACGGGGCTATGGCTCTGCACGCCTCCATCAAAGAGGGAAAATAAATCAAGGCGGAAGCTTTTAAAGCCTCATCGGGGACTGTCTCGAAAGTAACAGAAGAAATAAACCCTAAGGTTCCTTCCGAGCCAACCATTAAATGCATGAGTATATCGTATGGATCGGTATAATCCAAGAAAGAGTTCATTCCATAACCGCAGGTATTCTTCAACTCATATTTAGATAGAATCCGGTCTTCCATGTCTGGATTCAACAAAATCTCCAAACGGAAATTCATCAACTTCTCCAATAAGCCTATATGCGTTTGCATGAAATCCCTGCGACTCGCTAACGAAGAGGTATCCAAAAAGGCTCCATCCGCAAAGATAATCTCCATATCCCGGACCGTATTATAGGAGTTATGGATAATACCATAGCTAGAACCACTTGAGTTATTCGCTACGATCCCGCCGATACGTGCGGATTTGATGGAGGCAGGGCTAGGCCCTAGCTTACGGCCATAAGGTTTCAACCAGCGGTTCGCCTCTTCTCCAGTTATACCACAAGGGAATTTAGCCAAACTCCCATCTCCTGAAATCTTAACCTTTCCATAGTCAGGACTGATTTCCATCAATACAGAATCTGTAATAGTCTGGCCGGATAAAGAGGTCCCCCCAGCTTTAAAGGTTACAGATTTACCAGTCTTCTCACATTCAGCAAGAACACGTTTTACATCCTGCTCACAACTCACGATTTCAACTCGTTTGGGATTCAACCTGTAAATCCCGGCATCTGTTCCCTTCGCTAATGCAGTTAAAACATCAACATATACCTTTTTTATCTTCATAGTCTAATACCTTTATTTGTCTAGTAACGACATTTCAACAAAGATATGAAACCTTTAAGACAATCAGGGCATTTTACTAAAATAACGGGGAGAATATCCGGGTACTAGCTCCGGATGGAAAATCCAGATTAAATCTTTCAATAGATATTCCGGATGTAATGGGAATTCCTCGTAATAAGGAACTATCCCTGTATTACAGGTATAAATCCGTTGTTTTTTAAAAGCGTCGAAATTCTCGTAGGGAGTATATTCGGAGCGTAAATCGTTATAGGTCATCTCGGAAGACTGATTATATTTAACAAGCCAAATATCCGCATGGATCGCTTTATCAAACACGGTCTCAAACGCTAAGGGGGTACTTCCGGCACCCGGTAAATCCTTAAACATATAATCGGCTCCTGCATCCTCAAAAAGATGGGCCATATAACTATCTCCAGCCGGTATATACCATGAGGAACCGAACTTTTTCTCCGACAAAACAGTAGGACGCTTATCTATATTCACGGTTAAGTTCTTTAGGGACAGATAGGCTTGCTCTGTTTCTTTAAATATAGAATCGGCCATCTCTTCCTTTCCGAATAGCAAACCATAAAAGCGAATCCACTCCGTGCGCCCCAAAGGAAATGCCTCCATATAGTCGGCTCCTTCGATAATGGGTATCCCTATCTTCTCGACAGGCCCATAACTACTGTTCTGAAACGGGGAAGCTATCACGAGTTCCGCACCGATCTCTATCATTTTCTCTATATTCGGAGAGGTAGCCTCACCTAAATCAGCGATTCTTCCGGCCTGTATACCCTCTTGTATGGCAGGAGTATCCATATAACGAGGCTCACAAACACCTATAACCTTATTGATTTCGTGCAATTGATCAATAATAGCCGCATGAACAGAAGTATAAACCACAATATCTTTTACCGGGACCTTCACGATCGTCCCTTTGGGTAATCCGCCAGGAACCGACTTTGTCCGGTCTACCAATAAATAGCGTTGAAGCAGACGAGTACTATCCCACGGATCACGAACTTCCACCATTGTATAGGTATCAAAGCGCTGAACCGTGAAACCTTGGGCATATTGAATTCTATCAGAGGAAAGAGCTTCCTTGGAAGAAGTTTGCTTTCCGGATGGCGTACATGCCACCATCCAGAAAGCGAACCCTAAGAGAATCAGTAATCGCATTAGATATTATCTTTTTGAGCGAGGACTACTTTCATGGGATTTAAACCAGCCTCAAACTTCTTGAACAATTTACCGTCACCTCCGAAACAATAGATATCGCCATTATTCTTATAATCAGACTCTGCGACATAGACATTTCCACCCACGGCACTGATTGAATAAGGGGATTGTATTGAGGTTCCATCTGTAATAAAGCTCGTTCCCGCAGATTGGCTCTTTGTATCAAATGTTAAAAATGCAGGGCTAGACATTCCCCATTGCGCATAGAACAGAAATAGCTTGCCATCCTCATAGGCCATCTCCGTTGCGTTTGGACAATTCGTAAGGGAAGTAACCTCATAAGTCTCCGTATTTATCTTTTGTACCGTATTGGGTATATCCGCATAGTTACCCATAGAAACCACATATACATTTCCTTGCTCATCCGCCTGTATCCGTGTGGGATTCAATACTACATCCAACTTCTTTATCTCTGTAAAAGTAGACAGATCAACCACTGATACCGTTTTATCATACCCAACCTCGGTACTGTAATCCATACCTCCGGAGTTTGAGACAAACAATTTATTAGAAGATACCGCCAATTGTTCCGGATTCCGTCCGACCTTTACTTTCGCCTCAACCTCCAAGGATGCGGTATCCAAACGAGCGACATATCCATTATAATAGCTAATATAGACTTTTCCACCCTCTGATACCATATAACGGGGCTGCCCCTCTGTCTTGACTTGCTTAATGGATTTTGCCTTCAGATCTGTCACTTCTATCGTAGACTCTCCATATACCGCGATATACATCTTATCGCCATACACGATCATATCCTGTGCCGTATCTCCCAGCCCCCTGCCATTTTGAGCCAAGAAATAATCGGGGACAACCTCATCCTTTTCTATGTCGTACATATATAAAGAAGAGTTGTTATTTCCCATATTGCCCGAATTCAAGAAATATAAAGCCATGAAAGAACTATCCTTCACAAAATCAATAACTCTTACGGAAGCATAAACAGAAGACTCACCTTCCGCATTTGCGGCTATAACTAATAAATAGCCTATATTTACGACATCCGTAATAGCATATGAATGTGTTCCAACTTCTACCTCCGCAATTTTCATATCTTTAGCGGTTCCATCAGAGGAACCATAAATCACGTACTTTGTTACATTGTCAACAGAAGACGGAGCTGTCCAATTTAAGGTTCCGCTAACTTTTAAAGCTTCCGGATTCTCATCCGTAAAACTGACATTAGTTACAGATACATTTGGTATGTTCAGTGAAGGCTCATTGTCATCATCACAGCTGACAAACGAGAAAGACATCAATGCACACAAGGCAGAGACACAAACTAAATTCTTCTTTTTCATTACTTTACTTTTATAGTTTACTAATAGGATAAACAAATACTTAAACGCCAAGAACGGCCCGGCATGGGATAATACTGAATAACATCATAATTCACGTTCGCAAGATTTAACAATTCACCTTGCAAACGCAAACCGAAATATCGAAAACGAAAATCTCGATTTATAGAAATACTCTGTTCTATATAAGAATCAATCCTGTTCCGATCTATATTTTGCGGCAATGCATAACGATCACCAACCGCAGTCAGTATATAAGAGACATTTACCCATGGATTTTCCAAGGTTACGGAAACCGTGCCAGAATGACGAGGTGTATAAGGAATCTGATCCTTATAATTCTTAGCTTCCGGATCTGTCACATCAACCGCGTATTGAAAAGAATAAGTGGAAGCCAAAAGCAAGCTCATTCGTAAGGGCAATCGGAATTGTGTAGATAAATTTACATCTACCCCTTTAATATCCACTTCGCCCATATTCATCATCTTCCAAACATACATGGTAGGTAAAGCCACGATCTTATCTTTCACCGTATTATAATATCCATCCGCCGAAATACTGAAATGCCGCAGCCAATCCCCACAGGAAGAACTCCATGTTACCCCTACATTATATTGGGAAGTTTCTTCCGGTTTCAAATTTGTATTTCCCATACGGAGGTAATACAAGTCCGTAAATGTAGGAACCCGGAATATATCTTTGTAAGAGGCACGTATCCGCAAAGTACTTTCCGAGAATGGCCGCCAAGACAAACTTACAGCCGGGGATAAACGCCTCTTATCATCCGGTTTTTCCCCTTGCTCCACTTTATCAGTGATATATGTTCCCAATAAACTAGCGGTAGCCGTGAATCGACTGTTCTTATATTGCACCGCTAGTACTGATTGAGAGGCCATTCGCTTTGGATTAGGGCCGTTCACAAAATTATTGTCCAGCATAGAGCGAGTTAAATCCGTAGTCAACGTCGCCGATACATACTTTATAGGAGTATACAGCAAACCTACAGAGCCATAATACTCATTCTGTGTATTCAAATCGACTTGTTCGCCCGCAGCATATTTATCATTTATATCTAAATAACGAGTAAAAGCATAATTATACTTAGCCATGGCCCGTAGCGTAAATTTCTCATTAAGAACATTCTTATACCCCGATTGCACGAAAAAGTTATTATCCCATAATCGTTCAGAAGTGTTCTTGTTATATAAATTAACAGAACCGGGAAGCCCCCGCTCCGAATCAAAATAGTACGCCTTAAAGGAAAGTTCGCCTCCCCTTCCAAAATCGCCGAATAGATTACCTTCCAAATGGTAAGCATGGATATCGCTATTTCTACGCTTCTCTCTCGTCTCCAATTCCCCATTAATCAATGTATAGGGATATTGCCCATCCGCACGCACGAAATCACCATGTAAGGATGCGCTCCAACGCTTTCCTAATTTTTGATCATAATGCAGCACGGGATTAAAAAGCCCGAAGGAACCTCCCTTAACCTTAAGATAAGTATGAAACGATTTGTCTTTAAACGTGGGCTTTCCGGTTTGTATATTCAAGGCTCCTGCCGAGGCATACACCCTTGCCGTTTGGAAGATGTCATCCGATTGTCCGATCGATAAGGAAACCATCTCCACGTTATCCAACGAGAAACGGCTGATATCGACTTGCCCGCTTTGCGCATCCGTAATCGTCACCCCATCGTAACTGACGGCGGTATGCTTCGCTCCCAAGCTACGTACCGAGACCGTTTTCAATCCTCCGATCCCCCCATAATCCTGTACTGTAACTCCCGAGAAGCGTTTCACGGCCTCGGATAGGTCTTGTACTCCCAAGCGATCGATTCCCGCCCGGTCCATAATTTGCAAAGGCGTACCTTCACGGGTGACCGACGGACGTACCTTCTCCACTACTTCCACCCCGGAAAGCTCGTGATAGGCCGTCGTATCGATCTGTTGACCGAAAGCGACACCCAAAGAAAATAACCATACGCTAAAAACGCACAGACATCTTATAAGATATAAATCTCGCATAATAATTCTTAGGTTTACCAACGTCTTCACCCGAAACGTCGCATAACAAAATCATGGCAGGTTTTCTGGCTCGTCCACCCTCTGTCGGCTACCTTCCCGCCTATCCGATAGGCAGTGGCAACAAGATTTGCCGGGGCTCCAAGGACTTACAGCTACGGGTACAGCTCCGGACTCGCACCGGATTCCCTTTTACTGATTATTATCGGAATCGATAACATCTACACCTTGATTGGCCGCAAAGATACATGTTTACTTTTTGATTAGCAACAAAAAAGCCCCCCCGGCGAATCACTTCGGCGGAAGGCTAGGGAGTTTACACTTTTCTAAACATTACTAACAACAAAATATTTATTCTATGTATAAAAGAATAATATCATTAACTGTGCGGTCAACACACGCAAAAACATGGTCAATGGATAAACCGTCGCATATCCAACCGCCGGCGCATCATTTCCTGCCGCCATATTGGAATAGGCTAACGCAGGAGGATCGGTCGTACTTCCCGCAATCAATCCCATCAACGTAAAATAATTCAGTTTATAAAAATACCTTCCCACACAACCGATAATCAGTAGAGGCAATAACGTTATTATAAAACCATAACCGATCCAAGCTACACCACCCTTATTGACTATCGTATCGACAAAACCTTCACCCGCACTCAATCCCACGCAGGCGAGAAACAACGTGATTCCTAATTCCCTCAATAGTAAATTAGAACTTTGCGTGGTATAAGTAACCAATTTATAACGATAACCGAACCGGCTTATCAATATCGCAACGATCAACGGACCTCCCGCTAATCCTAATTTCACCGGTTGAGGAATACCCGGAAAACTAATAGGAAGACTTCCCACGATAATACCCAAAACTATACCAACAAAAATAGTCACCAAATTAGGTTCATTCAAGCGTTTCATTGAATTACCCAGCGTCTCGGCAACTTTCTCCACCGCCAATTCACTACCGACCACTGTCACCCGGTCGCCTATTTGCAAGACCAGATTAGGAGTAGCTACCAACTCCAGCCCCGCACGATTGATCCGAGTCACGTTAATTCCATGTAAACGGCGTAACTGCAAAGCCCCTAATTGCTTACCGTTGATTTCAGACCGGGTAACCAAAATACGCCGGCTGATAAACTGGCTTTCCGCCGGAATCCATTGCTTACGATCCATCTGTATTTCTTGACCGATAAAAGTCTTTATCGCCTCCACGTCATGCTCTGCGGTAATAACAAAAATCTTATCATCCCCATTCAATACCGTGTTCCCCGCCACGATCTCTATCCGATTCGTATCGTTACGTAAAATACGGGAAATAACAAATTCACGGTGTTCCAACAATTTAGATAGCTCACTTACGCTACGACCAAAAATCGCCGGATTCTTCACCACCAAAGAGATAGGTACAGCCTCTCCTCCCGATTCCGTATCCGTCTCTTCTTCCAATTGTTCCGTCTCCTTCGCAAAAGAGATACGGAAAACATAACGGATAAAAATCATCGACAAGATAATGCCGATCACACCTAACGGATAGGCAACCGCATATCCTAAAGCGATCGTTTCATCCGAGATCCCCGTCATATCTGAATAAGCCTGTTGAGCAGCGCCCAATCCCGGTGTATTCGTCACTGCTCCGGATAAGATACCTACCATTGTCGGTATAGGAATGCCTGTAATATAATGTATAATCAAGGCAGTAATCACCCCTAGAAAAACAATACCGCAAGCAAGCATATTCAACGTGATCCCTCCCTTTCGAAACGAAGAGAAAAATCCGGGGCCTACTTGCATACCTACCGAGTAAACAAATAAGATCAAACCAAACTCTCTAAAAAAATGAACGACCGACGGATTCGCCGTAAAACCGAAATGCCCGAGAAAGATCCCGACAAACAGTACCATGGTAATCCCTAAAGAGATACCGAATAGCTTCAGTTTACCAAGCTGGATCCCCAGAGCGATCACAACGGATAACAAAAGGATAGAATGCCCTACCCCTTCTCCCCATAACAATTCATTAATCCATTCCATATCTATTCATGTATATATTAATTTAAGATAAAAAAGTACCTCTGGCGAATCACTTCGGCAGAGATACACATATTGAACATTTAGTATCCCAGTTTAATCTGGCATCCATTCTAACAACATTTACTAATATATTTTCTATTTCTTATGCTGATAATTTAGACAAACTTTCCTCTTCCGGCAAAAGGGTTACCGGCCATTCAAATGTCGCACGACAGTGCGAACAGATCCTTTTCATACGTCTTTGTTCCTTTTAAGATATTGCTTATCTTTTCGTACTGCTTTCCTAATCCCTCGAGCAAAAACAGCCTTTAATGAATGGCAGGTCTTCTGACTGACTCCCATCTTGAAGCCTTCCCGGTCGCTAGAACCAGTGGCGATAGTGTTGTTTCAAGATGTTCTTCGGAGCTTCACAGCAGCGGGACTGTCCGGGATTTACACCCGATTCCCTTTTAATCCACATACCCGAATGGTATATGCGGAACCGATTCGGGAACAAAGATAGCATGTTTTCCGTATATATCATATCTTTTCGCTTTTTTGTTTACTTTTATTATCCAAATAAAAAAATCCCGGGACAAAACAATTGAACCGGGATCTTTTAACCTCTAAGCTATCCTCCCGACAGGAAGAGGCTTTGATTTTCCTTAAATAATAATTACTACAAGGGAATATTTCCATGTTTTTTAGGAGGATTACTCTGGCTCTTATTTTTCGCCATTTCCAACGCCTGAATCAATTTAAAACGTGTGTCTCTAGGTTGTATGACTTCATCTATAAATCCTTGCTCGGCTGCCCGGTAAGGATTTGAGAATTTCTCGGTGTATTCACGAATTGCTTGTTTCTTCTCCTCATCGTTGGCTTTCCGGTATAATATATTCACGGCACCTTCAGCCCCCATCACCGCAATCTCAGCCATCGGATATGCCAAGTTTATATCGGCACCGGTAGGCTTACTTGCCATTACGATATAGGCTCCCCCGTAAGCCTTCCGGGTAATCAACGTGATTTTGGGAACCGTGGCCTCCGCATAAGCGTAGACAATTTTTGCCCCGTGGCGTATAATTCCCGCATGTTCTTGCGTACAGCCCGGCAAGAAGCCCGGCACATCCTCGAACGTGATCAATGGAATATTGAAGCAATCGCAGAAGCGAATGAAACGTGCGGCCTTATCAGAAGCATCGATATCCAAGACTCCCGCTAAAAAGGCAGGTTGGTTCCCTACGATACCTATGGTACGGCCTCCCAAACGAGCGAATCCCACTACAATATTGCGAGCAAAATGAGGCATAACCTCGAAGAAGTAATGATTATCCACTATCGGCTCTATAATATCCTTGATGTCATAAGGGACATTAGGATCTTCCGGAATCACATGCTGCAACGACTCTTCTACCCGACGCACATCGTCAGCACAAGCTATAACTGGAGCGTCTTCCATATTATTAGAAGGCAGGAAACTCAGAAGTTCCCGGATACTCATCAAAGTCTCCTCTTCCGTATCACACACAAAATGCGCGACCCCGCTTTTTCCGCTATGTACCTGCGCCCCGCCCAGCTCTTCCTTATCGATCACCTCGTGAGTCACCGCCTTTACGACATCCGGCCCCGTGATAAACATATGACTTTGCTCTTTGACCATAAAAATAAAATCGGTCAAAGCCGGGGAATAACAAGCGCCCCCCGCACAAGGCCCCAAAATAGCCGATAATTGGGGAACGACTCCCGAGGCCATCGTATTTTGGTAAAAGATAGAAGCATAACCAGCCAAGCTATTCACCCCTTCTTGAATCCGGGCACCCCCCGAGTCATTCAAGGCGATGATCGGCGCTCCGTTCTTTAAGGCTAATTGTTGCACTTTCACGATCTTAGCGGCATTCGTGGCACTCAAGGTCCCACCGTATGCGGTAAAATCATAAGCGTAAACAAATACCAAACGACCATCGATCTTTCCATAACCACTTACCATTCCATCACCGGGAATCTTATTCTTATCCATCCCGAAGTTTGTACACCGATGCACCACGAATTTATCCAGCTCATTGAAAGTCCCTTTATCCAACAGCATCTCGATTCGTTCACGGGCGGTCATACGCCCGCAAGCATGTTGTTTCTCAATGCGATTCAATCCTCCTCCCAACGAGGCCTCTTTATTCAAAGCCTCAAAATCTTTATATAATTGCTCGTTATTCATATGAATCATCTTTTAATAGGTCTAAAGTCATAAGCACTTGATTGTTATCAACGGAATCTCCCTCGGATACCAATATATCTTTTACCACGCATGCTGAGCTTACCTTATAGTTACTCTGCATCTTCATCGCCTCAAGTACGACCACGGTATCCCCCGTTTCCAAGCGATCTCCTTTCCGCACAGGTATTTTCACGACTTTACCCGGCATCGGGGCGACAATCTTGTCATCTTGCTTCTCTTCCGCACTTTTACGCATACGCAAATATTTCTTTTGGGTATCTACGATATCCACATGATAGGAACGGTAGAACATATTCACGTCATAACTCCGATGATCTTCTCCGGAGATGATCTCCGCATTAAATGAGTTCCCATCGTGCAAGACAGAACAACTGCCGTTCTCCGTCATCACGATATCCACATCATACGGCTTCCCGTCGATAGAAAGCCGGACTTTATTCCCTTCTTTACTGACCAATGTCACATCGGCCACACGATTTCCGATATGTATTTCCATAACCAATACCCGTTAAATCCGTAAGACACCTTTTTGTAAACCAAACTCCCGCCAACGGCTGATAGGACGTGTATCCACCAATTGGGTAGAAGTATTTTCCTCTAAATTCATCAAATAATCCATATAAGCGGCGATCATGGCGATATTCTCGATTTCCTCGTTATTACCGTTAGACCGTTGTAGCATCCGGGCATTCTTAGCGATAAATAATGTATTATATTCCCCTTTCACGAAATCAGGATTATGCATGATACGTTTCAAATAACTGAGGTTCGTCTTTAAGCCCGTGATTTTATATTCATATAGAACCCGGCGCATACGCTCGATCGCATACGCACGTGTCGTTGCCCATACGATTAATTTACCGATCATAGGGTCATAATAGACCGGAATCTCATACCCTTCATATACATAGCTATCGATACGTACCCCGATACCATTCGGTTCCGTTAATTGCCGGATAATACCCGGGGAAGGCATGAAATTATTTTCCGTATCCTCCGCACAGATCCGGCACTCGATGGCATGTCCTCGTTGGAAAAGATCTTCTTGACGAAGATGCAAAACCTCATTATTGGCGATACGGATTTGTTCCTTTACCAAATCCACCCCTACCACTTCTTCCGTGATAGGATGCTCTACTTGTAGCCGGGTATTCATTTCCAAAAAATAAAAATGGCGGTCCTTATCTACAAGGAACTCTATCGTTCCCGCTCCGGAATAATGAACCGCTTTAGCCGCAGCCACAGCCTTTTCCCCCATTTCTTTACGTAAGTCCGCTGTTAGGAATGGAGACGGGCTTTCCTCTACTATTTTCTGGTTACGACGTTGAACCGAACATTCCCGGTCAAATAGATGAATGACATTACCATGGTTATCTCCCAATATCTGGAATTCTATATGATGCGGCTCCTCTACGAATTTCTCTATATATACCGTATCATCACCAAATGAGGACAACGATTCTGAACGAGCCGTATGATAAGCCTCGACAACCTCGCCCTTCTCATGTATCAGGCGCATCCCTTTTCCTCCACCTCCCATAGAAGCTTTCAGCATAACAGGGAAACCAATTTCTTCGCAAACCCGAAGCGCTTCTTCCGCACTTTGCAACGGTTGCTCCGTACCGGGAACCACAGGAACCTCTGCGGCGATCATGCGTTTGCGTGCGGCGATCTTATCTCCCATCGCTTCCATCGTCTCCGCTGACGGGCCGATAAATATCAATCCTTCTTGCTTACAACGGCGTGCGAAGTCCGCGTTCTCCGACAAGAAACCATAACCGGGATGTATCGCATCGGCATGGTGCCGTTTCGCCGCGGCGATCAGATTGTCTATATTCAAATAACTTTCCTTGGAAGCCGCCGGGCCTATCAAGGCTGCCTCATCCGCATACATTACATGCCGAGCGGTACGATCGGTCTCCGAATATACGGCAACAGTGCGAATCCCCATCTCCTTACATGAGCGCATTACACGGATAGCGATCTCACCTCGGTTCGCAACAAGCACTTTACGGATCATGTCGCCACGAGGACATAAATTCTCCATAAATCATTAACTATTGATTCTTATTCTTTTCGTACTGCTTTCCTAATCCCTCGAGCAAAAACAGCCTTTAATGAATGGCAGGTCTTCTGACTGACTCCCATCTTGAGGCCTTCCCGGTCGCTAGAACCAGTGGCGATAGTGTTGTTTCAAGATGTTCTTCGGAGCTTCACAGCAGCGGGACTGTCCGGGATTCACACCCGATTCCCTTTTAATCCACATACCCGAATGGTATATGCGGAACCGATTCGGGGGCAAAGATAGTATTTTTTATTTAACCATCCACTTCAGCCAGGCCGGAATATACGGAATACACGGATCCCAAGTAAAATTCCGTACAATAAGCTCACAAGAGAAGCTTATGCATAAAGCATTAAAAATCAACATTAAAAAAACAGGATAATCTTTCTGCGAAAACACATACATGTTTTTGAAAAAAGTCGTACGTGTTTTCTGGAAAGGTCGTACGTGTTTTCCTGAATCCTTCCACCGAAAACAATAGCGCATGCTAAAATTTACAAGAAGCTCCACTTAAATGAGATGTTAAATGAAAAAGCCTTACTTTTTGTAGAGTCAACAGGCAAGTACAGTTTTTATACATTTCGTTTGTTCGTGTTCTCAGCTATTTTGTGTAACTTTGCGTATGCTTGAAGGCATATCAATTTGAAGCTGCCTATTCTTGCTTGCGTTACCTTGTCGTAATAATTGGCTCAAATAAAGAATAAGACTCTACAATGAGATGAATTGAACACATGAAAACTGAATATCAAAAATGTATGGATGAGGAGCCTTTCGACGGCTCATCGCCCGAAATAACGGAAATGACTGTCCGTAACAAAAGGCTACTACACCAACTCAGAGAAACGGATTATGCCGACAATGAGGCAAAGCAGCGCATCTATCGGCAGATGTTCGGAAGTATCGGCAAGGATGTTTACATCGACATAGACTTCCGATGCGAGTATGGGAAAAACATCTATTTCGGGAACAAGGTGATCGTGAACATGAACTGCACGTTCCTCGATAATAACAATATCATTATCGGTAACAACGTGATGATAGCCCCCGATGTAAAAATATATACCGCTACTCATTCCGTTCACCTCGCGGAAAGGATGCCGGAAAGGACATGTCCCGGAGCGTCCATCTGCGACACAATTGCCCGACCCGTCCTTATAGAAGATGGTGTATGGATAGGAGGCGGCTCTACAATCCTTCCGGGTGTGACCATCGGTAAAAACTCTGTCATCGGAGCAGGCAGTGTTGTCGTGAAACATATTCCTGCCAATTCCATAGCTGTCGGCAATCCTTGCCGTGTAATTAAAAATATCGAAGATAATGATTAAAAACCTCATTTTTGATTTTGGCAAGGTCCTTGTAAATCACGATTTGCAACCCTTGCTTGAACGACATTTCGGGGATGATGAAGTGTCGCTAATCGGTTTTCACAAGATTCTATCAGATCCGGAATTTATAAACATGTGCGACCGTGGAATAATCCCGTTTGAGAAAATGATTGACGGAGCGATAAAAAGGTATCCTGAATATAGCGATGCCTTCACGTTTTTCAAGGATAATTATCTTGAAGAGATAACAGGAGAGATTGAAGGTATGCATGTACTTCTAAAAAAATTAAAGCAATCCGGATTCAAACTATATGGGTTGACGAACTGGAGCGACACAATCTACCGGGTCATGGAGAAATTCGACATATTCCAGTTGCTTCACGGTGTGGTAATATCGTGTGAGGAACATTTCATCAAGCCTGAAAAGGAAATTTATCTTCGCCTTTGTGACAAATATAGCCTTAAACCGTCGGAATGTTTGTTTACGGATGACAGAATGGTGAATGTGTTGGGTGCAAAGGCGATTGGAATGGAAGCTGTATTGTTTACAACAACCAAAAAGTATATTTTTGAAATAGAGCGAATTTTCGGGATCAAAATTGAACAATAATAGCTACAGCCAGTGATGGTGATCGCGCTCAATGAAAAGATTGTACGCTACCAAAAGCGAATAGGCTTACAGGGCTACGAGGGATTGCCCTTCGGAACGTATCTCATCCGGATAAATGAGAAAACATTCAAGATCCAACTCTCCAAATAACCGTAAGGCGGGTATGCTTCACGCACCCGCCTTTTACATTTGCATATCTCCCGTTTTTTTACGAATATTGCATATCGGTAATCAACAAATAAGATAAACAGGAATATGGGTATCGGGAAATGGATAGGTGGCGTCTTGGGATTTATGGCGTTCGGACCGCTAGGCGCTCTAGCCGGCATTATATTAGGCTCTTTCTTCGAGGAAGGGGCAAATATGACGGGGCAGTCTTTCGGTGGCGGCACCAATTACGATGATCAATATACACGAAGAGACCCATACGCCGGGGAACGTAACAGTTTCCTTTTCTCCATGTTGGTTATGGCATCCTATATCATCCGTGCCGACGGGAAGATCATGCATAGCGAGATGGAATACGTCCGTCAATTCCTTCGGAGAAACTTCGGCGAGATCGCCGTAAGCCAAGGTGAGGAGATATTGCTAAAGCTTTTCGACCAAGCTAAACGCATGGATCAGGAGAACAACATGGGATTCAAGAATACCATCCGGGAATGCGGAACCCAGATCGCATACAACCTAAGTTATGAGGAGCGGCTGCAATTGCTCGCGTTCCTCGCCGAGATCGCTAAGAGTGACGGGAATGTGTGCGCAGCCGAGATCAATGCCTTGAAAGAGGTAGCGATGGCGATGGGAATGTCTGATAGAGAAGTTGAATCCATGTTGAACCTAAAAGGAAGTTCCTTGGACGATGCCTACAAGGTGCTAGAGATAGAACCGACCGCCACGGACGAGGAAGTCCGTGCCGCCTATCGCCGGATGGCCGTCAAGCATCATCCGGACAAAGTAGCCAGTTTGGGAGAAGACATCCGCAAGGCCGCCAACGAGAAGTTTCAGAAAATAAATGAGGCCAAGGAAAGGATCTATCAATCGAGAGGCTTGAAGTAAGATTCGACAAACAGTATTACTTACGAATTGTCAGCCTATTACATTTACCGATATCTTCTTTATGATGTAAATATTCTTTCTCCTTAATAGAAGTGGACAGACATATCATACCTTACAAAAAAACTTTTTCATATATATTTTCTAAATATTAGAAAACATTCATATCTTTGCCTCCGATTTTAGTAATCAAACTATCACATAGTTTGGTGAGAGGGAATCCGGTGTGAATCCGGAGCTGTTCCTGCAGCTGTAATCCTCATGAAGTTGGTTAGAAGTTCAAAAACCACTGTTCCTAAGTTGGAATGGGAAGGTTTCTAACCAGAGGAGAGCCAGAATACCTGCTAAAGTCTTACAATAACATCAAGCTTTCAGGATAAGAGCACGTGTCATACAAAAAACAATTCAGTTTATTTTTTGAGACATTATCAATAGAAGCTTGTTGTTTTATTTCGTGAACCAATAAAACACTATATGAGGCTTTTAGCATCTGCTATTTTAGCTTTGTGCGTACAATCCGTATGCGCCCAAAGCATATTGAAAGATCCGAAGGAACTTTCCGTGCTATTGAACGAGGTCGTGGTCACCGGTACGGGTACCGAACACTATCTGAAAGACGCCCCTGTGCAAACAGAGGTAATCACCGGCAAAGCCCTTGACAGTTACCAAGGACGCAGTATGCAAGATATTCTGGAAGGGCTGAACGCTTCCATCACCTTTAATCCGAGCGACATGGGTAGTGGCATCCAGATGAACGGATTAGGCAACGATTACATATTGATCCTTATCAATGGCAAACGGATCAACGGAGATACCGGCGGACAAAACGACTTGAGTATTATCAACCCCGCCAATATCGAACGTATCGAGATCGTAAAAGGTGCCGCCTCTTCCCTGTATGGCTCGGACGCTATCGCCGGTGTTATCAATATTATCACGAAAAAGAACCGGGATAAAGTGAGCCTATCGAATACGACTCGTGTCGGATCATATGGAGATATATTGGAAAGCGTACAAATCGGCTTTGGGCATAAGAGAGTGAATTCCACCACCTCACTTAGTACGACCCATACGGACGGCTGGCGAAATACGACCCAAGAATGGGACCATCACGAGGTAATGGATGGAACCGTGACACGAACCGTAAACCGATCCACGAACTTTACGCTAAGGGAGAACTTAACCTACAAAGTGAACGACCGGCTGAGCCTCTCGGCCGATGGCTCTTTTTACCAGAAATGGAATTATCGTCCGCACGGCGCATTCAAGTATTATACCTATGATCAATTCTACCGGAACTTCGATGTGGCCGGAGGAGCTAAATACACATTGGGAGGACTGAATTTTCTTTCGGTAGACCTAACTTATGGTAACTATAGTTATTTCTATAATTACCATCATAAAGATGTCACGAACTTCTTCGATCCGGAGACGGGTTTACGTATTACCCGTTATCCGGGGGAACATATTCTGGAAACCTCTCAACAACGTTTCCTAGGACAAGCCAAAAGCGTATTCCACCTCGGGGAAAACAATATCCTAAGCGCCGGACTCGAATATCAATACGATCATTTGAAATCTCCCCGGCGTATCGAGAACGGGAAAGCCTCCGTATTTACGGCTTCCGCTTATGTACAAGACGAATGGAACCCGACAGATCGGTTGAATGTGACGGTAGGTGGGCGCTTCGTCGTGCACCAAGAGTTCGGGGCTACGTTTACCCCTAAAGTCTCCGCCATGTACAAACTAGGCGACTTCAATATCCGAGCCACATACTCAAATGGATTTAAGGCTCCTACCTTAAAGGAGTTGCACGATGATTATATCACGCAGATCGGCGGCGGCCCGTGGAAACATTATTATGGTAATAAGGATTTAAAACCGCAAAAGTCCAATTATTATTCGGCGAGCGTAGAATATCATGCGTCGAACCTGCAGATCACGGTAACAGGATTCTACAACCGTATCAAGAACATGATCGCCCTGACCGAGATCCCGACAAGCGCCGAAGACCGATTGGATGAGATCGAGGCCAGCATGCAACACAAGAACTTATCCAAAGCCCGCTCTTTCGGGGGAGATATATCGCTCACCTATCAAATCCTATCTTCCTTGGCTATTGGTGGAGGCTATAGCTATACGGATGCCAAAGCGCAATATACGGATGATCCAGCCGACCCGAATTATATGCTCTACACCCCGATCAACGGAACCTCATTCCATAATGCCAATTGGAAACTAGCATGGAACCATGCGTGGAAAAAGTATAAATTGGATGTCACCTTGTTCGGCCGATACCAATCCACCCGCTTTTATATCACGGACGGTGATGGAAAAAGTTATCAGCTATGGCGATTGAATACCCGTCATAACGTATTGAAAAAGAAAAAATGGAACCTAGATATCAATGTCGGTATCGATAATATCTTCGATTATGTGGATCGTACCCCGTTCGGACGCCATCGTGGAACTACGTCTCCCGGACGGACTTGGTACGCCTCCTTTATCGTGAAATTTCAGAATAAACATAAACTATAAACAATCTTAAAAGTTAAATGCGATGAACAAATTTAAGTACCTTTTGCTTGCGGCGAGTCTATTTGCCTCAAGCGCAGTTTTTACCTCCTGTGATGATGGAGACGACGACAATACCGCAAACCCGGCGGAAGAAGTCGTAAAGGCAAGTAAGAAACATGACACGGCGATCTTGTTGTGTACATTCGGTAGCACATTCAAAGAGTCTATCAAGACTTACGACGCAACATTGGCCGATTTCCAGAACGCATTTCCCGACGCGGACATCTATTTGTCATTTACCTCCCGTACTTGCGTGAATCGTGTAGAGGCAGAGACCGGTATCGCACGTTATCAACCGGACCTTTGGTTACAAGCTCTAGGAAATGCCGGTTACAAGAAGGTAGCGGTACAGTCCTTACACATCATCCCGGGTGAGGAATACCTAAGCTTGATGAATACGGACGTGAAGAAGAAATTCATGATCGAGTCTTTCCCGAGTGTTCAAGTCGTAAAAAGCCCTTGTTTGGTATACGACGAGGATGATGTGGAAGCCGTAGCGAAAGTCCTATACAGCCACTACAGTGATAAATTGGCTGATAACAAGAACATCCTTTTATTAATGGGACATGGTAACCCGGATAAAAACTATAACGCAAATACGAAATACACGGAAACAGAAGAGGCTATGCAAGCCTTGGCCGCTAACAAGAATGTATTCGTAGGTACCGTTGATTACGGAGATATGTTGTTCTGGCCGGAAGAAGGCGAACCAAATGAGGAATGTGTCTATTCCAAACTTACCAAATACTGCGAGGATCACAACTTAAAACCGGAAGAGATCACGATCTCCTTAGCTCCGTTCATGTCTATTGCCGGAGACCATGCGCATAATGACCTTTGGGGTATCGAGGAGGGTGATGATTTCAGCGCTGCCGCTCCTAACGCCGACGCTTGCTGGAGACTAAAACTTTTGAAGATGGGCTTCAAGATTGACACGAAAGAAAGCCATAACGGAAGTTTAGAGAACTGTAAGATCATAGGCTTAGGCGATTACGACGCTGTTCGTCAGATCTGGGTGAACCATCTAAAAGCATTATATAATGATGCGGAGGCTTGGGAAACCGGAGAAGACTACCAGTAAATAATTGAGAATTGAGAATTGAAAATTGGTTCAGTAAGTACTCACTAATTTTCAATTCTCAATTGTTCAGTGTGTATATAATTTCTTTCGATCAAAAATCGTCGCCCGTTTATATTTCATGGCGAAACGGATGTGATCGATAAATAAAGACCGGATCGCCGGATTCTCACCTAGAGGCTTTAAATAAATATCCACATCGAAACCCTGTTGACGTAGCCCTTTCTGCCAGAAATCCGTAACCGTATTTTCCGTACCTCGAATCAGTACGAACATAAAAGGAATCAACTGCACACGCTTATGACCGGCTTGGCGCATTTGCTCACCTACATCCTCGATCGCAGGGAAACCCTCACGGGTTCCGGTATAATAATCTTTCATTCCTTTGGTCTGGAACATATACCCCAATTTCGCGTAAGCCGAGTTACTGGCATGATAAGTTCCGTGCGCCACCAATAACTTAGCCCCATTTTTAGTCACTCCAGAAGGTGAGGAAACCGCTTTCATCACCGCCTCATAATCGGTATCATCATATAACAAGGGATTACCTACACGCAAATCCTTAAACAAACCTTTTCGCTGTTCCGCCTCTTTGCGGATCGCTTCCATCTCCACACCCTCTATAATGATAGTCGGTTGGATAATTACATGGGTAAACCCTTGATCACGCAACTCCACCAAGGCGTCCGCCGGCAACTGAACCCAAACACCTTGCGCCCTCAACCGACTCACTACGCTACGGGCGCTATAAGCCTGCCGAACTTCCACGTCTGGGAAAGCCTCCTTGACACGCTTGTTCATCACATCAAGTACTTGGGTACGAGCTTCCGGGTAAGCACTCCCGAAATGTACCATCAAGATCGCTAACTTATCTCCCTTTTCCATGCTCTCCCGGATATCGGAAGCGTAAAACTCCCGCCCGGGTTTCGCCCATAATGAACAGGCGAACCCAAGCAGGAGTGAACAAACAAACATGGATCGTAAAAATCCCCTATACATTATTATATTAGTTGATAGTTGACATGTGACAGTTTACTGCTTGAAACGGACCAGAAGGCTGACGTAATAGGTACGGCCCGGGGTCAATGTAGCGTAATTGTAATTAAAGGGGCGATCGTCTACATAATCAAAAAGGTTCTCGATACCTACTCCCGGTTCCAACAAGAAATCGCCGGCTCTAAACGTATGGCTCGTATTGAGATTCCACAAGGAATATTTCGGCGCATATCCATAAGAAGTAGAATAACGTTCCCCTTGGATACGTCCGTTAAAATTCACGTTCAGCTTATACTTATTCCAAGTATGAGACCACATAGCCGCTACCGTACCACTATGCTTAACGGTCTTATCCAAAGGCTCATCCTCATATACGTTTTTTCCATCCATGAAACTATAGCCACCATTCAAGGTAAAGCCCGCTCCCAGATAACTATTGAAGGCCACGTTAATACCTTTGATCTTCGCTTTATCGATATTCGCACGCATCTGTATCTCATCATAATCCGTACCATGGGCGGTGTTATAAGCATCCCGTTCCGCCGTATCCAATATCTTATAGTTAATCAAGCTACGTACGTTATTCATAAAAGCAGACACGGACAAAGAGAAAAACCTCATCGTATATTCAGCGCTCAACGTGAAATTGTCGCTCTTCTCCGGGTCCAGATCCGGATTACCGATCGTAAGGCGAGTCGCTCCGGACGCTTTCTTCTCCGATTCCGTATACAACTCTTTCAATTCAGGTGTACGGAAACCAGCCGCATACGATCCGCGGAAATTAAAACCGCCTACCTTATACAGCAAAGCCACGTTAGGAGTCGCATAACTCTTAAAATTCTCATGGTAAATATAGCGCAAACCCGCGTATGCTTGGAAATGCTCATTGATATTGATCTCGTCTTGCGCATAAAATGCGGTCGTGTACATACTTTTACCCGTTATGTTATCCGTCTCACTGCTCAGTAACTCTTTAATGAACTCCGCACCAGCCGAAAGCTTATTATACTTGCCCAAACGAAAGATTCCCTTGACATTCAAGTTATGGTAATGAATCCGTTTCGTCATATCACTCTCTCCGCTTTTCTTTCCATCAAAGAAATCCTTATACGTACTATGATTGTCCGACAGATAATCAGCGTTCAAATAAGAGTTCTTATTAATCATGTATTGAGCGCCCGCCCCATAAGTGAACGTCTCTCTTCTCATATCATAGTTGGTCGTATTCACTTTATCCATCGGCATCGGACGATCGCTGGAACGTCCGAAGAAAGTACCACGCACATAAAAAGACAAACGATCCGTAGCGTCGTACGTGAAACGTTGGTTGATCACGTTCCGGTGAAATCCCTCGGAAGCTTGCTTATTGGTAGGAACCAACTCGCCTTTACTCTCCGTATAGGGATTTAATTGCCAACCATCGGCCCGTTGATATTGATAAGAAGTATATGAACCGAACTTCCCTACATTCACGTCCGCGTTGACCGACTGCAAGAATTGGTTCTTGCTACCATAACGGCTATTGCTCGTCACGTTCACCTTATTGCGGGAATCATCCGTGATGATATTGATAACGCCGGCGATCGCGTCGCTACCATACAAAGCGGAAGCGGCCCCGTTCAAGATCTCTACCCGCTTTACGTTAGACATATCGATACGGGAATAGGTATCATCGCCGGCCAAACGCTTACCGTTTTCCAAGATAACCACGTATTTCTCCGTCAATCCGTTCATATTCATCGTAGCCCCCTGTCCGTTTTCCATAAATACGATACTCGGATTCAGCTTGGTCATCGCATCTTGGAAATTGGTTACGCTCGCCTCTTTCAAGTCTTTTCCCGTAAGCACTTTCACGGGAATAGGGGAATTACTCATGCGGCGATGCGAACCGGTACCGGTTACCACCACTTGATCGATATTCACATACTTTTCTTTCAACTTAATAACGACATCTTTTTCCGAGTGATCCGTTTGATACACGCCCTGTTCATAGCCAAGGTAAGTCACACGAATACGATGGTTGCCATCCGGAAGGTTCAGCTCAAATTTTCCGCCCGCATCCGTAGTTGTACCATTTAATGATTCCGACACACGGATATTCGCACCCGGGATCGGCTCATTACTTTCATCCACGACTTTACCCTGTAAACGCACCTGCGCAAGTGATACGTTTATCACACAGCTTACAGCTAAAGCCGCGCACAAACACTTTCTTCTCATAAACGATTTGTTATTATGTATATTTCCGCTTTCCTGACCCCGAGAAAAACAGCAATAAAAACGCTTGGCAGGTTTCCTGACTTACCTCGTAGAAAACGACCTTCCCGTCTTTTACAGACAGTGGTATGAGAAATGTTTTCTACTTTACAAAAGCTTACAGTAGCGGGCACTGCTCCGGATTCACACCGGATTCCCTCTTTATGACGAAACCGGATGGTTTTACGTCATCACCAAAACGGGGGCAAAAGTATGAATTATTTTATATAAACAAAAATATATCCCGGCTTATGTTCTTTAAAAGCTTTACAAAGAGAAGCTTATAACACATCACATCACCAAAAAAGGAAAACAAAAGCAATCATACAAGACACAAAGTTTTCCAAAACTTTTTACAATACACTACAAATTAACACCTTAACATAATTTAATCAGCAAAAAGTTTTCCAAAAAGAAAATCATATGGAGTAATAAGATACCTTTGCACGCATAATCAATCACAAATTAATCGACATCATGATACAGACAGTTGTTAAACGGGACGGGCGTATCGTTGGCTTCAACGAGGAGAAGATAGTAACCGCTATCCGTAAAGCCATGTTGCATACAGACAAGGGAGAAGATATGCAACTGATTCGCCAGATCACAGATCATATCTCATTCAAGGGAGAACCTCAAATGACCGTAGAGGCGATTCAAGATGCCGTGGAACTGGAATTGATGGCCAGTAGCCGGAAGGACGTAGCGCAGAAATATATCGCTTACCGAAATCAGCGAAGCGTAGCCCGCAAGGCGAAAACACGGGATATGTTCTTGGAGATTATCAATATCAAATCCAACGATATCACCCGTGAGAATGCGAATATGAACGCCGATACACCCGCCGGCATGATGATGAAATTCTCCAGCGAGACCACCAAACCGTTTGTCGATGACTATTTATTGAGCGAGGAGGTCAAGGAAGCCGTATCAAACAACTATCTCCATATTCATGATAAAGATTATTATCCGACTAAAAGCTTGACCTGCGTACAACACCCGTTGGATCGCATCCTAAAATACGGGTTCTCCGCCGGTCATGGCGAATCACGTCCGGCTAAACGAATCGAAACCGCTAGTATCCTTGGCTGTATCTCTCTAGAGACCGCCCAAAACGAGATGCATGGCGGACAGGCGATACCGGCGTTCGATTTCTACCTAGCACCTTACGTACGTAATAGCTTTATCGAGGAAGTAAAGACCTTAGAGGATTTATACGGGCAGGATTTCTCCCACTTATATAATAAGCCTATCGACGATTACCTGACACAGACCTTGGATGGATTAAGCGGTGATAGACGGGTTATACAACATGCCATCAACCGCACGGTAAGCCGTGTACACCAATCGATGGAGGCTTTTATCCATAATATGAACACAATCCATTCCCGTGGAGGCAACCAAGTGGTATTCAGCTCCATCAATTATGGAACCGACACCTCGGCGGAAGGTCGTTGCATCATCCGGGAGTTATTAAAAAGTACTTACAGAGGCGTAGGTAACGGCGAAACCGCTATCTTCCCGATCCAGATATGGAAAAAGAAACGAGGCGTAAGTTATCTGCCGGAAGACCGCAACTACGATCTTTACCAATTGGCCTGCAAGGTCACCGCCCGTCGTTTCTTCCCGAACTTCTTGAATCTCGACGCAACCTTCAACCAAAGCGAGGATTGGAAAGCGGACGATCCTCAGCGCTATATCCACGAGGTAGCGACCATGGGATGCCGTACCCGTGTATTCGAGAATCGTTTCGGACCGAAGACTTCTATCGGACGAGGTAATCTCTCTTTCTCGACGATCAATATCGTGCGATTGGCTATCGAGTGCATGCAGGTGGAGAACAAGGAAGAGCGTATCGCCCTATTTTTCGCTAAACTGGATCATATGCTGGAACTTACGGCTCGTCAGTTGCATGAGCGTATGGAGTTCCAGAAAACCGCTTACGCGAAGCAATTCCCGTTGTTGATGTCTTCCTTGTGGTTAGGCTCGGAAAAATTGAAGCCTAACGATTCGATTGCCTCCGTTATCAACCAAGGCACCTTGGGTATCGGCTTTATCGGACTGGCCGAATGTCTGGTGGCCCTTACCGGTAAGCATCATGGCGAAGATGAGGATTCGCAAGCCTTAGGCATAAGGATCGTTACGTATATCCGGGATCGTGCCAACCAATTCTCTGAGCAATACCAACACAATTATAGCGTACTGGCAACTCCGGCAGAAGGCTTGTCCGGCAAGTTCACGGGAAAAGATCGTAAGCAGTTCGGATCGCTCCCCGGTATCACGGATCGGGATTATTATACGAACTCTAATCACGTCCCGGTATATTACAAGTGCAGCGCCCGTCATAAAGCCGAAGTGGAAGCTCCTTATCATGATTTGACTCGTGGCGGCCATATCTTTTACGTAGAGATGGATGGCGACGCTACCCATAACCCCGAAGCGATCATGCGTGTCGTGGATATGATGGATAAATACAATATCGGATACGGTTCCGTAAACCATAACCGTAACCGTTGTCTGGATTGTGGCTACGAGAACTCCACCCCGAATCTGGAAGCCTGCCCGAAATGCGGCAGCAAACACTTGGACAAACTTCAACGCATCACCGGTTACTTGGTAGGAACCACCGACCGTTGGAACAACGCCAAGCTATCCGAGCTGAACGACCGTGTCACCCACAACTAATTTTCAATTACCATGTTGTCCATCATAGATATCATCGAAGATACCACCGTAGACGGTCCGGGATTCCGGACCGCCATCTATGCGGCGGGTTGCCCGAACAAATGCCCGGGTTGCCACAACCCCGAATCATGGGACATCCATAAAGGGAAGAAAGTAAGAACGGAAGAGATCGTGGAGAAAGTGCTGGCTGACGAATTCGCCAACGTCACCTTCAGTGGAGGAGATCCCATGTTCCAACCGGAAGGCTTCACCGAGGTAGCCAAGGCGATCAAGGCAAAAAGCCAAAAGACGATCTGGTGCTACACGGGATATAAATTCGAGGACCTGATAAAGAACCCGGCACAAGCCGCCTTATTATCCTATATCGACGTATTGGTAGATGGCCGCTACAAACAAACCCTTCGGGATGAGAGCCTTTTATTCCGGGGAAGCAGCAACCAACGGTTAATTGACGTACAAGCTTCTTTAAATAAAAAGGAAATCGTAACATACAAGTACAACCCTTTCATTTAAGGAAATTCTCCAATTATAGCCCGGATATTAACAAGATTTCATACCTTTGTCCCGAATTGGTTCCGTTTCACCCAACCGGGGTTACGGATTAAAAGGGAATCAGGTGTAATTCCTGAACAGTCCCGTTGCTGTGAAGCTCTATTTCAAACATTCCGGAAACACTTTCGCCACTGGTATATAAGGATATATATCGGGAAGGCTTTCGGGATGGGAGTCAGTCAGAAGACCTGCCAGTTAGGGAGAAGTCGTTCGCGAGGACAGAGCGGCTTGGTACGAATCATTTTCTAAACAGGTTTTAAATAATGGTGTTATCCTTTGCTAGAAAGGGATACCTCGCTTGCGTATTATCGATGCTGGCGATAGGTATGTCCCATGGACAAAGCAAACTCGACTCTATCCAACACTTGGACGAAGTTACGGTCACGGCCCGGAGTTTCAGCTTTAAAGAGGTAATTCCTTCCCAAAAACTATCGGGGAAAGAATTACAAAATTTGAACAGTCACACGGTAGCGGATGCTTTACGCTACTTCTCGGGTGTCCAATTGAAAGACTATGGGGGCGTAGGAGGTATCAAGACAGTAAATATCCGAAGTATGGGAACGAACCACATGGGTGTTTTCTACGACGGCATCGAATTAAGCAACGCGCAAAACGGACAAGTAGACCTTGGAATGTATTCCTTAGACAATATCGAGGAGATTTCTTTATACAATGGCCAGAAGAGCGATATTTTCCAATCCGCAAAAGATTTCGGTGCGGCCGGTACGCTTTATCTGCGTTCTCGTCGTCCTCGTTTCGAAGATGGAAAAACAACGAATATCCGTGCCACGATGAAAGTCGGTTCTTTCGACGTTATCAACCCCTCGGCGCTGTTCGAATATAAGATATCAGAAAACATAGCCGCCTCTTTCAGCGCCGAATGGTTAAGCGGAAGCGGTAAATACAAATTTCGTTACCGCCGTATCAACCCTGCCGGAGAGATCGCTTACGATACGACCGCCGTCCGGGAAAACGGGGATATCAACGCCACCCGCCTAGAGGCCGGATTGTATGGCAAGATGAGCGACGGTACTTGGAATCTTAAGTTCTACAACTACAATTCCGAACGAGGTATCCCGGGGGCTATCGTAAACAACGTATGGCGACGCGGCGAACGAGTATGGGATACGAACTCTTTCATGCAAGGCTCCTATATCAAAGAAATCAATAGTAAATTCAAGACACAGGTCAATGCGAAATACGCTTTCTACCGTACGCATTATGTGAACAACGACGACAAGCTGATTCATGTAGATAACCTGTATAAGCAACGGGAGATTTACCTATCTTCCGCTAATGTCTACTCCATCCTCTCGAACTGGGATGTCTCTGCTTCTTACGACTTGCAATGGAACAAGATGAACGCCGATATGTATGGATTCGTTTACCCGGAACGCTTCACCAACCTCCTTTCGGTCGCTACGGCGCTCCGGTTAGGAAAAGTAAAATTACAGGCCAGCGGACTGGCGACTTTTATCAACGACCGTGTAGAAGAAGGCCCCGCACCGAAAGCCCGGCAAATCCTTACACCCGCCGTATTCGCCTCCTACAAGCCGTTCGAGAAACAAGACTTTAATGTACGCGCTTTCTATAAACGGATCTTCCGTATGCCTACCTTCAACGATTTGTATTACGCCGATATGGGAAACTCCAAATTAAACCCGGAATACGTAACCCAATATGATGCCGGCTTCGCTTACACGAAAACATGGGAGAACTATCTTTTCTATCGCTTCAAGATACAGGCGGATGGTTATTACAACAAGGTGAAAGACAAGATCATCGCTTACCCCAAAGGCCAGCAGTTCCGTTGGACGATGCTGAATTTGGGTAAGGTAGAAATCAAAGGTATAGATGTCAGTACGGAAACGACCGTCAATCCGGTAAAAGATTTGTTCGTCACGCTACGCGTACAATACACCTATCAAAAGGCCCAAGACTTCACGGATCCCTCGGATACCTATTACGGAGATCAAATCCCTTATATCCCTTGGCATAGCGGCTCCGCCATCGCACAAGCCTCTTTCAAGGGATGGAACCTCAACTATAGTTTCATATATGTGGGAGAGCGGTATAACCAGCAGGAAAATATCAAATACAATTATACGCAACCGTGGTACACCAGCGACATCTCCTTGTCGAAAGATTTGAAATTCAAATTCGGACTTATCAAGGCTGCCGTAGAGGTAAACAACCTGTTAAGCCAAGACTACGACGTGATCCTGAATTATCCGATGCCGAAACGAAATTACAAAGTGTCTTTAACGATCGAGATATGAAAAGACATACATTATATATAATAGGTATCCTGATCGGTTGCGCTTTTTCATCCTGCCGTAAGATCGAGATCGTAGTTCCATCGGAATACGAGCTGGTCTCCGATGGTATCCACCCCGAGGCGAATCCTCAAGGGATGTATTTAGTGAACGAGGGGAATATGGGAAGCAATAAATGTACGCTGGATTATCTGGATTACGTGAACGGTTATTATATCCGTAACCTCTACTCGGAACGGAACCCAAACGTGGTCAAGGAGTTGGGCGATGTAGGCAATGATATCCAGATTTACGGAAGTAAGCTATATGTTGTAGTCAATTGTTCCCATAAAGTAGAAGTATTGGACGCCCGGACTTGTGAGCGGATCACGCAAATAGACATTCCTAACTGCCGGTACATCCGTTTTTACCGGGGAAACGCCTATGTAACCTCTTATGTCGGCCCCGTGCAAATCGACCCGAATGCTCCACAAGGAGCCGTATATCGGGTAGACACGACCAGCCTGAAAATAGACGCTAAAGTCATTGTCGGCTACCAGCCGGATGAATTAGAGATTTTGGGTGAATATATCTACGTAGCGAATTCCGGAGGCTACCGTGCTCCGGAGTACGACAATACGGTTTCCGTCATCGAACTAAACCGTTTCAAGCAAGTCCAAAAGATTCCGGTAGGGATCAATCTGCACCGTATCCGTGCGGATAAATACGGTAAATTATGGGTAACTTCTCGGGGAGATTACGATACGGTACATTCCAACCTGTATGTACTGGAAAAGCGAAAAGGATATAATGAGATGGTGGTTACCGATACCCTGAATATCCCTTGCTCCAACCTTTGCATCAGCGGAGATTCCCTCTTCTATTACAGTACGGAATGGAACGTGAATACGCAGAGCAACACCATCTCGTACGGGATCATAGATGTCCGTACGAAAGAGGTGATCAGCACGAACTTTATCACCGACGGTAGCGAGAAAGACATCCGTATCCCTTACGGGATCATGGTCCATCCCTATACAAAAGATATCTTCGTCACCGACGCCAAGAATTACGTATCCAGCGGAACCCTCTATTGCTACGATAAGAACGGGATACGGAAATGGGGCGTACGTACCGGGGATATCCCCGCCCATATGGTTTTCCTTTATAAATAGAACAGCGTTATGAGACAAGTTTTATATCTATTCATTTCAGGTTTCCTAGCATTTCTATCCTGTACCCAAGACAAGATACAGATGGTTAGCTTGGGTATCGATGATGTCTATTATCTGCCCCGCATGAAAACTTATCTACTCAGCCCGGCTTTTACCGGCGACGAGTATCGGTGGACACTTCACCGGAACGGGACGGACTCTCTCGTATCTACCGAACGTTCTTATATCTTCCTCGCAAAAGATACGGGCACCTATCAGATGACCTTCGAAATCATCGATAAGGAGACCCCCTATAAGCACGATTTTCGTTTCGAGGTGATGCAGGAGGAAATAGAATATAGCCCTTATTTATCCAAAGTGTACGACTTTTGTCCCGCACCGGGTCAGTTTGTCAATACGATGCCCGAATACGAGGAAGGCGATACGAAAGAAACCATACTGAAAAAGGTAGAGGAGAATATCTCCGGTACGAACGACGTGATGATCTCCCTCGGAGGATACGGAGGATATGTTATCTTCGGTTTCGATCATACGGTCATCAACGTCAAAGGGAAAAAGGACTTTATGATCCTCGGAAACTCTTTCTATTCCGACCTACCGGAGTATCAAGAGAAAAAGGGAGGCAGTTGCGAGCCCGGCATTGTCATGGTCTCTTTCGACACGAACCAGAACGGCTTACCGGACGACGAATGGTACGAGCTGGCCGGTAGCGAGTACTATAAACCGGAAACCGTCAAGAATTATCGTATTACCTATGATCGCCCGGATCCCGACAAGATTCCCGAGCCGGACATGAGCCAGCAATGGAGTGATGCCACCTATCTGTCGTGGAAGGATAACCAAGGCAATACCGGCTATTTGCCAAAAAACGTGTACCACACGCAGAGCTATTATCCGGAGTGGATCGAGGAGAGCACCTTGACTTTTACCGGAACCAGATTGAGGGATAACGCCACGGACGAAAGCGGTACAGGCAAATACTACGTGCTCTACTCCTATCCATGGGGATATGTAGATAACCACCCGAACGATTATCAAGATCTAAATAGCTTCGATATCGAATGGGCCGTAGATGCGGAAGGTAATAAAGTAGAATTACCCGGTATTGATTTTATCAAGGTGTACACGGCGGTAAACCAATATTGCGGTTGGATCGGGGAAACCTCGACAGAGATCATCCGTGCGCAGGATTTACACATCGCCCCCCCCTCCATCATCGTTCCAGATCCGGTAAGCGAGCAAATGAAATTACAATATGATCAAGCAATCCTAAAAATAAAAGGCTTATGAAAAAGACGATTACCTTATTTCTCTGTACGTTCGCCACGAGCGGCCTAATGGCCCAAGGCAACACCTCATGGATGGCCGCCGGCATAGATCCGGCCCAAATGAGGGATGTACCGTCACAATCTTCCATCCTGCGTTCTACGGATATGGATTACAGTCAGGGTACATTTATCGTAAACGAGGACTGGTACGGCCATCAGAACAGCACCGTCAATTTCCTCACCCATGATGGGGAATGGCACTATCGTGTCTTCCAGACCGAGAATCCGGGTCATGAGCTGGGATGTACCACGCAATTCGGTACCATCTATGGCGATAAATTCTACCTTGTCTCTAAGCAAGAGCGCGATCCCGGGGCAAAAATCACCGGAAGCCGATTTGCCGTATGCGATGCCAAGACCATGAAGGTGATCAAGGAGTTCAAATATATCGCCCAAAACGCCGAGGGTAAATCCATAGCCGATGGCCGCTCTTATCTTCCGGTAGACGAGCACAAAGGCTATATAGGAACCAGCAACGGTATCTGGATCTACGATAGCGATAAGATGACGATCGGCAAACAAATAGAAGGTTCCGGAAATCCGAACGCCGATGGATACGGTGAATTGTATTATGCCCAGATCGGAACCATGGTACGTGCCAACGACCTTGTCTTTGCCGTCCATCAACAATATGGTCTATTAATAATAGACCCGAAAACCGATAAAATTATCCGTACCATCGCCGCCCCGATCGAGAAAGAGACCGTAAAAGGGCAAGAGAAGGAGATTCAACGAGGCTTCGGCTCTATCGTTCAGTCCAAGGATGGTACACTTTGGATCAGCATGACCCAGAATACGGCCGGGGATGGTTCCGCCTTGGAATATATGCTAAACTTGAACCCCTATACCTTTAAGGTGGACACGGTAAAGATCCCGTTAAGCGAGACCATCGGTGTCGTTCCGAACTCTTGGTACGCATGGACCGCCGACGGTTTCTGCGCCAGTGCCAAAGAAAATAAGATTTACTGGAACGGACAACCGAAAGAAGGCAGTTGGTTCACGGGGTATCAAATCTGTGGGTATGATATTGACAAGAAGCAATTTTTCCAGCTAATCGACCTCCGAAAACAGGACTGGGATTGGCGCTTGTACGGAACCGGATTTCGCCTTAACCCAAAAACCGACGAGCTATACACCTTCTTGTATCATGAGTTCCAAGATCCTACGCACATGTTAGCTCGTATAAATAACAAAGGCGAAGTGGTACAAGAATATTCGATGATCGTCAACTATTGGTTCCCCGCTATCCCGGTTTTCCCGGATAACGCAGTACCTGTCGTTTCCTCCAGCTTCCCTTCTTCTATAAGTCTGACGGAAGACAAGCCTGTCTATAAACTTGCTCTAGGTAATATGGTTAGTGACGCAGACAATATGGATGCCGCCATCGTGAAATCAATCTCCTCCGTTACGCCCTCATCTCCTATCAGCGCAATTATTCGTAACGACTCATTAATTGTCAGTACTACTACCACGATCAATGAGGATCATAAGTCCACGATAACGATCCGCTTCAACTCCAATGGGAAGATCGTCACGAAAGACCTTCTTGTTAGCACGGGGAACCCTCCGACAAGCGTAGAAAAAGTCTCACGGCCAACACTTAATCTCTATCCCAATCCAGCGGTAAATACCATACAAATCAATATCGGCACAACCGCCACCGTAGAGATTTACACGACGAACGGTACTAGGGTCCAAAAAACGGCGATCAATCCGGGTGAATTTATTGACGTAAGCCATTTATCCCAAGGTCTCTATTTCATCCGTGTGATCACTGGAGAAAAGACAGAGACCGTAAGGATGATTAAGAAATAAAAAAATTCCTTACCTTTGTGCCCGAATTGGTTTCGTAATGCCTATTCGGGCATACGGATTAAAAGGGAATCCGGTGAGAATCCGGAACAGTCCCGCTGCTGTGAAACTCCTTTAACATTCTAATACTACTTTCGCCACTGGCTCAAGGTAGTCGGGAAGGCATTAGGATGGGAGCTAGTCAGAAGACCTGCCATTCATTTAAGATTCATATCCTCGTGGGCTAGGATATAGAGTACAACATAAGAATTAAAAGAAATGATGACAGACAAGGAAGTATTGTTGTTACGGCGCAAATTGGATCTTTTGCTCCGTACGGGAAAATTATTGATGGAAAGTGCCGCTGACACGAATCGTATCGAGCGAAACATGAAACGAGTTGCCGCCTTTATGGGTATCCCCGAGGAGAAGTTGCATATCGATATCCGATGGACCATGATCATGGTGAACGTAAGCGATGAGCGAAACTCCTTCTCTAAATTCCAGAAATGCGAGAAGCACGGTATTAACATGACGACAATCTCACAGGTAAGCAAGCTTTCTTGGCGGGCGATCGAACAAGATTATTCCTTGGATAAATATGAGGAAGAACTGGAGAAGATCGTTCACCAACCCCGGAATTATACCCCTTATATCGTAGCCATTGGAGCAGGATTTGCTTGCGGAGGATTCTGTAAATTATTCGGATGCGACTGGATGGCATTCCTATTCGCTTCCATTTGCGCTTTCGTCGGGTTTAGGGTACGAGCCCGCTGTGTCGAGGCCGGACTTAACGTATATATGAGTATCGCGGCGGCGGCTTTCGTATCCACCTGTTTGGCATACGCATCCTCTTTCTCAGGACTATCCGATACGCCTTATCATCCATTATTAGCCTGTGCCCTGTTTATCGTACCGGGTGTTCCCTTGATCAACTTCGTGGATGATATGCTGGACAATCATTTGCTGGTCGGTATTACCCGAGCCTCTAATACAGTCATGATGGTAGCCGCCATGACTTTCGGTATCGCATTCGCCATGCGGGTACTTGTCATGAACGATGTCGAGATCGATCATAAGTTCAGTGAATTGAGTATGGTTCCACATGATCCGTACTACATATACGCGATAGCGGCGGCAATTTCAGCCATGGGTTTCTCCATGATATTCAACATCCAACGTCGACTATTATGGGTAGTGGCCGTAGGAGGTATCATTGCGGTATGTACCCGTAACTTTGTGAACTTCGAATTAGGTTATGGTCCTGTGATCGGCTCGTTTATGGGAAGTTTCGTAGTCAGTGTATTGGCTGTGAAAGCGGTTCATTGGTGCCATGTTCCCAATCACGTATTGACGATTCCATCTGTCATTCCTATGATTCCGGGAGTACTCATGTATCGCTCATTACTGGCATTTATAAACCTGCATGGAGTAGTCGGTGAGGTCACAAACGCATTCTTCAACGGGATCAATTCCGCACTCATCATTCTTTGTATCTCACTCGGTGTAGCTGTCCCGAACATCTTCGCCCGTCGTTACATCGCCAAAGATCGCCAACGACATTTACAAGAGGAACTGGAAAAGCGCCGAGAAAGAGGGAAGTTCATTGAATGGTGAAAAAACTTTTCCATAAAGATTAGTCCGGGAAAAACTGTCGCATAAGGATATGCCAAATTGTTTAATACGTTCAATATATTTAACATATTTCATTAAAAAAAGTCCTATCAATACTATATTTTTGTGACGTTTTGGTGATAGATGTTGCATTCCGCAAGTCTATAAAAGGGAATTTCGGTTAGATTCCGGAACAGAGCCCGCTACTGTAAAACCCATAAGGAGGAAAGCTTCTTCATACCACTGTCTTTTTTAAAGATGGGAAGGTCGCTTTCTAGGTTAGTCAGGAAACCTGCCAGACAAAAATAAGGAATAGATTCTTCCGGGATTTTGGGGAATCATTGGATCGATTGCACTGGAGATGTAAACTGCGTAATTAATTTTTATACATTATGAGACATTTTTATTTGTTCCTGCTAATTGTTAGCGGGATTGTTTTGTCTGGCACCCGAATGATCGCTCAAAGTAGGCCATCGGTGGGAAGTATCAGAGTCGTATCCGGTACGATCGTAGATGAGAATAACAAGGCGATGGCGAACATTGTCATTTACATCAAGGGTACTGATATACGAGTTATTTCAGATACGGACGGGTATTTCTCCTTACCACTCAAGGACACGAAGGACCACGTACTGATCACCAACAGTTACAACACCGTCTCGGCAATCCGAGATATTCCCGCGGGAGAAGGGAATTACGAGATGGATATCCAGTTATCTTACAAGCTACTAGGACTACCCGAGGTAGATATCGTCGGGGCGAAACCACAGAGTTATAACTCCGACATCGCTAATTCGGCTACCCGTATGGATATCCCCGTAATGGAAATACCCGGAACTGTAGGCGTAGCGACCCGGAAATTATTGGAAGACCAACAGGCTACCACCATGACCGAGGCCATAAGGAACCTAGGCGGCGTGAAAGGCGGACCTTCCGGTGAGGCTTCCAACATCAACGAGGTCTTCTCTTCCCGTGGTTTCTCCATGACGAACTCCCGTAACTATTTCAGGAACGGGGTACGATACCTAAAGTTCTCGAACGACGCTCTATCCAGTATCGAGCGCATAGAGATCCTCAAAGGCCCAGCATCTGTCCTTTATGGAGCGGTAGAGCCCGGAGGTATCATCAACTTTATCACCAAGCCGACCTTATATACGCCCCGGTATGGCGCAACGATCAGATACGGCAGTTACGACTATAAGCAAGCCTCTATCGACATTTCCGGCCCACTGAACGCCAAAAAGACCATCCGTTATCGCTTGAACGGAATGTATGAGGATGCCGATAAATTCAGGAAACCGCAAAACAGCAAACGATACGACATCACCCCAGTCATCGACATTGACTTAGGACGCAAGACCACCCTTAATATCGATGCCGATATCTTCCGGGATAAAAGGACACAGGATCCGGGCGTTTTGCATATCAACAATGAGGTGATAGATAACGGATTCAAGACATTCCTCGGCGAACCGTGGGCCTATGGCAAATTTACCAATAATAGCGTTGGTTTCCAGTTGACCCACCGTTTCAACCAGAACTGGTCATTCAGAAGTTCCGCCCGCCAATATTTCACGCATGAGGATCGTCTGTATTTCCAGATGAAAACCCCTCAGAAGGACAGCACGATTACCCGCCGTTTGGCACATTGGGACGCAAAAATCAATTATACCAATGTATTGGAGGAATTGAACGGCAGCTTCAAGACGGGCTTCATCCAGCATAAAGTAATAGCGGGCTTGGAATACGGATGGCTTACCAACCGAAGGAAAGTAAAAGGGAATATGTACACCCCGATTAGTTATGTTCATCCGGAATATTCCGAAAAACCAGTTGATTTCGAGATGGAACAGAGTACAGACTTACGTATCACCCAACGTACCTACGCGATCTATCTACAAGACCAAGTAAGCTTTTCCGCTCAATGGAAGTTATTGCTTGGCGCCCGTGCAGACTGGGTGAACGATAAACAAGATAATTATATTAAGGATAAAAAAACGGATGAAAACAATTTTGCCATCTCGCCTCGTGTGGGTCTTGTTTATCTGCCCATGCCCGACTTGAGCCTATATGCTACCTACAGTCAGTCTTTTGTCCCTCAATCCGGGCAAACGAAGGATGGCGAGGCATTCGACCCGATTACCTCTAAACAATGGGAAGCGGGAGTCAAGAAATCATTCTTCAACGATCGCTTGAGCACCAGTCTGGCTTTCTATACCTTGTCGAAGACCAACTTGCCGACGATAGACCCGGAAGACGAGGAATATAAGATACTGATCGGCAAGCAGACCAGCAAAGGTATAGAGCTTTCGGTAAACGGAGAGATCACCCCCAGTTGGAGCGTAGCCTTCAATTACGCATATACGCATGCCGAGGTAACGAAAACGAACGACGAGACCTATCCCGTAGGTACGCAACTGGCCAATATCTCACCAAGCCAGTTCAACCTATGGACCTCCTACCTAATCCGTAAAGGCCCGGTTAAAGGCTTATCTTTCGGCGGTGGTTGGTACTTCCAAGGTAAATCCTACGGAAACATGGCACATACGATCGATCTGGACGCCTATCATCTGGTTGACTGTTTCGTGGCTTACAAGCGCAGTTTCTACAAGATCTCGGCGAACTTGAAAAACGTATTCAACCAAGAATATTATACCGGATCCCAAGGGAACTATCTTTTATTCCCCGGCTCGGCCAGGATGCTGATGGTTATGCTAGCGGTCAACTTCTAAAAAAGGCACAAGACATGTCGCATAATTCGATCATTAGAAAGATCATAGTAAAGTTACATTTATACACCGGACTCATATTAGGGCTAATAATAACCCTAATATGCCTCTCCGGCACAGCGATCGTGTACAAGCCGGAACTTGAAAAACTATCTGTCAAGGATATCGCTTTTGTCAAGCCAGCCTCCCGAACCGTGTCGCCGCAAACTTTGCTAGAGAACGTAAGGCACGAATATCCACAAGCTAAGATCAATAATATGGTCTTATACGGAGGCGAGGATTGCGCCTACAGTTTCCGTACTACATTCCCGGATGAGAAAGGCCGTATCCAGATCTATGTCAATCCCTATACAGGGGAAGTTACGGGAGTGGACAGATACCGGCATAAGGTTTTTCAATGGTTATACGACTTTCACGTGAACCTGCTATTGAAAAAGCAAGGAGCTACCATCGTCGCCTTATCGGGATTCCTGTTGATTTTCCTAACTCTATCCGGCTTTCTATTATTACCCAAGCGTCGTATCTTCTCCGTGAACCGAAAGATGGGCTTGAGAGCCAAGCTTTTCAAGTCACATTCCATCATAGGTATATGTACATCCCTCTTTTTGCTGGTCATCGCTTTTACCGGCTCCTACTTCGGGTTCAAGAAAGAATATCAATCTTTCTTTGAATCCATATCCGCAGGAAAAGCAGTCGCACCGGCACCAAAAACTGATAAATACACAGGTGATTGGGTATCATTGGATTCCGTTTTAACGACCGCCCAAGAAGAGTTCAAAGAGGGAACCCCGACAATGATATTCTTCCCGAAAGACAACACGTCTGTTTTCTCCGTACGGATGTATCGGGAAGGGGACTTCGAAAGAACTGGAAGCAACCATATCTACATCCATCCTATTACCGGCAAGGTCGTCGCCATAAACCTCTGGAAAGACAAACCGGCCGCCGAGAAGCTTGTCCGCTCCATGTACTTTGTCCACTTCGGCACTTTCCTCGGGCACTTCTCCAGAATCCTATGGATCCTCATAAGCCTAGCCGTACCGTTCCTCTATTTCACGGGAGTTTACCTTTGGGTTATTCGCAATCGGCAGAAACATTTCCCTTTCCGGTAAACATAAGTCCAGTAAATCGCATCGCATAAGGAAATTTCGTATATTCGTAATATTGTGTAATTAGGAAAAAAGAAATGTCATGGCACAAATAACGATTCCTTATGCGGTAGCGGATTTTATATTTACGGGAGCGTAAATTCTATTATGTGGATAAAACGAACTTTATCCCCAGATTGGAGAATTATAATGCCCCGGTCTTCCTGCGTCCCCGTCGTTTCGGGAAAAGCCTACTCGTATCCACTCTTGCCTGTTACTACGATCGCACCAAGGCCGATCGCTTCGAAGAATTGTTCGGCGGCACTTGGATCGGGGAATACCCAACGGAGGAACATAGCCGCTACATGGTCGTGCGTTATGGCTTCTCCGCTATGGTCATGGCCAATGACATGGAAGGGTTGGAGCGGAATTTCAACCTCTTGAACTGTTCTCCAGTAGAAATCATGGTAACACACAACCGGGACTTATTCCAAGACTTCCAGTTTACCACCAAAGGCAATGCCTCCCAAATGCTGGAGGAGGCTTTGGGGTACGCCCGCGAGCATGGCCTTCCAAAAGTATATATCTTGATCGATGAGTACGATAATTTCACCAACCAATTATTGACCGCCTACAAGGACCCACTGTATGAGCAAATAACCACGAAGGATAGTTTCCTGCGTACCTTCTTCAAGGTTATAAAGAAACGACGAGTTGCCGTATAACGTTCCCGACCTATCCAGTAAGCTCAATAAGAAGAAGTTCTTCGATAAGACCTTTTATCCTGTCAGCCTCTTCTATCTGGGTATGACTACGCTACGTAACAATTATCGCATGGTAGCCCAACCTCACGATGCGCAGTATCTACATGGACTATTATAACGAGACGAACCATATAGAAGGTGGTGCCCCCCGTTATGTACCCACCTACGAACGCTTCACGGAAGACCGCTGTTTCGAGCCGTTGGTGCAAAACTATTTCGAGCAGTATCTCGGGCAGTTCCCGGCGTAGGTGTTCGACAAGATCAACGAGAACTTTATCCGTTGCTCCTTCTTCGAGCTTTGCTCCCGCTACCTAAGCAGCTATTATACGTTCGCCATCGAGCAGAACAACTCCGTAGGCTGTTCCAATTTCGAAATGACCGGCATACCCGGCACAAACTATTATAAAGATGACCGATTGGTGGAATTCAAGTATTTCAAGGCGAAAGAGGCCGAACACATGCTGGCGCTAAACGATCCCCGCCCCGAGGACGTGGCGCAAGTACGTGCTTACGCCAAGGATACCAAACAGAAATTCCCTGTATATAATGTACGCTCGTACATTGTATATATCTGCGCTAATAAAGGATGGAAATGCTGGGAGGTTACCGAATAAAGCCTAGCCGTGCCACTCCTCCATTTCACGGAGTTAACTTCATCGGTAAAGTAAGTTAACTCCATCGACAAAGTAAGTTAACTTAAATGGCAAAGTAAGTTAACTTACCAAATCGGGGTTTCCCAATCATATAAGAATCCACTAACCAAAAGTAAATATTCCGGCAAATTCCGATTCTCGGACCACTTCATCTCTATACCGAACAACTCCGAGGTAGTACGTCCCAGATCGAACCCACAGGCCTCAAGGGAACGACGAATCCGCAAGGGGTAGCGGCAAGCCTTACCAGATCTACGTGTACACTCTTCCCAAGGGCAAAGTATACAACTACCGGCATAAAACGCCCGCCCATTATATTCCTCCTCCAACGCAAGAAGACGTTTATCCAATCGGCTCCTTTCCCTATGCATCAACTCTTGCCCCGCTTCCACCGCATCCGGCACATCCAATACGACAGGAGTAATCCGCGTACAAACAATCAATAGATTCCGAAAACCGGATAAATAGTCCTCCGAATCATTAAAAGGCGGACAACTCCAACAGTTTCCATACCTACGGCACTCCCGGCAATAGGCCATGAAACGCCGCTCATCCCGATAACGTAAGATATAATCATCCACAGGGATGGTTCTTGTATAATCGTAACTTTTATATTCGATCATATGAAAAGAAAATTTTCTTGTAAAGAAATAAAAAAATCAGCAACTACATACATTATAATACAGGGAACACAGTACAGCTACACGTGAAGCTTTCAATGAAAAAACAATGGCATGGTATTATGGTGGTATACTCCGGGATCGTCGCAAAGAACGCAAATTAATCCAAAAGCTAGCTTGTAGTTCGATAAAAGATATATGATCTTACCATTATAAGATGTATGATCTTACCGTTGTAAGATGTATAATCTTATCGCCGTAAGATCATACATCTTTCACGGAATCTGTAACGCTAGAGTACTCTCAAGAGCAAGAGAGAGCACTCTAGCGAAATCAAGAGATGATTTACTTCACAACAAACTTAACAGAGACTTTCTCTGTACCTTTTACCGCTGTAAAGCCATAAACACCTTTATTCAAGTTTACTGTTTTCACGTCATCAGAAGAGGTGATCACATAAGTAGATACTACAGAACCTGCGGTGTTCGTGATGTAACCGGTATAACCGGCTAGATCTTTTACACGCAAGGTATTGTCGGAATAAGAGATGTTTGCGGTTGCGGCCGCTGATTTCGTGGCTGTACCGGTTACGGTTACTTTACAGTACGTGTTATATTTACCATTAGCTGTAATTAATTTGATTTCAGTTGTACCCGGAGCTACAGCCGTAACTTTACCCGTTTGGTCAACTGTCGCAACAGCAGTATTCTTAGAAGACCATACCGCACCAGTCAAAGAAGCATAAGTAGATTGTACAGATGCTGTTAATTGTTCCGTTACGTTTCCACTTAAGGATATGGCTTTCTTATTAAGCCAAATGATAGGAGTTGCCGCTACTAAATTATCACCCGGTTCTGTTCCCGATGTCGTTCCCATAAAACTATTCCAGCTCCAAGCATCCCAAGTACCATTCTGGACTTTTCGGCTTGATGCCCCGTATCCGGAATAAGAGAAATCTTGAGTATAGGAATCACGAACGAAATAACTCCAATAACCGGAATACCAACCAGCGAACCAATGAACATTTGATGCTGTTGAAGCTGTCCAATAGTCATAATCATAATATGGACCACCTGAAATATTTGCATCAAAAGGATGATAAATCACGCCATCATCTTCACCCTCCGAAATTGCGGTAGCAGCCATTTCCTCTGTAGTCTCTTTATCATAAGGATATTTGAATTTAGCACTTGCTCCCTCATAATCAAAGGTCACCTCTACATCACTCCTAAATTCGCTATATCCAATACCATTAATCGTTGATCCCATCCAACCGGTGTATTGCACTAAACCGATCAAACGAGGATCCGCTTTCATTACTGCCTCAAATAGGCTCAATCCAGAAATAGTATCTACATCAGCAGACCACCGATATCCCCAAACCATATTATCTGGTACAGTTTTATTCGTGTCATGCCAAGTCAAAACTATAGCCGCACGGTTTTCACCATCACCTACCCAGAAATCAATACTGTCAAAAGAAAAAGTACGGTTACTCCTTGCGGACATCAAAGCCGCTTTCTGTTTTTCCGCCGGTAAATCCGAACGTAACACACCTTGTACCATACGCTGTGCGCTGATACTTCCCGCCATTAAGATTAATGCGAGAAAAAGATAAAGCTTTTTCATGCTCATCAATGTTTAATTTGTTAATACATTATTATTTAACAACGATCGTCTTGCTCATCCGATCATTATCTTTTACCACTACTATAATATAAGCACCTCTTGAATATTGGATTGGATGAGACTCGTTAATTCCCGATATCTTAAAAAGATCCAATATAGCGCCATTCATATTTACAATATAGCAAGAATAACCTTCCAGATTATTCAAATGCAATCGACCTTCATAGTAATAAATCATCGCTTCACCAACACCGATAGCCTCATTAGCCACCGGACCGGATGTGGAGAATGGCTCACTATAGAATGTTCCTAATATCTCTTGCCTACCATCACCTTCCTTGATAGCTGTAACTTTTACGATATATTCTGAACTTCCATCTAATTCAGGAATAGAGACCTTGATCTTTTCTTGTTCCCCAGAACGAAGCTCACTCATCAAGCCAGTAAGGATATTACCCTCTGCATCAACCGTGTAAACACCAAATAATACAGGTATCTCATTTACGTACTTATAAACAGACACCTCGTAGAAAGTAGCCTCCGGAACTTTCGGGAATGTTAATATAGCCGTAGAGTCTTTTACTTCAACCACAGGTTTTTCCAAATCCGGATCTATTACCGTTACTTCACAAGTAGCGGTATAACCACCTTCATCTGTTGTCACCGTAATTGTAGCTACACCGGCGATACCAGCCTTAACCGTACCGTCGTTAGTTACTGTGGCTACCGTGGCATCCGAAGAACTCCAAGTTACTGATTTATTAATCGCACTGGATGGAGATACCACCGCTGCTAATACAGCCTCCTCACCTTTATTCAAAGACAAAGAAGACGCATTTAGGCTAACACCCGTAACATTTGCCCCCGGTTTTTCCGGTTCCGCAGAAACAATCACTTTACAAGTAGCTGTATAGCCTCCATCAAGCGTAGTCGCCGTGATCGTAGCCGTACCCTCACTACTTGCCAACACATTGCCATCTTTATCTACATCCGCAACAAATCGATTATCACTTGACCAATTCACCGTTTTTGTTTTTGCGTCACTTGGTGTTACAGCAGCCACCAATTGTACCGCATGGCCGACTGTTAACTCTAAGCGATCCTGATTCAAAGAGACTCCCGTTACTTTCACGATCCCTTTACCTACAGAAAGTGTACAAGCCGCAACAAAACCACCTGTATCAGAGCTTACACGAATAACGGTTTCTCCATCTCCTAATGCCAGAATCTCACCCGTCTTCGGATCAACCGAAGCACAAGCCTCATTACTACTAGACCAAGTAACGGATTCATCTATCTCTCCTTTAAAATCGGGATCTTTTAGAAGGGTATAAGCTAGTTTAAACGACTCTCCTATAGCGGCAACTCTCTGAGAAGCCTCTAATACAATACCCAAAACCCCTTTACTTTTGTCCGTTACATGAACGAACATCTCGTCTTCATATCCATAAGTCGTATAGGTTAGTGTCAATTTAGAAGTTCCCACTTTTTTCACATTATATTTAGTACGAGATTCTTGTTCTAATACCTCAGGATTGCTTGATTCGAATTCTATGCTACGAATCGCAGGTACAGACCCAAACAGCACAGATGCATTAGTAGGATTAAAATTAATTTTCAACATATTAAGTAAAGCATCTCGGTCAAATGTCGACACAGAAATATCTATTGACAAATCTTTAGGTTCAACAGAAAAGCCCTTTAACGGAACATCTCCATCCACATGGACTGTACATTTATCAGAAGCTTGACCATCTTCACTTTGCGCAGTTATTTCATATACACCGATAAAATTACTACTACCAATTCCATCTTTTATATTAAAACCAGAAGACGAAACCTTCCATGTTATAGATTTAAAATCCGCATTTTCAGGGAGAACAGAAACTTGATCTAAAAGATTCAAAGATTCATTCACTTTAATGGTAAATTCCTTTTGCTTAAACTTCACCTCTGTAACAGGCTGACTACCTACACATACGACACATTCTCCCTTAAAAGCAGACCCATTACTTCCATCAGAGAGATAAGCCTTTACGATTGTTTTTCCAGAGCCAACAGCAGTAACCAAACCAGATTTATCAACTGTTGCTATAGATTCGTCCGCAGAAGAATAAAGTATGTCCTTTTCTGCCTGCTCTACCTCTGTAAGTGACCCATAATCAACAGTCGGTTTAATCTGATATTTTTCACCCTGCTTTAAGAAACAAGTATTTTCCTCAAGCACCAAAGATGTAGCCCACTTAGATACAAGAACTTCACACTGAATTGGATCTCCAAAAGCCTGACCTGTTTCAACACCTGTTATAGTTGCGGAAAGAATAGCCTTTCCGTAAGCGTTGGAAGGAGTTGCTCGTAATACTATTTCTGTATTACTTACAGATTTGACAGTCCAACTCAATGTACCTTCTTGACTTTCAATTTTTACATTTTCTTTTTTTATTTCAAGAGTATTTGAGATAGCCGGATAAAATGAGATGGGTATTTTTAAACTACTACCAGCTTTTTTAAAACCATTAACCCTATTCGTGAATGCCACCTTCTCTACCTTAAAAGAACAAGAGACTTCACATGAGGCAGAAACTTTTCCATCTTCTGATTGTGCAGTAATAGTAGCAGTACCAGCTCCACAGACAGTAATAACCCCATCTTCCACCGTAAATAAAGATTTATCAGAACTACTCCATTTAATTGTTTTATCCGTAGCATTTTCCGGATAAGATTTTGCAATTAATGTGGTACGTTTATTCACCTCCAATTGAATAGGAGTACCCTCTTGAAGTTCTTCACCTGATTCACCAAACAATTTTATCTCAGTCATAGCCACAAATGGCCTCACGGTTACAAGACATTTTGTGACAGATAATTCCTGCCCTGTTACTGTCGATTTTATTTTGCCACTAAGCTCTGTGGTTCCTTCCGTATATGCAAAAATCATTGGATGAGGAGATCCAGGAATCGTACTCGCTCCTACTTTAGCAACCTTTTCGTTAGAAGATATCCATTCTATTTCTTCCGTAGCACTCTCTACGCCATTACTCAAAGCGATCAAACTTTTAGATTCATTCTCATACATTTCAACCGTAGGAGTCTGTAATATCATTGCAGGACGTTTAACTGTTACAATACAAACATCGGACATTTCCGGACGAGTCTTACTTGTCGCACGAATCTCTGCCGTTCCATAAGCAACACTTGTTACTATTCCATCATTTGACACGTTAATTATTTCAGGGTGAGAAGAACTCCAGCTAGCCTGTTCCCCTGCTAACCCACTAATAGTCAAAGCCAAGGATTTACCTTTACCATCCAGCGTGATCTCCTTTTCTTTAAACTCAAAAGGAGCTGTTGATGAAGTTGTTAATTTCACCAGTACATCTTTATTTACCAGTTTTCCATTTGAATTAAAACTCAATTTAAGTTGTATTTCCTTGGCTTCTTGAACTTCCTCCACAATCGGAGCAATTGTCAATGTGTTATTTATCACCTCCGCACTAATTAGTTCCGGATTCGGATTCACAATCGTAGTAACAACCGCTGAAATCATATTATCACCATCTTCTATAATCTCATCCATTGATTTACTATACTTCGTATTTTCAGCGGAAAACGTAATTTCGCTAGGTAAACCGTCTGTGATTGTCGGAGCCATGTTATCCGGGAACACAGGCAAAGCAGGGAACCAATAATTCACTTTCTCATAAGGATAGCGACCTACCATTGTTCCGTTCGTATCCCCTCTTCCGTCTGTTTTAATTACCGCTAATTCATGTTCCGGGTTTAAGAATTCATGATAAAGGAAACAATACATATTATCATCCACCGGATCAATACGGAATCCCGTACCATAAAGACGCCAATCTCCTTTATCTAGCTTTGTAAAGTCGAATACTTGATAAAAAGAATCCTTATCTATGTCATAACAGAAAATCTTATATCCCGTGAACCAACTACCGGAGCCTTGTCCTTTCCAATAGATCTTATTCTCTTTCGTACTGGCACAGAAACCATCGGCGGTCCATGCATACCAAGAGTTGGGAATCTCCTCAATACCATCCGTTGTTGGTATATCTACCTTTTGCGTTGTTAACGTATATGGATTCACTTTCCACATATAAGGCATTGTCGCTCCGGTACCAGTTAACTCGAATGTCACGCTAGCCCATAAATTACCATCTTTAGAAAGCACGATAGAGCCCAAGCCATGATTACTATCCTCCTCGGGCTTCAATATCGTATTGATAACTTTATCTTCTTTCGGATCGATCACCAACAATCCTTTCGTTTGATGTACCGCAAATACATATTTTCCAACACGGATCATGGTTCCAATCTGTGAATGATACAAATCGCTGGAAGAAATTCCCGTCGTTCCTTCGATTGCGCTGGCCTCTATAGACATCTGGTTTTCATCATATTTTCCGGTCTTTTCATCGTATCCTGTATGAAAAACATAAATACCATTACTCGTTCCGATATAACCTTTCGTCAGATCCACTCCTAAAAAAGAACGTCCATCAGCTCCTGCGCTGTTGATCGTCTGGAATTCCTTCTTCACTTGCATCGTTTTCGCGTCAATTACCGCTAAGCGACTTCCCTCTACAGATGCCGCACCATCTTTTGATTGCTTGGACACGATATACAACAAATCCCCATAAATCGTACCGAACTGGCTCGTACATCCCAATTCATGTCCCGGATTCTCTTTTTGGAACGCATTATACGTCCAAGTCCCATCCTCCGAGAGGAAGTTCACCGAGCTATTCTGGTGCCCGTACCAATCCTCGTTTACGATAAAGGTACCTTTCGTGTAATCCACGCTTCCATTGGATCGAAGCATCGAGGCTCGTGCCTGCGAACTGGGTAATTCCGGTAATTGCAGTTTCTGTTTCTCTATCGGATTCAGATCCCGCGAACCGGTTTGGCCGACTACCGACAGAGCCGATAGCAAACAGGCCATACTTAAGTAAAGTGTTCGTCTCATGTTAATGAATTTAATTATTGAGTAATATGAATCTTAAATATTTTTTTATCGCCATCCTTTTCGCCTATCAATAGATAATTCCCGGATGGAAGAGATATTGAATGAAGTTCCTCCCGGACTATGGAAATATTCATGATTATTTGATCTTTCTTTTATATTCCCTCTTGATCGTTTTTTGGAGTTTTACATTTAATATAAAAGCTTATGAGAAAAATTCTATCTCTTTTCTTTGTAATGGCTTTGTGTGTAGTAGGTCTTTCGGCGCAAGGATTGGTTCAAGGGCAACCACATCCCTCGGCTCCGAATGTGCTGGCGAAAACAAAGTCCCAGTTAAGGGCTGACGCCAGCTTTTCTTTTGACGACATCCAGTTTTGGGTAGGAAGCGGCAGCAAGAGAGCCGCTTTAGTGATCGAATGGCATGATGGGAATCGACCGGATGCTATGGTTTGGGGATATCGCTGGGATGGCGAGGCTACCGGACACGATATGATCGTGGCGATAGCGAAGGCCGATCCGAAACTTCTTTTATTAACCCAATATACGGGTTGGATGGGTTATACGATTGATGGTATTGGATATGGGGATAATCTGGACGTTCGATATGATTTGGATGGGGCCAAGAATGAACCGAAGAATGCTTTCAAATTTGAACCTCCCATTACGAATCCTTTGTTGGGGCAGACTGGTTTTCCTGAAAATCCGGCGGGGGACGTAGCGGCGGCTATTCGACAAGGCGTACAAACCGGGGTTATCTATCACCCGATAAATGCGGAAAGATATGGATATCCATCTTATGACTATGACCATTGGAGTTGTAGCAATGGCATTCATTGGCAAGCCGGTTGGTATTATGGCTATTGGAGTTATTTTGTGAGAAGTAGTCAAACCTCTAATTTTAGCTATTCTGGTTTAGGTGCTACAAGCCGTGTATTGACGGATGGTTGTTGGGATGCGTGGAGCTGGAATGGAAATATGAATACATCAGAAGGGACTCAGCCCGGGGATGTCTTTGTCGCTGCGACAATACCCTCTGGAGGTGGAGGGGATGAACCCGAGATCCCGGTGATACACGTAACATCCATTTCTCTCAATAAGTCTTCTTTGCGTTTACAAGCAGGAGCAAATGCAATCCTTGCAGCTAGTATCTCTCCTGTAAACGCTGATAATAAGCAGGTTACTTGGAGTAGTTCCGATACAGGTATAGCAACGGTAGAAGATGGGGTCGTAACAGGTGCCAAGCCCGGTGTGGTGAAAATAACAGCCCGATCGGTAGATGGCGGATATACCGCTGTTTGCGAGGTGACGGTAACGGAGACGGTTACTCCTGAGATCGATTTTGAAGGGACCGGGGCGGTTATCTCATTCCCTAAAGTGGAGGAAGCCACCTCCTATGAGGTTCGTGTCTACAGATATGAGAATGGAAGTTATAAAAAGATAGGCACTTACGTAGCGGATGCGGAAGGCAATATCATTACTGAACTACTGACGAAAGGCTTACGGGCTACTTCCGGCACTATATCCGTCCCACTGAAGAACCTAGGGAGGGATGACGCTTATCGGATAGAGATCCAAGTCATGAATGGCTTGGACGTGATCGATACCTATATGGTAGAAAAATCTTCTGATCCGGTGAGCAATGAGACTATGGCTCCCGTTATCCCAAAGGTTTCCTATCAGAATGGAGCGTTGCGCTTTGAGCATTTAGCCGGATATCAAATCTATTTAATGCAGATAAACGGGAAAATACTGGAACGTTTTGTGATTCAAGTTCGGGAGGTACTAAGTCACGATTCACCCGATCAATCCTTCATGTAAAGCAATATTCACTTCGTATATTTCCCCTTTTTGAATCCTACGCTAAACCCCGGTAGCGTAAAATCGCGGCGGTTATCCGGCATTGGCAGGTCTTCTGACTTACTCCACTTTAGAACTTCCTTCCCGTTCCTTCCGGAAACAGTGGCAATGAGTTGATGTCTAAAGCTTTTTTGGAGCTTACAGCAGCGGGACTGTCCAGGTTTCTCACCTGATTCCCTTTTAATCGCCGTACCCTGAATAAAGTAGGCGAACCAATACGGCAGCAAATTTATGAAAAACAATTCAAAATATACACAATATTATTAAATGCTTTTTTTTGACTATACTGCATATTGTATAAACTAAAAAATAAGGACGAGGGAAATACCGACTACTATCCATAAAAAATGCGGTTACTATCAATAGTAATCCGATTTAATATAGATACCCACATGATCAGTTCGGATGAAAACAGGGGAGATCGATGAGCGTGCTACCGCCAGAGGATTGTCGGAAGCACTAGAGAAATTACGGATCGAAAAGTTTAGCCCTTCCGAGAAATTTATATCTAGTTGTAGAGACGTAATATGCCGCATTAGGGCCCGGTCTCTGAGCTGGATGAAAATTGACTCATACCGAAAAATCATCGAAATAAATCGATAGGTTCTTATTCCTGCCGATAAAACAGTTTTTCATTATCCAACTATTTTCCTTAGGATTCATCATTATAATCGTTTTTCTTTCCGGGAGCAGGTATAAATTGTTTTCGCAATATATAATGAAAGGAATATCAGATATATTGGTTACCTCCAAACACGTATTCCTCATTCGCTTAACCCGGATACAGGCCTTGACCAATGGGGCCAAGTATTTTTCTTCTCCCGCGATTTTCCCATCGAATAACGCGGCCGTACGACCGGCAAACAATGCCTCCCGTATCCCTTTCTCGCTTCTCTCTTCCGAGAATACCAGCGTCATGGGCCGTAGCCCTTTCCTGTATATCCCGGAAAGAACACAATGAGCGTCGCTACTTGCCATAAACGCTTTCTTAAAAGAGAAGCACCATCCAAATGCAATCGGGTAAAAGTCCTTGTAAGACATGACTTCTATACCGTCGATCATGTTCTCTTGAATCAGTTTTTCATGTATGGGATATAAAGTGGCCTTATGATCCGGCCAGCCGGGATGATTCCACACAATAAATGCCCCTTGCCTTTTTGCCTCGGCAATAGATTCCACAGGATTTTCTTTCTCCATAAGATTGACATCTTGTACGAACAAGGCGTTTAGGTGCCCCAAGGGCTTGGAACGTGTTATTTCCGCTCCGGGAATCACGATAAAGTCCATGTCGTCAGCGGCTTTTTTAGCGATTTTGTAAGATTCGTTTAAATCTCCTTTCAAAATAACCTTGTTGATCCGGTGCTCGATATGGTCAGTGATCGCTATCGCATCCAATCCCTCCTGCCAAGCCTCATATATCCGGGCATCGGGCCATACCAAGCCGTCGGAGAATACCGTATGGGTATGAAAGTCACATTTTAACGTCTCGTAATTACTGAATCCCGGAATCTCGATCCGGTCTCTTATAAACAAGTGATCGATATGCGTTAGCTCGTAAACATCCTCTTCCTCAGAGGTTTCGTCCGGCAATGCGGGAACTATGAATCTTTTCATGCTTAAAATTGCTCAATAACGGGGTACTAAGATAGAAATAAACAACAAAATTTTCTCATAAGCTAATTAATTTAAAATGTCATTCATATCACATTGTTATAACGATAGGAAGGAGAGCCTTTTGACTCTCCTTCACCTTGTTTCGATATTACTTGATTACGAACTTCCTCGTTATCCGATCATTGCCATTGATGGCAGTGATGATATAAGATCCTTTGGAAAAACTCATCAAACGGCTCTCATTCAAATCGGTCACCTCAAAAGCATCCAATACCGTACCGTTGAATCCTACGATATAGCAACGATAGCCTTCCAGATTATTCAAATGCAGGTAGCCAGCGTAATAATAGATACGAGCCTCACCCGCACCTATCGTCTCATTGCCGACCGTACCGGAAGAGGTAGAGAAAGGCTCACTATAGAATGTGCCGACAACCTCTTTCTTGCTGTCTTTCTCTTTAACGGCAGTGATCTTCACGATATAATCCGAATCTTCATCCAAATCCAGCAAGGATATAGCGATCCTATCCGGCGTACCCGAACGCAAGTCGCTTCGCAAGCCCGTGATGATATTCCCATCCGCATCCATCGTGTAAACGCTGAACAATACGGGAACCTCATTCACATATTTATATACGGACACCTCATAGAAGGTTGCATCCGGTACTTTCGGGAAGGTCAGCGTAGCCGTGGAATCAGCGGCCTCAACCACAGGTTTATCCAAATCCGGGTCGGTTACCGTTACCTCGCAAGTGGCCGTATAACCGCCGTCATCTGTTGTTACGGTTATCGTAGCGACACCGGCAATTCCGGCGGTAACCGTACCATCGTCGGCTACCGAAGCGACAGAAATATCCGAGCTACCCCATGACACGGATTTATTTTCCGCATTTGCAGGAGTGACAATCGCAGCTAAAACAGCCGTCTCGCCCTTATCTAAAGACAAAGAAGAAGCATTTAAAGAAACCCCTGTAACTGAAGAGGAAGGAGCCTCCGTAACCGGAACTACCGTTACATCACAATAGGCAGGGATATCTCCGTAATTCGTATATACCCAAATGCGAGTAGAACCTTCTGAAATAGCGGTCACTACACCGTCCACAACGGTAGCGATCTCCTTATTATCACTTTTCCAATAAACTGTTTGATCCACTTCTTCCGGATTCTCTACGGTTGGTTTTACTTTAACTGTCGGAGTTAACGTTATCGTACGACCTAGTTCTATCGTAGCTTGATTCTTATTCAACGTTACAGTATCTATATCACATACGACATGGACTAAACAAGAATCGACAAACTTGCCATTTTCCATATTCGCATAGACCCAAGTAGAGCCCGCCTTTTCTCCACGAATACGTCCATCATAATAAATATATAATATATCTTCATCAGCGGCCGTTATATCGGGCATTGTCTGAGATGCGTCATCAGGCGCATAAATCCATTCTAAGCGACCAGACTTCGAGATATCGATTGTCATCTCATGCTGTTTTAATTCAAAAGATTCCACATGGATTGAATCAACGATTATTACGCAAGTATCGGTTATTCCTCCGTATTTTGAAGTAACGACGACATTTGATTTACCCGGACGAACGAAAGAAACCTTGCCATCGCTAGACACGCGCACGGGGCTCATACTGGTAGACTTCCATGTCAGTTCTTGGAATGTAGCATCCCCCGGATTAATAGTTGCGGTCAATTGAGCGAAAGTGTTCGGTTTCTGGCAAATCGTATCTTTATCCAATTGGATGCTCGTTACAGGAATCTCAACCGCAACTTTACAAGTCGCTTTTACATCCGCACCACTTAACGGAGACACCGTAATGATTGCCTCACCATATTTTTTTGCGGTCAATACACCATTCTTATCAACCGTAACAACATCCGGCGTATCAGAAACATACTTCATTGGTACGGCACCTATCGAATCTGGTGTTGTCGTTATCGTCAATTGCTGCGTGTTACCCGGTTTCATAGAAACAAATGTCAAATCCAATTTAACCGCATCCGGCCATTGTACACAATTCACTTTACATTCCGCAGTTTTCGATCCATCCTCCGTAGTCACCGTAATGGTAGCTTCACCTGCTTTAATAGCCGTAATTAAGCCTTTCTCTGAAACCGTGACAATATCCTCATTCGAAGATTTCCAACTAACAACCGTATTTGTAGGCTTAGCAGGTATAAACGTAGGTTTCAATGTATAAGTATGTTGCTTTCCATTCGAATTCGTATTTAGGGATATTGATTTCGGTAAACTCACGGATTGAATATTGGCTAGAACCTTGATAACACAGCTATCCATTTTGGATGAATCTGCACTCATAACCTTAATAACAGCTAGTCCATCCGCAAAAGCCGTAACCAATCCCTTATTATTCACATGAGCGACCTTTGTGTTCGAGGAGTTCCAAAGCAATTCAGGTAGAACCGCTCCTTCAGGATGTAATTTAACTTTTAACTGGAGTGTACCATCACGCTGTACACGGGTCGTATCACTCTCGACATCTAAAGTCAAACTTTGGACTGAAAGAGAAACATTTACAAGACAAGTGTCCTTCTCATTACCTGCTGACACGATAATTTTGGCAGAACCTTGAGCAACAGCGGTTATTTCTCCATTTACCACACTCGCCACATTGCTGTTCGAAGAAGTCCATACGGCAGAAACACCTTCGGGAACAGTCACCTTTAATGTGGATTTTTCACCCACATTCAGAGATAACTCATGCTTATCTAAATAAACTGCTTTTCCTTTCACCGTCACTTTCAAATCCTTTGTGACAATCTTTCCATTCGAATCGAAATTAACGGAGACGGTAGCTTCTCCTGTTTGATCCGGCTTCAATGTTAGAGTCAGATTATCACCTAAAATAGATGCAGATAACAGACTCTCATTCGATACTGATTTAACGGATTTATAGATAGCTTCAGCTATATTGTCTTTATCCGTAGCCATATCTTTTAAAGATACAGTTATAGGCGCATCATTAATACCAGCCTCTATCGAAGTAAAATCTTTAACAACCGGAGCCTCATTATCAGGGAAGATATGCATGGCAGGGAACCAATAGCTGGGTTCTAGCGGATAACACCCTAATTGACGGCCAGTTTTAGCATCTACAACATATTGCCAATAGTTTATAGAGCCAAAATTCTCAAAAGCGGAAATATACAATTTGTCATCTGGACTTACACGTAAACCGGCACCCACATACAATACGCGTCCCTTCTCCGGAATGGTATAAAACGGTTTATCCATAGAAGAAGGATTACCGATCTCATAACGATAAATCTCATTACCACTGCTAAAACCACCTCCCTTTGTCCAATAAATAGCATTTTCTTGCGCACTTGCACAAAGAACACCCGCAGTCCAAGCATACCATGAATCCGGTATAGTCAAGCCATCGGGTAATGATAGATAAGTTTCTTCCAAAGTCTCCGGATCAATACATAACAGGCGTGATCCAGCACCTACCCAAACACTGCCATCCTTACTTTGTGTCAAAGTGCTGAAACTTCCTTCTATCAATTTGATAATCTCATGTTTTAGAGGATCTATCACTAAAACGCCTTTACTTTGCTGAACCGCAAACACATATGTTTTTGTCCGGACCATCATTCCTACTTGACCATTATAAAGTCCCCCGGAATTTGAGGCACCTTTCAATTGGTCTCCAACCGTCAAGTTCTTTATATCAAACAAAAAAATACCGTTTGAAGCGCCAATATAGCCAACAGAGTCATTCACGCCTAAAAAAGCACGCCCATCGCCTCCGCCTATATCCGTAAATTGAGCTTTCACTTTCATTGTCTTGGCATCCACCACATTCAGGCGACCTCCTTCAATACTGGCTCCACCATCCTTTGGCTGTTTAGAAGTAATAAACATATTATCTCCAAAAATAGTACCAAACTGAGATGTACAACCTAATTCTTTACCAGGGTTTGCTGTCTGGAAAATCCTATAAGCAAAATCACCAGAAGAAGTCATAAAATTAATAGTACTGTTGTTATGACCAAACCAGTCCTCGTTCAAAATAAAGACTCCCTGTGTATAATCTACGTTTTCACTTGAACGTAGTAGCGTGACTCGGCTTTGCGAAGCCGGAAGTTCAGGCAATTGCAGTTTCTGCTTCTCTATCGGATTCAGCCCCCGCAAACCGGTTTGCCCCACAGCCGAAAAGGCCGATAGTAAGCAAACCATACTTAAGTAAAGTGTTCTTTTCATGTAAATGAATTTAATTATTAATTAATACGGAATTTAAAGACCTTCCGGCCTCCATCCTTTTCTCCTGTCAACAGATAATTCCCGGGGGGAAGCGATATAGGATAAAGTTCGTGGGGAACTCGAGCTATAAAGGTTCTCAATATTTTTCCTTCCATTGTCATTAAATAAAAATGATATCCATCCAAATGCTCCAAAGACAATGTCCCATTTTGATAAATTACCCGACTACCACTTGCGGATAAATATTCATTACTTACTGGATTCGATATTTTTTCTACTGTATAGGTATCTATTATATCCAATCCATTCAGCACCTGTATCTCTATCGTATAAACACCGTCTATGTCTAAATTTTTCAATGGAACCAAAATTGTCCCAGAAGAGCCTTGTAAGCTCACCGCTCTTAATTCTGTGATTATATTACCTTCGGCATCGATTACATAAGTAGCGATTCTTTTATGACCACTATCCTCATTTCTATAAACACGAACTTCATAAGAGGTGGCTTCCTCTACTTTCGGAAAAGTTAAAACAGCATCAAGACCATTGAAATCTATTTCCGGAATAACAACTTCCGTTATCGTTACCTCGCAAACAGCGGTATATCCGCCATCTACCGATTGGGCTGTTATTTTCACCACACCGGGCTTGACACCTGTTACGACCCCATTTTCTACGGTTGCTATGCCTGTATCGGAACTACTCCAAATAACCTGCTTATTATCAGCGTTTACAGGAGAGATACTAGCTACAAGGGTTGCGTTTGCTCCTGCTTGTAAACGCAAAGAAGACTTATTGAGAGAAATGGATGTTACGTGTATCACCGGGATCTCGGGTTCATCCCCTCCACCTCCAGAGGGTATTGTCGCAGCGACAAAGACATCCCCGGGCTGAGTTCCTTCTGATGTATTCATATTTCCATTCCAGCTCCACGCATCCCAACAACCATCCGTCAATACACGGCTTGTCGCACCTAAACCAGAATAGCTAAAATTAGAGGTTTGGCTACTTCTCACAAAATAACTCCAATAGCCATAATACCAACCGGCTTGCCAATGAATGCCATTGCTACAACTCCAATAGTCATAGTCATAAGATGGATATCCATATCTTTCCGCATTTATCGGGTGATAAATAACTCCTGTTTGAACCCCTTGCCGAATGGCGGCCGCAACATCCTCTGCCGGATGCTCTGGATGAGAAGTTTGCCCCAACAGCGGATTTGTGATAGGAGGTTCAAATTTAAACGCATTTTTAGGCTCAGACTTCGCTCCCTCTAGATCATAAGAAATATTAAGTCTACTTTCACCATACCCGATTCCATCGATCGTATATCCCATCCAGCCAGTGTATTGGGTGAGCAATACCAATCGAGGATCTGCTTGAGCAATCGCCACGATCATATCATGTCCGGTTGCCTCGCCATCCCAGCGATATCCCCAAACCATGGCATCCGGGCGATTCCCATCATGCCATTCAATCACTAAAGCGGCTTTATTGCTACCGTTACCAACCCAATATTGGATGTCATCGAAAGTAAAACTGGCATCAGCTCTTAACTGAGACTCCTGCTTTGTTGAGATATTCCTTGCGGAAGGATGCGGTTGACCTTGGACCAATACTTGCGCATAGGCTCCAACTACGTAAAAAGCCATTACAAAGAAAAAAGATAAAAACTTTCTCATAAGCATAATATTAATGTAAAACTCAAAAAAACAAATACACTGAATGATATAAAAAGACATGGCTTTAACAGGTTAACACAAAATAAATTACCCATAGTTCCCCACGAACTACGGCATAACTTACCCTATCAAAATTACCTCTTTAGAACAATGTTCTCTGTATTCCATATTTGAATCATACGCTAAACCCCGGTAGCGTAAAATTGCGGCAGTTATCCGGCATTGGCAGGTCTTCTGACTTACTCCACTTTAGAACTTCCTTCCCGTTCCTTCCGGAAACAGTGGCAATGAGTTGATGTCTAAAGCTTTTTTGGAGCTTACAGCAGCGGGACTGTCCAGGTTTCTCACCTGATTCCCTTTTAATCGCCGTACCCTGAATAAAGTAGGCGAACCAATACGGCAGCAAATTTATGAAAAACAATTCAAATTATCGACAAATTCACAAAATGCTTTCTTCCCCCAACCATCACTGATCATTCGTGGGTATTCCCGACCGTCAAAATACATATTTGTAGGTATTGCCGAGACTAATAAGATATCGGATATTTGCTTTCGTTATTAAACTATAAAAACAAATAGGAATGAAGACTATAGGAATATTCTACGGCTCGTCTACAGGAACGACGGAAGGGATCGCGAAACGTATCGCAGAGAAGCTGGGTGTGGAAGACAAAGATATTCATGACGTATCTAACGCTTCTCCCGCTGATGTAGCGCCTTATGAAATCTTGTTATTGGGCTGTTCCACTTGGGGCGCCGGAGATTTGCAAGATGATTGGGATAGTTATCTAGGGAAACTGAAAAAGCTGGACTTAAGTGAGAAAACCGTCGCATTATTCGGTTGCGGAGACTCAGCCTCTTTTAGCGACACTTTCTGTGACGCCATCGGTACGATCTATTCCGACCTGCGAAATACAGGTTGCAAATTCATTGGCGCTGTAGATGCTTCGGGATATTCATTTGACAGTTCCACCGCCTGCATAAACGGTATGTTCGTCGGACTTCCTTTGGATGAAATGAATGAAGACGATCAAACAGAAGGGCGGATCGACCAGTGGTTGGCATCTATAAGGAAAGAAGGAATTGAATAGACGCACACTTTTACATACATAACTGTTTAACCTTAATATTACAACGTTTGCGTATTCAACTTGATTGGTTTAGATTTATGAAGAGGTATGTGGGTCAAACATACCTCTTTCTTTTCATCTCAGTTTCCTGAATTGTTTCTTTATCCAAAAATAATAGCCGGTTATCGCGAAGATCGTCCCCAACAAGGAAACTAAGCAAGTCAATATACGGGTAGTCATTCCCCCCCACGAGCCGACGTGTACAGAATAAATCCATCCTCTTATCTTCCCCGATTTTGGGAGATCTTTATATAATTGGACTTCCGTAATCTCACCCGTAGCAGGATCAAAGGAGTAACGGTCGCTTCCTCTCGTATTTCCATAACGGGCCGTAGAAACCGTAGCGGAGCCATCTTGGATCGTGATTGAGTTAAAGTCCGGATAATGGCTTTTCAATGCCGATAACACCTCAGCCCATTGTGTGTAATTGGAAGAAGCTGGAGCATGATGCGCTTGAGGCGGGTTTGCACTAATACCGAAGACACTATAAAAGGCATTTCGATACCAACCAAACGACCATGTTAATCCGGTTAACGCTAAGATAAGCAGGAGCAATGCCGCATAGAATCCCCCGGAGACATGTAAATCATAGAAGAAACGGAACCAACCAGCCTTGGTCTTTACTTTCAACCGGTTTCTCAATACTTTTTTATTACGGGGATACCAAATTACGATTCCACTTATAATAATAATCGCCAAGACCAAAGTCGCATAGCCAACTATTGATTTTCCCCAAGAAAAACTTCCATCCCGTTTATACTCATCAAGTAACCAACGATGAAGACGCATCATTTTCAGGAAAAAACCTTGTCCGTCATCCATCCCGGTCACCTCCCCGGTGTAGGGATCAATAAAACCTGCGGCCTTTTTCCCCGGTAATACCAGTTGATAAGTTCGTCTCGGGTCAGACGATACCCGAATACCGTTTATTCGAACCGAATCGGGTAATTGTTGGCGCGCCGATTCTATCAAGGCGGCAGGCGAGAGAGGTTCCCCTTTTACTTCCTTTACAAAATAACGGGAAGGGTAGCCTAATTCTAATATCTCTGTCTCAAAGACGAGAATCGCCCCGGTCAGGCAGACAATCGCAATAATAATGCCAAAAGGTATCGATAGCCATAAATGTACTTTCGCAAAGAATTTTCTCATTTTCCGAATAATTGTTTAATCCCGTCATATATACCCGGAACCGCTACCGTTCCATGGTTCTCGTCGGGAAATGATTTACTAAAGAAACGCAGGTTCTCCGCTTGTGGTAAAACCTCCGAAAGAAGATAACTCACTTTGTCAAGATGAATGTCCACCCGGTCCGTCCTTTTTTTAGACGCGACACCGATATACAGGCTTTTCCCTTTAAAATCCCTGCCTGCAACCAAAGCCTCCGCCTCCCGGACCAACCGCCCCTGATCCCACCACAAACTAGGGTCGACCGCTAGATAGGTATCAAATAATTCCGTATGACGAAGAAACGTATTCAAGGTGAAAAGCCCCGCATACGAATGACCGATAAGCATATTCCAGCCGTTCGTGCGATAGGCACTATCGATAGCGGGGCGAAGTTCTTCCGTAAGAAACTTACTGAAAGCCTCACTTCCCCCTCCTTGCGGAATCGCATCTATGGAGATTTTACCATCCCGTCCGGCGGCTGAAGCGGTAGGCGTAAAATCACGTGTCCGATCCGAATTTAATACCCCGACAATAATACAGGGAGGTAGATATTTACCTCTACCGGATGCCAACGTTTTCCTTATGCCTACCAGCGAATGAAAGAAAGAATCTCCATCTAGCAGGTAAACAACCGGATAGCGTTGTTTCGTATCCATATTATAATGCTCCGGCAAGTGTATCCAATAACTCCGTTCTTCTTGCAATACGGTAGAGTACAAAACCAGTTCCTTTCCTATACAAATATCCTCCTGGCTCCGCAGGGTTAGTGGGAGCAGGAGGAATATTAAAAGAATGTGAGTCCGACTCATACTTGCTTATTACTCTTGAGCGGCAGTCAATTTACCTACACCACTGATTTGCTCTGCCTCAACGGTAAGACCTTTTGTTGCGGTAGCTGTCTTCGGATCGATACGATACACGGCCGGTTGACTCCCATCGGTAGTCGTAACCGCCATATAAGCGATACCATCCTCCGAGAACGGAGTATTGCCAAATCCAGAAATAACATCCGTGGAAGGCAGCCCCTTCACGTAAGTAAGACTCTTATCCTCTCCTTTATAAATAGCCAACTCTTTCGCGGCGAATCCGGATTCAGTCAACGGACGATCATACATCAACAACAAGAAATAATCTTCCGTGATATGCCAACAACGCAAGAATGCCTTACCACCCGTCTGTGCCTCCAAATTACAATAATAATCAGGATCAAACTCCTCCGCGTTAGCCTTAATACGAACTACACCGGCCGGCAAAGTCGTTTTCTGTACCTCCGCGGTCATCGTCTTGGCATAGCTGGGCGAGAACACATACACATCGCCGTTGTCTGCCGTCCAAATGGTCTGGTAGTATTGAGAACGGTTACGTCCGCAAGCATAACTGATCTTATCCGTCTTTATCAGTTTCGGGTTCTCGAATTTCTCGTTCGCATAAATAGCGACCCAAGCCTCGTTCGGATATTGCGTCCATTGCAATTCCCCTTTTTCGTAAGCGCCACTACCGCTTCCTCCGGATTCTGTCTTTACCAGCTCCGGGTATTTAACATATTTACCTCCCTCCGCTTTCACGCCGTACTTACTCAATCCCATCGGGATAGCCGCGGAATAGATCCGGCCGTTCGCTTGGAGAATACCCGCTAACGTAACGAACTCGCCATTTCCCAAATAATTCTCCGACAAGATCGTATTCGTGTTTGTCGTAAACGTCTCTTTGGCCACATCCAGATAAGAGAGCAAGAAGCCTTTAGGCAGATAACCATTCTCGTCCGCATATTCCTCACCCAGATCACCGGTAGAAGATGTAATGATATAGTCGCCATAGATACCATAAGAAGTAAATCGCTTGATCTCGTAAGTATTATCACGCTCTTTAATCTTACCTTCCGCATTCAGTACGTATGAAGAAGTAACACCAGCATTTCCTTGGTTGTAAACCAAACGATACAAATATTTATCCTTATAGAAGATCCATTGCGTACCGCTTTCCGTAGTGAGTCCGTTGTTTTTAGCGGAGATAGAGCCATCCCCCAGCGTATCGGCTGTCAACAAGTAATTTGCGTCACCGACAGAAGCGGCGACTACATAGCTCGAAACCGCCTCCGAGGTCGATCCTCCGCCATTTCCATTCCCGTTGCCTCCGTTATCCGGGTTTACAGGATCGTCGTCACTACAAGAAGTAAATACTCCCCCAACCAATAACGCGACGGCAAGACCTGTCATTAAATAATTCTTCTTCATGTTGTTTTAATCTATTATGTTTTGAATTAATTATTGATAAATAAAAGATAGTCACACTTTAAATTAATTACCGAAATAAACCCTCACCTTACCATAGAAAGCCCTGCCAGCCTTCTGCAAGCTGAAGTTATCGTATAATTTCTCGTTCGTGAGATTCCTGCACTCGAAAGAGATATTGTAACGCCCGTTCTGTATACCATAAGAGAGTGTCAGATTATGCGAGAATTGAGTTGGTACCACAAATTCGGATTCACTGCCTACTGCCTCCGAATACAGCGGGAAACTATGCATATATAAATTATCGTAAGTGACACTTAGCGTATTGCCTTTCTTCCACAAATTACGCCAGTAGAAGGTCACATCCGAGTTGGCAAACTGATAAGGAAGATTCGGCATACGTGCGCCATATGTCAAGCTCTCTTGGTTCGTCCCGCTGGTAACCGTCTTCACGTTATCCCTTACATTCATCTGCGTAAAGTTTCCTCCTACGCTTACCCAGTTAGCGAAACCGTAGCGAACCGAGATATTGTAACCCTTGGTCTCTACACGACCATGATTCACATAGGTAGCGCCATATTTACCGCCGCTCAAATCCGATATATTCCGTTGGATATAATCTTTCGTATTTCGGTAGATCAATCCGCCTTCCACATATACGGAATGCTTACCGAATGTCTCGTTGTAGCTTAAATTCAGATTCACGTTATCGCTGTTCTCCGGTCTCAAGGAAATATCGCCGGTCTCAAGGTCCTCATCGCCAAACATCTCCTCATTGGTCGGCAGGCGATAGGCTTTCTCATAGGACAATTTCGCTTGCAAGCTTTTCAAGATAAAGTAAGTTCCCGCGGCCCCATATCCCATCGCGCTTACCGAATTGGTCGTACGTATATAGTCATCTTGAGCCGAGGAAGTAGCGACAGGCCCCGCGATAAACTGGTTGTAATATTTACCGAACACAGACAAGTTCCAATGTTCCGTCGGCATCAAGCGATACGAAAGACCGCTGATATTTTTACGGGTTTCCTTCGGGATAGCGTTCGCTTCCGAGTCCTCGTTCAAAAGAGACTGATTCGAACGCCGGAACGCGTTGATCACGTGATTGAACGTGAACGTATGCGCCTTACCGATACGGTAGTTAGCTGTTAAGGTTCCGTTCCAGTTATTATTATCCGACCGGGTGTTCTGATAAGATTGCTCACCGGGCATCCGGAGCGGACGCATCTCGCCACGCCAATTATATTCATAGGAAGAGGTATCTACATTGTTCGTCATGTTCTTATTATAATTCGCCGTCAATACCACATCCAAGCCCCTAACGAAGAAATCACGCTTGCGATAGTCCAACGACGGCATGATCGAGTATCCCTTCCGATATTTGCCGCCAAACACCACTTCTTGGCGTACGCCCGTCTGTATATCTTTATACATATGTGAATAGGTAAACCCAAACATCAAACGATCCGCCCATTTCTTATCCACGAAACCTATTTTCCCGATAACGGCCTCGTTATGATACGTATCATGAAAACGCTTCACATGCTCGATCTTTTTCTTATTGATCGCTCCGGTCGTAAAGTCCTTCACCGGAGTATCCACATAGTAATTATTATCCGAATAATTCTGGAAAACGTTGATCTCATACGTGAGTCCGCTCCGGAAAGTTTGTCCGAAGTTCACATAAGATTTATGCGTATTGAAAGACCCGTATGAATAAGAAGCATCCAAGAACCATTTGTTCCGGTTCTTCTTGGTGATGATATTGATAACACCTCCGATAGCGTCTGTTCCGAAACCCACCGGTACCACACCCTTATAGACCTCTATACGCTCGGCATAATTCACCGGAATGTTATTCAGTCCGAAAGAACTGCCGACACCTTCTTGCGGAACCCCATCGATAAAGATCTTGATATGCTTGCCGGTAAATCCATCCATCATCAGTTGCATATCCGAGCCGACACCGCCGGACTCCCGGATCTTCATTCCGGGCGCTTGAGCCAAGGCTTCACTCAAGTTCTGGGTTGAATTTTGCAAGGCTTTCGTATCGAGGGCCACGGCATTGAACGCAGAACGCTTGAGCCGGGTCACGCCATTAGAAACGACAACCACCTCATCCAACTCCGTAGCTTGAGGGCTGATTACCACATTCATCTTTGTCCGTTCCCCACGCATCAGTTTCACGGGTTTCTCTACCGTCTTATATCCGATAGCCGATACTACTAATGTATATTCTCCCGCGGGAGCTTGAAGATGATAGATACCTTCCTCATTCGTAGTCCCGCCGTAATTCGTACCTTTTAGATAAACGGTAGCGAAATCCACGGTTGTTTTTTCCGTGGACAGGACTTTACCCGATATCATTGTTTTATGTTGAGAAAAAGCCGAGATGGAAATAAGCAACAGTAAAAAGGAGAGGAAAAGCCCTCTGATTTTCTTCATCATCATTTAATCAATTATGTTATTTAAAACGCTGCAAAGTTACGATCAGAGACTACCGTCCCACAATACCTAAGAATGGGTAAAATCACATTAAAAATCCACGGAGGTATACCAAACAATCCCCTTATTCAGGTAATTGGATGTATGGAGTAAGTTCGTAAAATTGAGTTATGTCAAATTTTAAATCTATTTAAACCCAATCGCAAGTTTTTGAGAGACATTTTCTTAATAAACTTCAAAAAGGTTAACTATATTTGCGAGAAACAGATGTTTAATTTTAATTCTTTATCACCATGACAGACAGAAGAACATTTTTGAGAAACATTTCATTACTTACTTTAGGGGGCATAGCCAGCCAAAAAGTAATGGCTTCAAATCCCACCAGATCCATACCCGCCACGGATGCGATATCCTCGGCAACCGCCGGGAAAAAGATGGGGTTGCAAACCTATTCGCTCGGACAGGAGTTACTGCAAGATATGCCTAACGGATTGAACCGATTGGCAAAAGCGGGATATACCGATCTGGAGATTTTCGGATATAGGGAAGACACTGGTAAATTCGGTGATTATAATCCTAAAAATACGACATTCATCGCCTCCAAGGATTATAAGAAAATGGTGGATGATGCCGGTTTGAGAATCAGTAGCTCACACCTGACCCCTTCTCTTCGTGAGTACACGAAAGAGAATATGCCCAAATTCGACGAGTTCTGGAAAAAGGCAACCGATATCCATGCCGAGCTAGGTGTTAGTTGTATGGTACAACCGAGTTTACCCCGTATCGAAAACGAGGATGACGCCAAAGTAGTATCGGAGATCTTCAACCGTGCCGGAGAGATCACGAAGAAAGCGGGAATCCTATGGGGCTACCATAATCACAGCAATGAGTTCAAACGGGTATTGAAAGCCGGCGAGAAACCGGAACAGAACCCGAATCCGTGGGCACCTCCTAAGGGTACTTATATCGAGGAGTTATTCCTGAAAAATACCGATCCGGATAAGGTTATGTTCGAGTTGGATGTATATTGGGCCGTTATGGGGCAGCAAGATCCCGTGGAATGGATGGAGAATTATCCGAATCGTTTTAAGTTATTGCACATCAAGGATCGTTGGATCATCGGTGATTCCGGTATGATGAATTTCCCGAATATATTCAAAAAAGCGTACGAGATCGGTATCCTCGGCTACTACGTGGAACTGGAAGGTGACAAAAAAGGCCGTACCCAGTTCGAGGGCGTAGAGAAGAGCGCCGCCTATTTGCAAGCCGCTCCGTTCGTTAAATAAAACATCCCGATTTATCCCATAAAAAAGACAGTGTTTCCGTAGGGCGATCATACGCTTGGGAACACTGTCTTTTTATTTATTTTGCCTTCAAAAAAACACGTACATGTTTTTTCAAAGGGCATTACATGATTAAAAGCTCATCTTTACACCGGCAAAATAACTTCTCGGGCTAGCCGGGCCATAGATATAGGAGGAATCCCGGTTCTTACCTTGGTCAAAGTCGGATTGGTAAGCGTTGAACAGATTCTGCACGCCCCCATTTACTTCTAGTTTCAGCTCTTTGTAAAGCGGGAACTCATACGCAAGCTTGATATTCATATCAAAGAAATCCGGAGTCTCCACCGCCTTATCCAAAGGTATATATCCCGCCAAATGCTGCACCAACATACTTCCCGTATAGGTTCCCGACAGGGAAGCCGTGAAACGTTTGAAAGGCGTGAGAGTAGCCGTAAAATAACCATAGATATCCGGCGTACGGAACATCTTTGTCTCGGCTGGCACATTCTCGTCATCGCTCCATTTCTCGGCCTCTTTATAACGGCTTCGCTGGAAAGTAGCGCCCGCTTGCAAAGATAGCCATGAAGTTAACACCGACTTTCCTTCCAAGGTTAATCCCATCACTTTCGCCCCGGAACCGTTACGACGTTCCTTAATCAGATTGCCTTGCTCATCTTTCCCGATATCTTCCAAGACAAACACATCACTTAAGCTGGTGTAAAAACCTTCCACCAAGAAGTTCAACTGGATACCATTCTTAAAACGATGGTAAAAATCGACCGAAGCACTCAAGCTTTGCGATTTCTCCTCGGATAAATCTTTCGCAC